>LFLF01000145.1 GCA_001184395.1 Candidatus Paraburkholderia calva | reverse complement strand
AACCCCGCACCTTGATCCGCGGCCATCGCCAGCGTCTGCTGCTTCATCGTCGTTTGCCTTTCTCCTTGCACGTGCGCTCTATAACACCTGACAAGCACTAATGGTGGAATTAATCAGCGTTGCCTTAATGCTTCCACTGACGTCAACGCTGTCTTCCTCGCTCGTGAAGCGCACGACGATACAACAACTCGGTCTCGCACGCCATATCCTCTATCGCGAAGCCACGCTCGATGATGTGCAAACTTGAAAGACGCAACCGCTCACGCAGCGCACCGTCTTCAATCATACGTTTGATCGCCGCGCGTAAAGCGATAGGATCGTGCGGCTGCACGAGCAGGCCGTTGACATTATCCTGAATCAGTTCGGGCACTCCGCCGACGCGCGTGCCGATCACCGGCAAGCCTGCCGCCATCGCTTCGATGAAGGCTTGACCAAGCGCTTCCTGACGCGTCGGCAATACGAACATATCGCTACCGCGGAAGATATTCGGGATGTCGGTGCGAAAGCCGAGTAGGTGAATGCGCTGTTCGAGATCGAGCCGGCGCACAATGCCTTTGATCCGTTCAAACGCGGGCCCGTCGCCTGCCATCACGACATTCTGATACGGATGCGATTCAAACAGCGGCAGCACGGCGGTGATGAGATCCTCGTGGCCTTTCTCATCGCGCATGATCTCGACCATGCACACCACGGTTGCTTCCGCCCCGATGCGAAGCTCGGCACGCAGGGTCGAATTTGCAGGCAAATCAGGTTTAGGAATGCCGTTATAAATCGTATGAACGCGGTTCTCGGGGACGCCCGCCGAAATCAAGTAGCGCCGCACGTAATGACTTATGGCGATCACCCGATGAGGAATCCACGTATAGGTCGTGAGCGAAGTAATAGGTAGCGCGAGATGCCGCGTGCGCACGATCAGCGGCGTACTCGCGAACCATCCGGCCGCGCCCGCGATGAGACTATCGTGACCACTGTGCGTGTTGAGCACATCGAACCTCCGGCGTTGCAATAGTGCCTTGACGCGAATCATCGAACGCATGTTGCCGCCGCGCATGCTAGCATGATGCACCACAAAGCCATGTTCCGCGCAACGGATGCCCAGATTTGCATCGCGGAGACAAAGCAACTCAACGGTGTGATCGCGTTCACGCAACGCCAACATTTCCTTTAGGGTACGGATCTCCTGACCACCCCATCCTCGCGATGACTCACTGTGTAGGATCTTCAGCATTCAGCCCCTTATCTGGTGTGCTGCAGGCAAAATATAGTTCGGTCAGCGTCGACCGTAACCTAAGCTGAGAAGAGGCTAGGGCCGCGACTTGCCATTTCTTCCGAAAGGTCTTGACTTGCCCCGTGAGAAAACGGGCAGTGACGGTCTCTGTCTGAATGTCGTATCCACCTTCAATAAAAGCTGCGTCGATCAACGTGACGTAATGCATGAAGACTTTATTGGATTCGTAACCGCTGAAAATTGACAAGTCACGACGCGCGTTGTCCGAGTTGAACACGTGAGAGTTCTCCCGCACGTGCAGCGATATCTTAGCTATGAGCGCCATGTCGCGCGTCGCGTCGATTGGCAGATCATCATCAATGTTCCAGCTCATAGCGCGTTCCCGGTCGAAAAAGGACTGAAGTCGATCTGTGCCTTAAGTGGTAGGCTCACACATCCCGCAGGCTCCGTGACCATTCATTGCCTTTATCGGCAAGCAAGAATAGCAGCCACAGCGTTGGCCCATTAAGCGATTTAGTGCCGACACAACGTCTTGCGCCCACAGGACGCTTCTCTATAGTAGTACTGCGAGGGCGGCGCTTGCCGCGTAGCCATCACGTTGCCTTCGACGGACACGTCCACGCATTCGCCGATGCGCGGCGTGTCCGTGCACGCATGCGGTGATCGTCGTCGTGCCGTCCGCATGCACGAACGCGAGTTCGACGAGCGCATCGCGGCAGCTGAAGGCGACACCAGTCAGGCGCGCTTGCCCGCATCCATGCGATGCCGCAGGCGCGAGCCGAATCTGTTTGGGGCGGATCATCACATCGGCCGCGCAGCCTTCGACGGCTTCGAAAAGCCGCAGTCTGCCGGGCGCGCACCGTGCGAAATCGCCTTCCGAGCTGCCACGCAGCAGCACCGCATCGCCGATGAATTCCGCCAGTTCGCGCGTGGCCGGCCGCCGGTAGATGGCCTGCGCCGGTGCGCTCTGCACCAGCTTACCATTCCACAACACCGCGCTGCGCTGGCCGAGCGAAAGCGCCTCGACCTGATCGTGCGTGACGAGCGCGGCCGTCGTGCTGGTCTGCGCCAGGGCCACATGCTGCTGACCGCCCGAGATCTGCTGCGGTACGCGCTGCGCGTAGCCAGATGGCAGGCCGACCAGTTCAATCAGCTCCGCCACCCGGTGATGTGCGCGCCGCTGTCCGCGCGGCAAGCCGAACACGATGTTCTCTGCCACCGACAGATGCGGAAACAGCGTGCCTTCCTGCGGCACATAGCCGATGCGCCGCTGTTCCGCCGGCACGTGCGCGCCCGGACCCTCCACGCGGCGTCCGTCGAAATCGATCGTGCCCGCATCGGCGCGTTCGAAACGGCATAGCAAGCGAAGCAGCGTGGTCTTGCCGCTGCCCGATGGTCCGAGCAGCGCGAACAAGGTGCCGTGCGACATCGCGAAATCGATGCCGTGCAGCACCGCGTGCCGATCGAAGGACTTGTGCAGGCCCTGGACGTGAAGATCGCTCATGAAGCGGCGGCCACGGCGGAGCGTCCGAGCAGCACGAACCGCAGGCCCGATGTGCAGAACGAGATGAAGGTGAGCAGCGCCGCATAGGACGCGGCGGCGAAGGAGAGGGCGAGTATCGGACCAGATCTGTGTGGCGAGCGTATGCGTGTCGAGCGGCGCGAGCAGCAGCGTCGCGTTGAGTTCGGTGACGACCGAGATGAAGACCATCGCGGCCGCCGCGCCGAAGCCGGGACCCGCGAGCGGCAGCATCACGCGCAGGAAGGTTTGGATGGCGCTGAGTCCGAGCGCGCGCGGCGTCTTCGAGACGCGGTTGCGCCTGCATCAGCGTGGCGCACACGCTGACCAGCGCGAGCGGTGGGAACAGGATCGCATACGCGGCGATCAGCAGCGTCGTGCCCTGATAGAGCGGCTGCAATGCAACGCGCGCACCGCGAGTGAGACGATCGCCAGCGCGATGACGAGCCCCGGCACGCCTTGCGCGAAAAACACCGTGCGTTCTATCGCGGTCGCGATGCGGCCCGGATAGCGCACCAGCAACAGCGCGAGCGGAAACGCCAGCACCCGGCGGCAGCGAGCAGTCCGAGAAGCCGACCGACGACAGCGTCGCGTTCCACAGCAACTGCGGCGAGACCTCGGCGGGCGTAACGGCGGCGCCCTCCTGCGTGAGCCAGAACGCGATCATGCCGAGCGGCACACCGAGCGTGATCACGACCAGCGCGCCGAAACCCGACAGCACGGGCCAGCGCCAGCGGCCAAGTTCGTGCCGCGACCGCCGTGCACTGCGATCCACGCGTTCATACCGCGCGCGGCCAGCCTGAATTCGAGAGCGAGCGCGACGAGACACATCATTAGCAACACGCACGCGACGAGCGACGCGCCTCCGTTGTCGAAACTCGTGCGGTACTCCGCGTAAATCTCGGTGGTGAAGGGGCGATAGCGCAGCATCTGAAACGCGCCGAACTCCGACAGCACGCCGAGCACGACCAGCAGCATGCCGCCGAGCAGCGCGGGCCGCAGTTGCGGCAGCACGACGCGTGTGAAGACCAGCCATCGTCCGCAGCCGAGCGAGCGCGCTCTCTCTTCGAGCACGGGGTCCATGCCGCGCAACGCCGCTGCGACAGGCAGATACACTAGCGGAAAATACGACGACGCGATGACCAGCAACGCCCTCGCAAAGTCCTGCAAATCGAGACTGATCGACACCCACGCGTAGCTCGAGACAAACACGGGCATCGCGAGCGGGGCAGCACAGAGCATTGCCCAGAGGCGGCGCGCCGGCAGATGCGTGCGTTCGACGAACCACGCCGCCGTGCCGACCAGCGCGCAAACCAGCGTCGCGCTCACCGTGATGATCAACGTGTTGATCATCAACTCGCCGACGAGCGGGCGGAACAGCAACTCGATCGCATCGTCGAGACGGCCAGCGCTTGCGCGATACAGCGTGAACGCGATGGGCGCGAGCACCAGCAGCGCGCTTATCGCGGCGCTTGCGAACAACGCGCGCGGCGGCATCACGCGAAGAGGCATCCAGCGCCGCGGCCGCTTCACCCGGCTCGATCACGTGGCTCACCGCGCGGGCCTCAGATCAGTCCGGCCTGACGCAGCAGCTTGCCCGCCTGGCTATCGTTGCCGAGCTGTTCGAGCGACAGCGCCGGCGGTTGCAACTGATCGAAGGGTTGAGCAGCGGATCGGGCGCGACGCCCGCATGCAGCGGATACTCGTAGCTGATGCGGCTCTTGGCCATCAACGCCTGCGCGCCCGCTGACGAGATACTTGAGGAACTGCTGCGCGCCATCGGCGTTGTGCGCGTTCTTCATGATCGCCGCGCCCGACACATTGACGAGACCGCCCACATCGCCGTTGCCATAGTGGATACAGCACACTGCGCGTGGCCTTGTCGCCGAGTTCGGCATGCAGGTGCGCCCAGTAGTAGTTATTGATGACGCCGGTTGCCACGCCGCCGCGATTCACTGCCGCGACCACGCCTTCGTCGTCGAATATCTTGAGGCCCTTCAGCCATTGCAGCGTCTGCTCCTGTCCCTTGAGCGCGAGCACAGCGCTCACGAGCGGCAGAAAGTCCGCATCGCTTGGCGCGATACCGATCTTGCCCTTCCATTCCGGCCGGGCGAGATCGAACAGCGAAGGCGGTAATTGCGACGCCTCTGAATCTTGCCGGTGTTATAGGCGAGCACGCTTTCGCGCGCGGTCACGCCGACCCATTGGCCCGTGGGCGAATTGAAGTGCGCGGGGATCACGGTGAGGGTGGCCACATCGACCTTGCCGAGCAGGCCTTTTTCTTCGAGTAGCATCAGTTCGGGCGAGTTCTCGGTGAAGTACACGTCCGCCGGCGTGTTGGCGCCTTCGGCGACGAACTGCGCCGCGCGCGCCGGGCCTTCGCCGTTGCGCACCTTCACGTCGATGCCGGTCTGCTGCTCGAAGTCCTTCGCGAGCAGGTTCATGACCTATCCGTGCTGCGCGTTGTAGACGATGATCGAAGCGGCATGCGCGCTCGCCGCGATCGACAGCGACAACATCACCACTTGCGACAATTGCTGCTACGGGACCCACCGTGATTGAGCCATGAAGCCTTTCCTCTTGACGTGTTGTTTTACGGGCGTCGATGCCCGCGCTCATGCTTCGAACAGTGCCGCGCCGATATGCGAGCCTTCCTTCGCGCCGGGCGGCAACGCGAGGATCGCGCTGCCCACGTGCGTCGTGAACTGGTTCACCATGTCGAACTTCGCGAGCTTCGCGTTGATCGGAATGAAGCCCGTGCGCGGGTCCGACTGATGCGCGATGAAGATCAGCCCCGCGTCGTACTCGGTTTCCTGACGCTACGGCGGCCAGCGCTCGATATAGAAATTGGTGCCGTCGTTATATGAGTACGAGCGGCGCAAGATCTGCATGCCGCTGTTGGTCATGTGATTCGACAATCGCACATGGGAGTTCTCGGCGATCACGGTATTGCCGTCCTTGTCGGCGGCATCGAGATCGACCGGATCGAATTCATTCTTCTTGCCGATGGGCGCGCCGCTGTCTGTACTTGTGACGTCCGAACACCTGCTCCTGAAAGCCGAGTTCCATCGTGTCCCAGTGTTCGAGCGTGATACCGTATACGCCGCACGACTGTATAGGTGCCGCCCTTCATCCAGGCGGCATCTGCGCCATCGGCCCAGACGAACTGGTTCATCGCTCTGGGTTGCGCCGTCGGCGGATTGTTGGTGCCGTCCTTGAAGCCCATCAGATTGCGCGGTGTCTTGTCCCTTGGGGCCCGACAGGAAGCCCGCCTGACCCAGCGGATCGTCGTGACGTCGGCCGCCGTGCCCATGCGCGCCAACTGGCGCACCGCATGCGCATGAAACGCGACTTGCGCGTCGTTCGCGCAGGCCTGAATCATCAGATCGCCACCGGTCTTTTCCGGCACCAGTTGATCGCCGTTGAAGCGCGGCAGATCGACGAGCGCGGCGCGGCGCCTGGCCGCGAGACCGAAGCGGTCGCATCCATTGCTCGCGGGGCCAAAGCCGAACGTGATCGTCATGCGCCGAGGCCGAGCACATCGGCGGAATCGGGCGCGGATTGGTTCTCGGGCGTGGCGAGCGCGGCGGCAGTGTCGCCACGCGTCATGCGGGCCGCCCCTGTGTCCACGCGCGCAGCAGCGCCACGAGTTCGTTGCGGCTGTCGGTCCTCGCTGAAGGCCACCAGTAAGTATGGCTCTTGCTGCGGCGTCACGATGCCCGCCTGATGCAAGCCGTTATAACGGCTCCGGTCTGCCGCTGCGGGTCGTCGGCGGGTGGCGTGTCAGCGCCGCGTGCGCGATACACCCGCCGTCGATGCGAAACCTGCCGCCGTGCCTGCCTTCAGAAAACCGCGCCGGCCGGGGCGGCGCGGCTTCGTCTGATCGTCTTCCATGATGCGGCTTCCTTCTTGCCGATGTCGTGACGCGTCGCCCTTACTTCGCGATGACGAGCGTGTTGACATCGTCCTGCACGTAGAACCCGTCGCCTTCCGGCGTCATCGCGATGCCGAACAGGTCGCCGTTGCCCGGCGGGCTTTGCGCTTTGTCGGTGTCGATCCAGCGCGCATAGAGCTGCTTGCCGGTTTCGGGGATGATCTCGACCACCTGTCCGTTGAGCGCGTTGGTCACAAGCAGATGAACGTTGGGCGCGGTGACCATCGCGAGCGGACGATGCAGCAGGCCGTTCGCCGTGAGTTGCCGCCCGCCGCCCGCGCTGGTGTCACGCATCAGCGGATCGTCGATTTCAGTCAGGCGGTTGCCGATCGCATCCAATACATACAGCAGCTTCTGATCAGCCGACAGCGCGAGGCCGGTCGGCCCGACCAGAAACACGCCCTTGTTGGCCTGCGCGCCGAAGCCGTTGCCAATCACGGTTTCCTTTTTGATGACCCGCGCCTGAGCGTTGGGCACGTCGAGGTCCAGACGCAGCACGGTGGCTTGCTTGAACAGGGGCGGCGGATTGCCGTTCGCATCTCCCACGCCGAAGCCCGCCATGCTGACGAACAGCGTCGCGCTCGCACCGTTGTCGACCACGGCCATGTTGCCCCACGGATCGTTGATGTTCGGGCTGGACCACACCTTCGCGATCTTGCCGTTCGGATCAAGCACGATGAAACAGCCCGCGCCCTTGGTGCCAGTGGTGCCGTCGTTGCTCGGCGTGCTGCCGACGATCACCCAGCCCGACTTGAGCATGGTCATCGCGGTGGAGAGGCCGACGCCGCCGGGACATTCCTTGAGATCGCGCGGAATCTGCGCAAACAGCGACATCTCTTTCGTGTCGGGGTGATAGTTGACGATGGTGCTGCTGGTGCCCTGCAGATTGGCCGCGTTGTTGAAGTTGTCGATCAGCACGTCGTCCTTTTGGATCGTGCCCGCCGAGACCGGCACGACGAACAGCGCATACGGGTTCTGATCGCCGTTGTCCGGCACGGTGTTGATGAGCGTTGTGTTCCGGTGCAGCGTTTCGAGAAAGCCTTGCGGCGCAGCACGCGACGAGCAGACGCTTCGTCGAAAACAGGGCAGCGCGCGTGTGATGAATGACCGTCATGTCGTGGATGCAGAGCTGTGTCATGGAATCGGTGTCGTGGAGTGTCAGAATGTAAGGTTCGCGCGCACGCTGAGCACGAAGGTATTGCGCAGCGGCCGAGTCGGATCGTTCGGATTCTGGCCAGCGCCCACGTTGAAAGTATATTGCGCATCGGCCTGCATGATCCACCACGGCGTGACCTGGTAGTTGTAGGTCGCCTCCAGCGTGGTTTCCTGCGTGCGTACGCCATAGGGCGTGCCGAGGAAGTTGCGGGCATCGAAATCGGCGTCGTGTACATGGCTGCCGACCTTGATATACGTCACCGCGAGGCCCACGCTGTCGTTGTCGCGGCCCCCGAAGGGCGCCTTCATCACCAAGCCCGCATTCGCGGCGAAGCTCACGAGATTGCGATCGCCCGGCGCGCCCATCAGCCGTGCGAACACGCCGATGCTGCGCGGCTCGTCGGGGTCGGGGTGCCACACCATCTGATCGGCGACCGCGTAGAAGCTGTAGTTGCCGTGATGCGATTGCGCCGTGTCCAACGATGCCGGATTGGCCAGCGACGCGCCCGTATTGTCGAAGCGCTGATCGTCGAGGCGGTTATTGTACCAGACGCCCAGCTTGTATGTGCCCGGCAACGCGTTGCTGTTCGCACCGACCATCTCGCCATCGGACGACTGGTTGATCGCATACTGCAATTCGCCGATGAACAGCGTGCCGTTATGCAGATTGAAGTTGGTGCCGTGCAGGTTGTCCGGGTTGTTGCCGAGCGGGTCGCCGTCGAACATGCCCGCGAGCGCGGTCAGCGACGGCGTGATCTGGCCGCGCACGCGCATGCCGAGCGCCGAGACCGGATACGCCGGGCCGCCCGAGGGCATGTCGTAAGACGGCAGCGCGGGCCAGCCGAACATCGTGTTGATGAAGGTCGCCGCATACGTGCTCGTGATGAATTCCTGATCGATGCTCTGCTGGCCGATCTTCACATCCACACGCTCGTTCAGGAACGACTGCTGATACCATAACTCCCACAGCCGCGTGGTGCCTTCCGCCTCGATCCCGCTCGCCGCGTTGAGCGTGCCGAGATAGCGCGTGCTGAGATTGGTGCCGTGAATTTGCAGCGCGCTGATGTTGAACTGGCCGCCTGGCAAGCCGAAGGCTTTCTGCGTATCGACGCCGACCGTCGCCGTGCTGAGACCGTCATACGTGCCGCCGCGACCGAGGCCGCCGCGCACGTTGGCCAGGTACTCGCTCGTTTCCGTCAACTGGAACGTGACGCCGTATTTGCTGAGCCATGGACGCAGGCCGCCCATGTCGCCGAGTAAGTTCTGGCGGGTCCAGAAGCCGGTCCAGAAACTGGACGGCTGCGCCTGGATGTTCAGGTCGGTTTCGGAGGCTTCGGGTGTGGCGTCGGGACTTGCCGCCGCGAACGCGCTGCCGACCAGCGAACTCCATGTGATGACAAGGACTATAGTAGTATGGCGAGCTAACTCTCGAGTACGACCGATTGGACGCAACCCCGCCCCCGAAGACTCTTGGCTGATTCGTCGAGCTTCCATGGCATAACCTGTTATTTTAAGGTATAGTGACATCGTGTTAATGAATATCGAAACGCCAATTTCATCGATGTCAACGCAGATAAAATTGTACATTACGGTGTAAGTCCTATAAATGAAAATGAGAACGATTCCACTTGGTGTCAACTCGATGTAATCATGTGTATTGATTGCCCAACTAATGACAACTACAACAAAGAAGCGTTGATAGGAAGAACGGCATAATCAACGATGGCGGACCAATTCTTAAGCATCTCATAAGGTTTTCGTGCTAGACGCGGTGCGATTGAGCACGGCTTCATAGTTACCGTAGAGCGATGTAGCGTGAGGACCAGTTTGCTGGGAGCGGGCCAGCACATTTATCCATATTCCATCTGTCCGTTGCATACGGGCAGAAGGGGATGGGTGTTTTTTTGACTTATAATGCCTGGCTTTTTCCAGCGGCGCGGATGTAGGTGTGGGAGGTGCGGGCGTGGGTTGGTTGTGAGTGATGCGTTGATGAAAGATCAGCAGTATGAATTCTTCCGATGCTTACGTTTGATGATTTCGTTGCGTAGGCGAGCCTTTGTTTGTTCGATCATCAACTTGACGAGCAGACTGCTTCTAAAAAATCATCGCATCTAGGCGTCGACCGCATGCTCCATCTCGACAATTGCTTCAGACGCACTGAGATGTTCGCGGTGATGCCCATAATTGCAATGAGATCGCCATCAAGGCCCCGAAGTAAGCGAGCTGATTGCTCAAGTTGCCTAAGGCAATGCTGATTAAGTCCACTGCTTGTGCTTGTCAGGTGTTATAGAGCGCACGTGCAAGGAGAAAGGCAAACGACGATGAAGCAGCAGACGCTGGCGATGGCCGCGGATCAAGGTGCGGGGTTCGAGACTTGCCGCAAGCGCACGCGACGCGACGAGTTGCTTGACACGATAAACACGATCGTTCCGTGGACCGAACTGTGTGCGGTAACCGAACCCTATTACCCGAAACATGGCAACGGTCGT
>LFLF01000144.1 GCA_001184395.1 Candidatus Paraburkholderia calva | reverse complement strand
AAGAGCAAGGCGTCTATGGAGATAGCGCCTATGCGAGCCAGAAAGCGCTGATCCGTGGCAAGGCCGCCAAGGCACGCGACTTCACCAATCAGCGTACGTGCCGGGCGGGCGAAGTTGGCAAGGTAGCACGCGGCAAGAATCGCAACAAGTCGAAGATCGGTGCTCGCGTTGAGCAGGGGTTTGCTGTTGTCAAACGCCTGTGGGGCTTCACGAAGGTGCGCTATCGGGGTCTGGCGAAGAACGCCAATCGGGCTTTCGTCGCGCTGGCGTTGACCAACGTCTATCTTTCGCGCAAGCGATTGATGGCACAGGTTCGCCCGTAATGGGGGAAAGCGGGCCGCAGGCCCAGGCGCAACACCCTGGTGGACCGGAAATCCAGGCGCAAAGCCTCACTCACGATGAATCTGCCGCTATTTGCGCCTGAATCGATGAATACAACCGGCTGCTTCAGCGTTGCCTTAGTCGCCTGGTTGGGGAGTTACTTGCGGCATGAGTGCCGTCGGCGCTTAATAGGATTATTCAGGGCCGGCTAATTACTGCGCTGGCTTAGAATGGCAGGCACCTTGCGCGCGGTCCGTTCTTATGCCGATCGCGCCGCGCGCCATCGAAACACGTCGAACGCGTCGTCCGCGTCCCGCGTCTCGCAACTCACCACGCCACTGCACGACGCCATGCCAACCACTTCGCCGCAGTTCGCCCCGCTTGCCCAACTCGCCGCCGATCTCCACAGCGGCCGCACGACCAGCCGCGCGCTGGTCGAGACGGCGCCCGAGCGCATCGCGGACCCGTCGGGACAGGGCTCGACCGTCTTCCTGCAGTCGATGCCGAGCACGCCCGCGCCCACGACGCGCCGGCACGGTGCTTGTCGCCGCTCGCGGGCATTCCCGTATCGGTCAAGGACCTGTTTCGAAGGCAAGGTCACGCGCGCGGACTCGCGTCTTTTGTCCGGCGCGCGAGCGCCGTGATCGTCGGACGCACCAACATGAGCGAGTTCGCGTATTCGGGGCTGGGCCTCAATCCTCACTACGGCACGCTGCACTCGCCTTATCACGCGGACGTGCCGGGCGATGCGCGCATTACGAGCGGCCCGTCTTCGGGCGCAGCGGCATCGGTCGCGGACGGCATGGCCGCCAGCGCGCTCGGCACCGACACCGGCGGCTCAATCCGCATTCCCGCCGCGATGTGCGGCCTGACCGGCTTCAAGCCGACCACGGGCCGCATCCCAAAACAGGGCGGCGTGCCGCTGTCGAAGACGCTCGACTCCTTCGGTCCCATCGGCCATACCGTTGCATTGTTGTGCGCTGGTCGACCGCATTCTCGCGGGACGCGAACTGAACGTGCCCGCCACGCGTCAGCTCGAAGGCGTGCCTCGGCGTCCTCACACATTACGTGACGAACGATGTCGAAGCGCCGGTCGCGAGCGCAATCGCCATGGCGATCAATCATCTCGCGGCCGCGGGCGCGCTGGTCGAAGACGTGCGCTTCGCGCCGCTCGACCGCTTGCCGGAACTCAGCCGCTTTCCGCTGGTGGCCATTGAAGCGTGGGCGTGGCATCGCAAGCTGGTCGCGGCGCATGCGTCGGAGTACGATCCGCGCGTGCTCGCGCGCCTGTCGCGCGCCGAAGCTGCCAGCGCAGCGGATACATCGACCTGTGCGAAGCCCGTGCGCGATGATCGAAGAGGCCCGCACCACGCTCTGGCAGCGCGACGCCATCCATCTGCCCGACCGTGCCGATGCTGCCACCGCGCATCGCCGAACTGGAGCAGGACGACGATCTGTTTCTGCGCACCAACGCGCTGATCCTGCGCAATCCGACCGCCTTCAATTTCCTCGATGCCTGCGCGATGTCGCTGCCGTGCCATCTGCGCGGCGAGGCGCCGGTCGGCCTCATAATCGCGGCCGCGCCGAATTCCGACGATACCCTGCTGTCGATCGGCTGCGCCGTCGAAGCGGTGCTCGAGACGACGCGTTGATGTCTGCCGAATGTCTGCCGAAGGGCAAATGTTTCGTATCAGCCGTTCGCGCTAGAATCCACCACGCTGCTCCGCAACTCAGGTACTTCCTTCTCGAATCGTTGCGAACCAATGAACAAGTCTTTACATCAATTTTCAATGCACCAGGACGACCGCGTCCTGTGCCGTGAACGTCGTCTGCTGACGCTACTCGGCTTCGTGTCGCTGGGTCTGGTCGGCGGCGCGCTCTATCTTCAGTTCTTTCATAACGAAGACCCGTGTCCGCTGTGCATCGTCCAGCGCTATTTCTTCGTGCTGGTCGCGGTGTTCGCGTTTCTCGGCGCGGGCTTCAGCAACTGGCGCGGCATTGCGCTGCTCGAAACGCTGGTCGCGATCTCCGCGCTCGGCGGGCTCGCCACCGCCGCACGGCACGTCTACGTGCAGGCCAACCCCGGCTTCAATTGCGGATTCGACGCGCTGCAGCCGATCATCGACGGTCTGCCGCCCGCGCGCTGGCTGCCGCAAGTCTTCAAGGTCGCAGGCTCGTGCGAGACGTCTTATCCGCCTATTCTCGGGCTCTCGCTGCCGCAATGGTCGCTGGTCGCCTTCGCCATCATTTTTGTGTTCGTGCTCCTCAGCCTGCGGACCAAACGCAAACTGCGCTCCGCGGTCCGGTAAGTTTTCCTACTTTCCTCCACCGTGCGGGCGGTTCGACTGCCCGCACGCGTCTCGTTTTTCCTCCCCTTTCACGCATCAGCACATCCGCATAACCTTGATATCAGCCCGACAATCTTTTTGAGATATTGGGATGCTATGGTCGTGTTTGGATGACGATCTACGTGCGCACAGTCCGTTTTGCTTTCAGGCAGCCGAAGCGAGTGCCCGAACCGGTGGTTCGAATGCATTCTCCAGCAACCCGTGAAGTGAACGGAAACCGCGTAACGCGCGCCTGATGATCCGCAATGTCTATTTCAGTCACGACAACGCAAACCATCCGCTTCCTTCGACACGGCGTCACGCCTGCATGCGCCAGCGTTTCCCCCCGGCGCGCAGGGCCGTTCCATCGAGGCCGCCCGCGCGCTTCGACGCCGCTTTCCTTCTTCACGACTTCATGGACGCGTCCGCCGTGCCCGCCGCGCCACCCCGGTAAACTAGCGTCTTTGACGACACCATCACGACCATTTTTGGAGCTCACTCGATGCAAGTTTGGCTGAACGACCTGCAACACCTGCTCGCGCACGGCAACGCCGTCGTGCTCGTGACGGTCGGTCGCGCGTGTCGAAGGCTCCGCGCCG
Source organism: Candidatus Paraburkholderia calva (assembly GCA_001184395.1). Classification (GTDB taxonomy): domain Bacteria; phylum Pseudomonadota; class Gammaproteobacteria; order Burkholderiales; family Burkholderiaceae; genus Caballeronia; species Caballeronia calva. The sequence goes on along the minus strand of LFLF01000144.1, from coordinate 7,092 downwards.
CGCGAGCCGGGCACAAAGATGATCGTCACGCGTGAAGATGCGGCTACACTATCGGCGGCGGCCGTCTGGAATGGAAGGCCATCGAAACCGCTCGGCGCGTGCTGAAGGACGACATGCGCAGTCCGCGCAAGCGAAAGCTCGAGCATTTTGCGCTCGGGCCGAGCCTCGGCCAGTGTTGCGGCAGCGCGGTGGTGCTGGCGTTCGAACGGCTCGAAGTGTCCGAGCTCAACTGGGTGACAACGCTCGCGAAATGCACCGCGCAAGGCATATCGACCGTGCGCAGGGTGTCCTTCGCGCCGAAGCCCGATACCGTGATGCTCTCCGATCCCGAAGCGGGCACGACCGACGCCGACTGCCTGCTGTGGGACGGCGCCGGTTTCGACGAGAGCGGCGCGCTCCTGACCGAAACCATCGCGCCGCGCGACTTCAATGTCGTGCTCTTCGGCGCGGGTCATGTGGGCGCGGCGCTGGTGCGCGTGCTGGCCACTCTGCCGTGCCACGTGACCTGGGTCGACGAACGTGACGCGGCCTTCCCCGCCGCGCAGTTTGTGCCGGACAACGTGACCATCGAGCCCAACGACACGCCCGACGAAGCCCTCGACCAGGCGCCGCCCGGCACCTACTTCGTCGTGGTGACGCACAACCATGCCGTCGATCTCGCGCTTACCAGATGCATCTTGCGGCGGGGCGATTTCGGCTTCTTCGGCATGATCGGCTCATACACGAAGAAGAAGCAGTTCGAGCACCGGCTGGTCGCGCGAGATCGATCCGGCGAAGATCGAGCGGATGGTGTGCCCAATCGGCATCGACGGCATCGTCGATAAGGCGCCCGAAGTCATCGCCGTTGCAGCGGCAGCCCAACTGCTGCAAGCGGGCGAAGCCAACGCGCCCGCGCGCGGCGGCGCAACAGACCGTCTGAAGCCACAGACGGAAATCGCAAGCCCCAACAGAAGAAAGCCCATGAATCCCACACTCGCCGACAAGATTGCGCGCACCGAAGGCAGAGCTACATATCCATATCGAAGGCTCGCTGGAACCCGAGCTGATTTTCGACCTCGCCAAACGCAACGGCGTGAAGCTCGCGTACGAGTCGATCGATGCGCTGCGCGAAGCCTACGCGCGTTCACCGATCTGCAATCGTTTCTCGACATTTATTACGCGAGCGCGAGCGTGCTGCTGCACGAGCAGGATTTCTACAACATGACGATGGCGTATGTCGAACGCGCGCTCGCCGATCACGTCACGCATACGGAGATCTTCTTCGGATCCGCAGACGCATACGGCGCACGGCGTATCGGTCGATACGGTGGTCGCCGGCATCGAGCGCGCGCTGGCCGATGGCGAAAAGCACGGCCTCACGTCGAAGCTGATCCTGTGCTTCCTCCGGCATCTTTCTGAGGAAGACGCACTCGCCACGTACGAAGCCGCGTTGCCCTTGTTCGATCGATACAAGCATCGGCTGATCGGCGTCGGGCTCGATTCGTCGGAGCGCGGCCATCCGCTGTCGAAGTTCGAGCACGTGTTCGCGAAAGCGCGCGAACGCGGCCTGAAACTGGTCGCGCATGCGGGCGAGGAAGGTCCGCCGTCGTACGTCTACGAAGCGCTCGATCTCCTGAAGGTGGATCGCGTCGATCACGGCGTGCGCAGCATCGAGGACGCCGCGCTGGTCGCGCGTCTCGCCGATTCGCGCATCGCGCTGACCGTATGCCCGCTGTCGAACATCAAGCTCTGCGTGTTCGACGACATGACCCAACATATGCTCAAGGACCTGCTCGATCAGGGCGTCGCGATCGTGATCAACTCCGACGATCCCGCGTACTTCGGCGGCTATGTCAACGCGAACTACTTCGCCATCGTCGATGCGTTGAAGCTGGACGATCGCGAAGTCTACACGCTGCTGCGCAACAGCCTGGAAGCGTCGTTCGTCACCGACGCGGAACGCGCCGCGATGATCGCGCGCCTCGACACGCACTGGAAGCAGTAACGATGGACACGACCGCAAGCACACAGCGCGACGTGACCGGCATCGAACGCTTCTTCAGCATTCGCTCGGCAGGATCGCGCACCAAAACCGAAGTCGTCGCGGGCATCACGACCTTCCTCACGGCGATGTACATCATCGTCGTCAATCCGGGCATTCTGTCGCAAGCCGGCGTGCCCTTTCCTGCCGCGCTGACCGCGACCGTCGTCATCGTCAGTTTTCTGGGCAGTTGCGCGATGGGGCTGTACGCGCGCAATCCGGTACTGGTCGCGCCCCGCATGGGCATGCACGCGCTGTTCGCGTTCATGATTGGATGGTCCACGGCGGCAAGATGCCGTGGCACACCGCGCTCTGCTGCGTATTCCGGGCCGGCGTGATCTTTGCCGTGCTCGCCATCTTTAATGCGCGCAAGCTCGTGGTCGATGCGATTCCCGCCAATCTGCGGCACGCGGTATCGTGCGGCATCGGGCTGTTCATCAGCCTGATCGGTCTGGTCAACGCGAAGTTCGCCGTCGGCGACCCGGTGACCATCGTACATTCGGCGTCGCTCAATCCCGTGGTCATTACATTCCTGATCGGCCTGGCCGTGACGACGATCCTCATCGCGCGCAAGGTCACCGGCACGCTGATGCTCGGCATCGTGTTCACCACGATCATCGCAATTCCGATCGGCCGCGTGTGGGGCGACGGCACCGCGTACTGGCCCGCCGCGATCGCCACGAAGACACTCGTCAACTGGAACGGTCTGGTGTCCGCGCCCGACTTCTCCGGCATCCTGCAACTCGACCTGATGGGCTCGCTCAAGGTCGCGTACTGGCCGTTCATCTTCGTGATGCTGTCACCTCGTTCTTCGACGCGTTCTCCACTTTCATGGCGATCTCGTAGGCCGGCAAGCTGTTCGACGAAAACGGCAATCCGCGCAACATCCGCCAATCGATGATGGTCGATGCCTTCTCCTCGCTCGTGTCCGCGCCGCTGGGCACGAATCCGGCCAACGCGTATATCGAATCGGCTGCGGGCATTTCGGCGGGCGGGCGCACGGGTCTGGTCGCGGTCGTGGCCGGTTTGTGCTTCCTGCCGTTCCTGTTCCTGTCGCCACTCCTGTCGCTGGTGCCGGCGATTGCCACCGCGCCCGCGCTCGTGCTGGTCGGCGTGTTCATAATGGAAGATTAGTTTCAGCCCGCGATCCGTTGTCGCGCTTTCGCAAGCCGATCTTCCTGAAAACTTCTCCAAAGATTCGCGCGGATGTCATATCAATGACACTGCGGTCGACTATTTTCCGTTTTCCGGACATTAGCTGTCGACAAACGAAGCGCGATCCAGCTGTCAAATAGAACGAAAGATCGTGCGGCATAAGTGCATACCGAGACGATGACACTGAACTTCGATTCCACGGCCATATGCGGCATGACGCGTGCGACCCGTTACGCCGCCCGCCGCCGCGCCCCATTCCCCGCCCGGCTTCTCTCTGCGCGATCAGCCCGTCGCCGATGCGTTTGTCGTGCTGCGCCGCTCACCAGTGCCGCGTTGCAGTAGACGGAGCAGATCACCGAGCATGCGGATGCGCACCTGCTCGCGCGTCTGCGCGAGACGCGGCAACGTCTGTGCGCGCTCTGGTGGGTGTTCGAGCCGCTACTGGACGAGAAAGAAGCGCGCGTGGGGCGCAAGCGCTTCAAGCGTCTCGCGGATATCGCCGGGGAGCCGCACGAAGTCGAGGCGGCATGCGACCTGCTCAGCCAGGCGCGCAAGACGTGTTTACGCGTGGGGCCGGTGGTGCGCACGCTCACGGAAGAGCGGCGCGAGGCGTCGGTGGCAAGTTGCGTGACGATTCGCAAGGCGGGCGTCGATCTGCTGCTGCGTCGCGCGCTTGCGGATGCGCGGCGGCGTCTCGAAGCGCGCATCGAGGACCGTACGCTGGAAGAATTCGCGCGCCAGCGCATCACACTCGCCGATGAAACGCTAAGCCGCAAGGAACAGCGCGCGGCCAAGATGAAGCACGTCGATGCAAAAACCTTGCGCCAGATCGAAGAAGCGGCGGCCAAGCTCAAGTGTCTGCTGGAACTGTTCGCCCCGGTGCTCGAGCGTGGCCATCTGCAGACGATGATGCATCTCGCCGAAGCGCAGAACGCGCTCGACCGACTCAACGATGTGCTCACCAGCGAAGCGGTGCTGCGCCGCGTCGCGCCGTCGCTTGCGGATAAACACGCGGTCGATCAGGCTGTGCGATGGCTCGATCGTGAGCGACGCGACGAATCGCGTGCGGCGCTAAAGCGGCTGCGCGCGATTCCGCATCCCGCCTGAGCTTTTTTATCGCATTGCACCCATCGCCCGGACACGTTTCGGTCGATCCCTCCTTTTTCCAGTGCCCGCGCGATGCCCCTTGATACGGGTTTATTGCAGCCACCCGTTTCGTCATGCTTGACGCACATACCTATGAAACGGGAGACAACCATGTATTTCGGAACACTCGTCACGCGCGCGAGAAACGAGCAGGACGACGACACCTGGATGCGCGAAAGCCGCGCACAGAGCTTGCCATCGCGCGGGCACTGGCATGCGCTTTGGAACGCGCTTTGTCGATGGTTCGAGTAGCGTGGGTCATCGTCAAAACACTCCGAGACAGCATTTCGGAATTTTCGGGGTGTTTTCCTAATGGCGAATCGATTAAATGGTGTCCTTCATTCAATATCACCAGGCGAATCAACCTAAAGGACATGCCCGTTTCTCGCGATGCAAACCGCAACGCGCTTCTTTTCGTCACGCTCGTGGCTGCGTTCCAAAGCGTATGCGCCACGACCGCCGTGGCGGCATACAAGGAAGAATGGATCAGCAGCACGTCGATCGCGCGCGAAGCGGCAGCCACACATGCGCGGACGCGCCATGTCAGTCGGGCCGTGGCCACGCCGAAGCCCGCGTCCAAAACGCTTACGCCATCCGATGACCCCATCACGGCGTTCGTGCGGCCGCAGGTCCCGGCGCATCGCTAAGCCAACGGTCGTGGCGTCGAAAAATCGCGACTATTCCGATTCTACGCCTTCCGCACAAACGATTATTCTTTGCGCCGTGGTAAGCGGTGCGTAGCATGGAACCCGCCCTGCTGTGTGCCCGACGCGCCGGCATTATCAGAGGCGCGGCGTTTCCGAAGCGCTACACGCTTACGACGCCATCCTTCATTCGCTTTGTCTTTATCTTCGTCTCTGCCGTTTCGGCATTTCAATCCCCCCAAAAACAGGCCCGCGAAGCGGAATGGTCTCCGATTCGCGGGCTTTCTCGGCCAAGCGCCGGGATTCGCGCGATCAGTCGAGCAGATCCGCCGGCAGCTTGCCGCCGTTCGCAGCCAGTGCTTGTATCAATTGCTTGTGCAGCCAGATGTTCATCGATGCGGAATCGTTCATGTCGCCGCTGTACTTGAGCTCGGTGGCAAGCTGTTTGCGATGATCGAGGCTGCTGTCCACACCGAGCAGTTTCATCATATCGACGATCGATACGCGCCAGTTCAGCTTCTGCGGGTTTTCGCTCGCCAGTTGTTCCATCACTGCTTCGACGTCGACGTCCGACAGCGCGGCCGGAGTCGGTGCGGCGTCACTCGCCGCCGGCGCGGGGACGGGTCCGGTGTGACGGCCGGGGCTTGCTCCTCAGGCTTGGCCCTGTGGAAGATCTTGTTGACGATGTCACCGAAGATGCTCATGTGATATGCCCTCTTTGAAGTGAAGAATGCGTGACCGATTCGCGCATGCAAAGCGAACCGGCACTCCACAGCTTAACGCGGGAAAACCGACGCGTTTCGATTACGAATCGATTTACATTGGACTATGACTGAATTTTGCATCGCACGTGGCGATTGCTTCGATGCGTTATTTGGCGGGTGAACTGTTGCGAGGGTGTGAACGAGCGCGTCCGATTTATTTAGGCGCGCCATAGTGATTAGGATCTCAAATGTCTGCCAGAGCACGCCGAGGCACGTGATTGACGTTGACCAGGTAGACACAAAAGAGATCTTGAAAGCAAAACGAATAAGTCGTTGATTCTATTCAGAATCAACGACTTATTTAGTGTTACCGGCAGAGAGAGGCTGCTTGCGTAGCGTCTACGCACGTCCGATCAAGTCTGAATACATCAACTCAACCCCTTGATATACATTTCCATCGACTCGATGGACAAATTTGTCCAGTGGCATCTCACTGGAGCTCACGCATCCTGTTTGAGCAGATACGTGCAGCCGAATCATCGCACAGCGCCGGATAACACAACATACAACAATTGTTCGACGACCGGTAACGTTAATTCCTGCACTGGCCAGGTTGGTACAGTTCAACCTCGTTATTGAGCTCGGGGCTGAGGCGGCCTCCGCCCGCGAATGCCACCCAATTCGCAGCCAGTCCGAACCATGCTTTCCTGAACAGTCACTCGGCGGACATTCACATTGCCATGCTGCTTGCGCCAGACCAGCCCTGTTTTATCGATTGCAGCGTCGACGCAGACCCCTCGGGCGCGATCGGACTTGTCAGCGCGTACGATTTCCTGCGGCTTGACGACGCCACGCTCGGAGCGATTTCTCCGGCGAATCTGCACGAAGACGGTCAGCCGGCTCGTCAAGTCGACGCACACAATGATCAGGTGCGTGGTTCCGGCACCATGCGAACCGGTATCGACTTGGCCGCCGGCACCATGCTTTCCTTCGCGTGATGCCAGAGTGGTATGGGCGGATTGCATTCCGGGTAGTACCCGGCGATGCACCCTTCCGGAATGTCGTAGACTTTCAACCGCAACCCCCGCACGTTGCGGGCAATGCTATCGGATGCAATCGTTTCCAGCGTCACGTAGTCGCCTTCGTGCAACTTGCGCATAGGCATGTCCCGCGCATTCATGAGGATCACCATGCGACCCTCCTTCACTCCTCTGAAGCGATCGTCCAGTGCGTAGATCGTGGTGTTGAATTGACTGTCGCTGCGTATCGTGGTGAGCCGTGCACATCCTCGCGTAGGAGCTAAAGTCGGAAGTGGTGTATGGGGGTAGTTGAGGCAGGAAATTGAAGGCGGTGGTGGTTTCAGCTGAGAATCTGATTGTCGAAGTCGGAAACCAGCGAACAACAAAACCATCCACCATAAGCA
>LFLF01000143.1 GCA_001184395.1 Candidatus Paraburkholderia calva | reverse complement strand
CCGAAACACGGCAACGGTCGTCCGCCGATGGGTTGGGAGCGTATGCTGCGGATTCACTTCGTACAGCACGGGTTCAATCTGGCCAATTTCGCTTGCAAAGAAGCGCTGTACGACAGCACTAGCCTGCATCGCTTTGTGGGCATTGATCTGGGCTGCGAAGTCGTACCAGATGCGACAACGCGGCTCAAATTCCGGCGCCGGCGTGAGAAGCACCAGCTGGGTGAACCGCTCTTCGCCGAGGTGGGGCGAGTGCTGCAAGCCAGCGCTATGAAGCTTGCCAGCGGCACCATGGTGGACGCGACATTGATCGCCGCCCACAGCTCGACCAAGGACAAGGAGCAGGCGCGCGACCCTCAGATGCATCAGACGCGCAAGGGAAAGCAGTGGTATTGGGGCATGAAGTTGCACATCGGGGTCGATAGTCAAAGCGGCCTCGCACATAGCGCGGTGGTCAAGCCGGCCGACCTCCACGACCAACATCCGCTGCCGAATTGCGCCTTCGTCGCGCTGGCGTTGACCAACGTTTATCTTTCGCGCAAGCGATTGATGGCACAGGTCCGCCCGTAATGGGGGAAAGCGGGCCGCAGGCCCAGGCGCAACACCCTGGTGGACCGGAAATCCAGGCGCAAAGCCTCACTCACGATGAATCTGCCGCTATTTGCGCCTGAATCGATGCATACAACCGGCTGGTTCAGCGTTGCCTTAAACCCTTTCGATTCGGATCACGCACGCGAGCCGGGTCGGCGACGACGCCGTAGTGCTCGAGCATCGCGGCATAGAGCCGGTTGATCTCGGGCTCGTACAGGTCGGGCGTAATCAGGCTGTGCCAGCGGTTGCGAAGATAATCGACACCCAGAAGGATCATGATTAGCTTGACTATCGCGTCCGCCCGTGTCTTCGGAAGAAGAGTTGGTATGTTAGTGCAGATGCGCCCGCGTCATTAAAACAAGGCGCAACACCGTTTCCATACGACCATTCGAAACCTGAAGCATGCGTGAGCCTTATGACATACTGCGTTCAGTCACCGTGACGAGACCACCATGTTCGAACAGTGTCACTGGATCAACGAACCCGCTGACTGGCGCATCGAGCACGACACGCTCCTCGTCACCACGGACGCGAACACCGACTTCTGGCGCAAGACACACTATGGCTTCATCCGCGATACGGGACACGTATTCGCGGCGAGTGTAAGGCGATTTCACCGCGGAAGTCACCGTCGATGGCCAGTTCTCCACTCTCTAGGCCGGCCTCATGGTGCGAGCCCCGAGCGCTGGGTCAAGGCCGGCGCCGAGTATAACGACGGCGCGCTCACCTTCAGCACGGTGCTAACCGACGAGCGGTCCGACTGGTCGCCCGGCGCGCCTGCGCGAAGCAAATCGCTTTCGCTTGCGCCTGACCATTGCGCAAGGCGCCCTGAAAGTGCAATGCAGCAGCGATGAAACCGCATGGACCCTCATGCGCTTCGCACCCTTTGCAGCGAGCGCAGCCACTCCAAACTGGCTCGTCGGCCCGATGTGCTGCACGCCCGAACGCGCGGGTCTCGACGTGCGCTTCTCGGACTTCAGGATCGGCCCTCCGATCGTGAAGGACTTGCACGACGTCTCCATCTGAAGCGACCCGTACCGGCTCCGTAAAAACACTCACTTGCCCACGCACCGAACGCTTTCTAGAATTATGAAACGTTTCAGAATTCAAATCCTGTTCGACCTCATAGCGCCGTGAACTCCAGGAAAAATCCGCTACCACCCTCAAGGATGTCGCCAGCGCGGCGGGCGTTTCGCTGGGCACGGCATCCAAGGTGCTCGCGGGTGCAGAAGGGGTAAGCGAGGCGCGGCGGCAACAGGTGTGGAACGCCGCGCGTCAGCTCGGTTACCGGCGCAACAGTTTCGTGGCCGAACTGCGCAGCAGCCGATCGCGAGGTCCATCGGCTTTGTCGTGCCCGATCTGGCCAACTTGTTCTTCATCGAACTGCTGTGCGTGGTCGAGGATCATGTGCTCGCGAGCGGTTATCGCGTATTGCTGGCGTATGCGCAGAAAAAACCGGAGCGCGAGGCCGAACGTATCCGCTTCGTGTTGTCACGGCAGGTGGCGGGCATGATCATCATTCCGTGTCACGGTTATGAGCACGCGGTCGAGGAACTGCGTGCCTGCGACGTGCCGCTCGTGATGGCCGATTGCGTCGACAACAGCTTTCCCGCCGACACGGTCACGACCGACAGCCGCCGCGCCACGCGCGACGGTACGCAGCATCTAATCGCCTTGGGGCACAAGCGCATCACATTCATCGTCAATGCGCTCGATCTCGTCAATAGCCGCGAGCGCGCCGACGGCTATCTCGACGCGATGAAACGCGCGGGTCTGACGCGCCATGTGCGCATCGTCGTGTGCGGGATGACGGACACCGAGAGCCACACGGCCACGCTCGGGCTGCTCGCTGAACGCGAGCGTCCCACTGCGCTTTTCACGGGTGCGAACGTCGTAGTAGCGACGCTGGGTGCGTTGCGCGCGATCCGCGATGCCGAATTGCGCCTGTCCGACGATATCTCGCTGCTCTCCTTCGACGATGCGCCGTGGATGTCCGTGCTGCATCCGCACATCAGTTCGATTCATCAGCCGGTCGAAGCAGTAGGGCGCGCAATCTGGCAATTGCTGCACAAGCAGTTGCAGGGCGAAGCTTCGGAGCCGGTGCATTTGCGTATAAAGGCGGATTTGCTCGTGCGTGAAAGCACCGCGCCGCCGCCGAGAATCAGCAGCAAGGAGACTAGCGCGCCGCAATCCGTGCGAACCGCGCAATCGAACACCGAGCGAGTAGAAAGAAAACGCCAGGTGCTATAGCGTTTTATTTTTCACGAGGGCTGCCACCCAACCAGCGGACCCGCGACGCACGAGGACCGCATCCATAACAGGAGAGGAGACGCAATGGACACAAACGACGCATCGTGACCGCGAGCCTCATCGCCGCGCCGCTCGCAGGCGCAATGGGAACGTTCTCGGCACTCTTCACGCAGGCCGCATTCGCGTAGGGTAAGAAGCTCAGGTTCGGTTTTCGCAGGTCACGATCGTCGAGCCCTGGCGCGTGCAGTTCAACAAGGACATGAAAGCCGAAGCCGCCAAGCATGCAGAAGTGGAGTTGGTCATCGCGGACGCGGGCGATAGAACCGACAAGCAGAACGCCGATATGGAAAACTTCATCGCGCAGAAGATGGACGCGATCTTGATATCGCCCAAGGAGTCGGCAGGTCTGACCGGCGTGGTCGAGAAAGCCTTCAAGGCCGGGATTCCGGTGTTCGTGCTCGATCGCGAAGTGAACGGAGATCAATTCACCCAGTTCATCGGCGGCGACAATGTGCAGATCGGACAGGAGGCGGGCAATTTCATTGCCAAGCTGATGGGCGGCGTAGGCAAGGGGCGGCGCAGGCAAGGCCTAGGGCAATCTCGTCGAGATATGGGGCGGCTTCGGCGCGCAGCCTGCGCATGATCGTCATGACGGCGCGGACAAAGCCATCGTCCTGGAAAAAGGCATCAAGCGCGTGGGCGAACGCGTGGATTCCGACTGGAAGCAGGACAAGGCCTCTACGACTACATGAAAACGGTCCTGCACGTGTAGCCCAAGATCGATGTCGTCTACGCGCATAACGACCCGATGGCCTATGGCGCCTATCTCGCCGCCAAGGACGCGGGCCGCGAGAAGAACATCAAGTTCGTCGGCATAGACGGCTTGCCGCAAGAAGACGCGACCTGGGTCGAACAAGGCCTGCTGGCGGGTACCTTCATGTATCCGACGCCGCGCACGCGGGCGTCGCGATCATTCACCAGGAATTGAATCTCGTCGATACGCTCTCGGCAGTCGACAATATTTTCTTGGGCAAGGAAGTACGCACGCGCATGGGCTTTCCCGATCGCCGCGCTATGCATGCGGCGGCCGTCAAAGTGCTTGGCAACTCGGCTTTCGCGCCACGCCGGCCGCGCTGGTCGGCACCTTGCACGTGGGCGAAAAACAACTCGTCGAAATCGCCAAGGCGCTACTTACGGATGCGCGCGTGTTGATCATGGACGAGCCGACGTCCGCGCTATCGGATACGGAAACGAAAGCGCTCCTGTCGCTCACGCGCGATCTGCGCGAACGCGGCATGGGCATCGTGCTCATCAGTCATCGTCTTGGCGAAGTGTTCGAAGTCGCGGATCGCGTGACCGTGCTGCGCGACGGCAGACGCATCGCGACCTTGCAGATGTGGCAGGTCGAGTCGTCGTCCGCCCTGGTCTAGATGATGATCGGCAAGGACTTCGCACCGCCAGAACGCAGTAAAACCGAAGCGCCGCGCGAACGGACACTCGCCGTGGACGTGCACGGTCTCACACTATGGCGTGCCACGCGCGCGATCGTGTCCGACGTATCGTTCTCCGTGCAGCAAGGCGAGGTGTTCGGCATCTCGGGGCTGCTGGGCGCGGGCAAAACGGAAATACTCGAAGCGATCTTCGGCATGTCGCGCTACCGGCGCGAGGGTGAGATACGCGTCGCGGGCCACGTGCGTGTATTCGACTCCCCCGAACGCGCAGCGGCGGCAGGGCTCGCGTCCGTCACCGAAGATCGCAAGAAGGACGGCTTCGTGCTCAATCAATCGCTCGAGGCGAATCTGCTGCTGCCTTCGCTGTCGCGCGCGCCGGGTTTTCCGTTTTATAAGCACAAGCGAATGCACGCTTGGGCCGCAACGCAAGCGCGCACGTCGAACGTCAAGCATCGCAGCCTCGCGCAAGACGCGAGCACGCTATCGGGCGGCAATCAGCAAAAGCTCATCATCGGCAAATGGCTGATGACCAGGCCGCGCGTGCTGCTGCTCGACGAACCGACGCACGGCGTGGATATAGCGGCCAAAGTGGAAATCTATCGGCAAATTCTGGCGGCCGCCTGCGAAGGCATGAAGGTGATCGTCGCCAGTTCGGAGATCGACGAACTGATGCTGTTGAGCGACCGCATTCTCGTCATATGCGAGGGACGCACACGCGGCGTGCTGAACCGCGAGCAGTTCTCGGGCGAATTGCTCATCGGCATGGCATCGCCTTGATACTTAGTGGGAGATTCGGAGACCTACACCATGCTCGAAGCACAGGAACAAGCGGCCACGGCCCGCGCGCGGCACCTGAGCACCTTCCTCACGGTCCTCAAGTTCTATCTCGGGCTGATCGTGCTGCTGATCGTCAGCGCGCTCACGTCGCCGCACGCGGCCAACGGCAACAACATCTTTCTGTCGAGCGCGAACATATCAGACATGTTCCGGCAAATCGCCAATGTCGGCGTGATTTCGATCGGTATGACGTTCGTCATCGTTACGGCGGGTATCGATCTGTCGGTCGGCGCGATCATGGGACTCGGCAGCGTGCTCACTGCGATGCTGCTCACGACCGACGGCTCGAATCGCGCGGTATATGCATCGCTCGTGCTGAATGCGATCGCGGTCTTCGCGATCGTGCTTGCCTTGCTCAATGTGGTGCGCGGTTTCATGCGCACACGCGACGCTCAGTCCAACCACGCTACCCACGCGAGCCGCACACCGCTGGCGATAGACGCCGACATCGCACTTGCCGCCGCCGCGTTCGCATGCGCCTATATCGCGCTGCACGGCGCGCATCGCATGCTCTTGCTCGCCGTGCTGTGGATCGTGCCGTTCGCGGGCTTGACGCGCGGCGTGCTCACGGCTGGATCATCACGCGCGGGCACATGCAGCCTTTCATCGTGACACTGGCGGCAATGGTCGGCGCGCTCGGCGCGGCGCGGTGCGCCTGATCGCGGGTCAGGATACCGCTGTCTATTCGATCTACAGCGGCACAAATGCGACGTCGGATATCGAAGTGCTGCGCGCGTTGCTGTTCAACGTGGTGCCGATACCCGCGTGGTTCTTTCTGGTGATCGCGGCAATCGTGAGCTTTGTCATGAATCGCACGGTGTTCGGCAAGTACCTGTATGCGATCAGCGGCAACGAAAAATGCGCGGTCGTGTCCGGGCTGGATGTGGCACGTCACAAGATGGCTGCGTATGCGATCTCAGGGCTGCTATCGGCGCTCGTGGGCGTGCTCTATGCGGTGCAGTATCGTCAGGGCAAGGCCGATGCCGGCATGGGCTGGGAACTCGATGCGATCGCCGCAGTGGTGATCGGCGGCATCAGCTTGTCAGGCGGCGTGGGACATGTGTCGGGCACGGTTGCGGGGGTGCTGATCTTCGGTTTCCTGAGCAATATCCTGTTGCTCAAGGATATCGACAGCAATACGCAACTCGTGCTCAAGGGATTGATCATCGTGATCGCGGTGTTTTTTGCAGCAAACCGACGTGAGCAAGCGGCGCGGCTTGTTCAGGCGTCTCACCAGCCGACGCTGATCAAGCCTCGAACGCGACGCCTTTCGCACGCAACTGCCGCATGCCGCTTGCAAGATGCGCCCGCGCGATTTCCACATCGCCCGCACGCATCTGCTCATAGCAACGCTGCGCGACATCGTGCGGCACCGGCTTGAGCGGACGGTTGCTGCTCATTGCGCGCAACTGCGCTTCAGCGGCGCGTTCCAGATAATAAAGATCGTCCCATGCCTCGGCGATGCTCGCACCCGCGACCATCACGCCGTGGTTCTTGAGGAACAGGATGTCTGCATCGCCCATGGTCTGCGCGATGCGATCGCCCTCCAATTCGTCCAGCGCGAGCCAATTGTAGTTCTCGTCGACGGCCGTGCGGCCGTAGAACTTGAGCGCGGTCTGGCCGAGCCAAAGCAAGGGAGGACCTTCGATCATGCATAGCGCCGTGGCAAACGGCATATGCGTATGAAACGCGGCCTTTACGTGCGGCATCAGCTTGTGCACACGTGCATGGATAAAAAATGCGGTCGCTTCGGGCTGACCTTCGCCGTCGATCACACGGCCCTCGTAGTCGCAGATCAAAAGCCGCGACGCGGTGATTTCGTTGAACGCATAGCCGTAGGGATTTGCGAAGAACAAGTCGTCATGTCCCGGCACCACGGCGGAAAAGTGATTGCAGATCCCCTCTTCCAGCCCATGCATCGATGCAGGCTGAAAGCATGCTGCGAGCTGGACGCGCGCATCGGCGACGGCTTGAAAATCGAGACTGAGCGTGCGCAAGGAAACCAGCGAGGTGGAAGGTGCAAGCGTGTGAGCCATAACGGTATCGAGCGGCATCAGGCAATTTCAGAGCGAAAGGGAGCTTAACTGCCTTGCCCATCAGAAAACAAATGTCGCAATTGCAGGAAATTTAGACCGACTCCATTTTAAGAATCGTGTAATTTCGCCAAGTGTGACGGGCATATGTCCAGGCCCTTAGCAAAAACGCTTATTGGACTTCGTGTTTCCGGCATGGTAAAAATCTATGCCGCTCGAGATTTCGAAGCGCATTTTCAACGTAATTCGTCTCAATGGGATTGGGTCAAATGGCAACAGGTACTGTGAAGTGGTTCAACGACGCAAAGGGTTTTGGTTTCATCACGCCGGATGACGGTGGCGAGGACCTGTTTGCGCATTTCTCCGAAATCCAGTCCAAGGGTTTCAAGTCGCTGCAAGAGAACCAGAAGGTGAGCTTCGAAGTCAAGCAAGGCCCTAAGGGCAAGCAAGCTTCGACGATCCAGCCGCTGTAAAGCTAGCGACATCGCCGTAAAAAGCAAAACGGCCCCTAGGGGCCGTTTTCTGTTTCTTGGCTTGGACTCAAGGCATGTACGCGTCCAAGCTAAGCGGCCCGCTAAGAAATTCCGGTATACCGAATTGACCTCGTTTTACCTTCATAGTCGGAAAGCAAATTAATCAGTAGAATCAACGCGTCCTTGGCCTGCCTCGAAATAAACCAACCGGCCGTCCGCCCAATTTCCTTGCAACGTGCGTGAATTTGCTCAGCGATTTCAGGCAGTACCCGGCCTTAAGCCGGCCCGTATTCGCCGCGCTGCTCTTCAGCGTCACCCTGCTGACGCCCGCCGGCACCAGCGCCGAAACGCTCACGCCCCATGCACGCGCTGCCCGTTTTGTGACCCATGTCATGCTCGATGATTTCCATACCGCGCAGGCGGGCGGCAGCTATGTCTTTTCTTACGATCGCAACGAAACCGACGACACGCTGACGGCCAAGCTTTTGCACTGGTTCGACGGCAAAGATGCGTATGCCATCCGCATGCGGCCCGGCGAGAAGCAGACGCTGTTCGGTTTCTACTGGGCGGCGCGCATGTTGCCGGAGAGTTCGCCGTGCTTCGCCTCTATGGCGGACGATATCTGCCGGAGCCAGTCGGCCTGGTTCGCGTGCGAGGCGAACGACGACCCGCGCTTCGTCGACGCCTACGATTCCGCGCGCACGCCCCTGGGTTTACCGCCGCTCGGACGCGGCAACGGCAAGGACAATCCGGCGTCGCCGTGACTCATCCAGGTGATCTTGGCGGCGACGCTCGCCAGGACGGATAGCGCGCCGCTCGTTTCGAGCAGGGTAGCCATCGTGATGGTTCTCACAGAGCCGCACGCCTCGGCGCGGCTCGTCAATGTCGAGTGAACATCGGCCCGTAAGTCTTCACGAAGAAGGCGAGCGTAATGCACACTGAGCAGCAAGGTGCCCGTGCGTACCACTTTCGCCGGGGCGCGCCGACCGAGTTACGCGCCGCCGTAACCGCTCGCCATTGCGGCAAGCAGCATGGCAAAGGTTTCCGGCCATCGCACCGCATGCGCGACGGCGAAGGTCAGAACTGCGACCGAATTGGCCGCGCTGACCAGCAACGTGCGCCGCGCATTCAGACTCTTGACGGCACACGTATCGAGCAGCAGCCCCCCACACGACGAGCATCATCAGGCCCACTGCGCCGCCCAAATAGCCGCCATAGACGCCAAGTGCGAACTGAATCGTGGGCACTGCGGGCGCGCCGATCCGCACGCGCCGTCGCAAGGCATCGCCGAGTTTGCGGCCGAACGCGAGCGCAAGGCTCGCGCACAGCAACAGCCATGGCAGCAAAAACGGGAGGGAACGTCGCGGAGGACGTGGACAAGAGCAGCACCGCGCCGATGAAGTCGCCGATCAGGGGATCACAAGCATCCCGGACCGACCGGCGTGAGGCCGTCGCGACACGCCCACGCGCTCACCACGCCACCCGGAAACAGCGCGACGGTGAATGATGCGTTCGCCTGAACCGGTGGCAAGCCCGTCGCGATCAGCGCGGGCAGGTGACGAACGAACCGCCGCCCGCGAGCGCGTTCATGGCGCCCGCAATGAATCCTGCGGCAATGACGATCAGAATGGCTTCCATGCAGACCATCGTAGCGGCGTGCGGACGCTCGTACAATCTGGCAATTCTAATGCGAAACTTCGGCGCCGCCGAACCCTGCCTATGCGCTTCGATCTGACCGACATGCGGCTCTTTCTCACCGTGATCGAACACGGCAGCATCACGGCGGGCGCGCAGGCCATGCATTTGGCATTGGCGTCGGCGAGCGAATGCATCGCCGGCATGGAGGCGGCGCTCGGGGCGCCGCTACTCGAGCGCAACCGGCGCGGCGTGCAGGCGACGCCCGCGGGCGAAGCGTTCTACGCCATGCGCGCGCGATCCTCGGGCAGGTCGAGCAAATGCGCGGCGAGTTGCGCACCTACGCAACCGGCCTCAAAGACCGTATCAAGCTGATGTCGAACACCGCCGCGCTCGCCGCTTTTCTGCCGCCGTGCCTCACGCGTTTTCTCGCGGCACATCCGGACTTGTCGACGATCTGGAGGAGAAGCCGAGCATCGAGATCGTGCCGGCAGTAGCGGAGGGTCGCGCCGATCTGGGCATCGTCGCGGATATCACAGATCTCGCACGACTGGAAACGCATGTCGTCGCGCTAGACCGGCTGGTGATCGTGGCAAGCCGCGCGCATCGTATCGCACGTGAGGCGCAGGTGCCGTTCGCGGAGATCATCGGCGAGCCTTTCGTCGGACTCGCGGATGCCACACTCGAAATGCATCTGGCCGAGCGCGCGTCGCGGCTCGGGCGGCAGATCGACTATCGAATCCAGATGCGCGGGCTCGACAACGTGGGCATGCTGGTCGAGGCAGGAATCGGCATCGCAATACTGTCGGAAGTGACCGCGAACCGGCTGCGGACCGGGGCTCGTTATCGTGCCGCTCTCCGAACCGTGGGCTGCGCGCCGCCTGCTGCTATGCACGCGCGCCTTCGATGCGCTCACGCCGCATACGAGCCTGCTTGCCCGCCAGTTGATCGACGACGCGGCATGAGCCTGGCAGCTTGTCCTGGAACGAGTGAATAACTGTTTAGCAGGCTATTGAAATACCCCTCTACGCGGGTCATCTTACGCGGATCATCTGATTGGGCGGGGCAAACGTTGAATCAAGGAATCGAACGACACTGAGACCGAAACGATGCGCAGAGCGGACGGCTACACCGAATTGATGTTCATGATGACCACGCTGGATAACTTGGTTCCGGCCAATCACCCGCTGCGACCGATTCGGCTGTGGTTGAACGAGGCGCTCACTCGCATGGACGCGGTCTTTTCGCGGATGTATGAGAGCGCCGCGAGGGGGGTCGTCCGAGCTTCGCGCCGGA
>LFLF01000142.1 GCA_001184395.1 Candidatus Paraburkholderia calva | reverse complement strand
TCGGTGTAGCCGTCCGCTCTGCGCATCGTTTCAGTCTCAGTGTCGTTCGATTCCTTGATTCAACGTTTGCCCCGCCCAGTTTGCCCCTCCCAATCAGATCACCCGCGTAGAGGGTATTTCAATAGCCTGCTAGGGTCTTACAAGCAAGCAACGATCTCTGGATCGATATTCAGCGCGCTTCGTGCTGTGCCTTCTGCTCTTCTTCCGGCCAGTCGCGGATATAAGCCTTGAGCATGCGGTTCTCGAAGCCCTGCTCTTCAACGACCGCCTTGGCGACGTCGTAGAACGAGATGACGCCCATCAGTTCGCGCTTTTCCATGACCGGCAGATAACGCACGTGATGCTCGAGCATCATGCGGCGCACTTCGTTCACGTCCGTTTCCGGCGTGCAGGTGAGCGGATGGTCGTCCATGATCTTACGGATGCTGGTGCTGCCGACCGAGCCGCCATTGTCGCGCAAGGTGACAATGATCTCGCGGAAGGTCAGCATACCGACCAGATCGCCGTATTCCATGACGACGAGGGAACCGATATCTTGCGCGGCCATGGCGTCGACAGCCTCGGCCAGCGACGTTTCGGGCGTAACAGTGAAAAGTGCGTTGCCCTTCACTTTGAGGATGTCGCTGACTCGCATGTCTGTCTCCTGGCCGAATGCCATTCCAAATGCCCAAAAAAGTGCGAAAACCGCAATGAAACCACTCTTCGATACTATCGGAAAGGCCCGCAAAAAGAAACCCGAGAACCAGCTCGCAAAATCGATGCCGAATTGCCGCAGCGGGCAGGACGGACAAGGCTTTCCGGCCGCGTGGCCCAGCGTTCGCCCTAAGCCATAAGTTATGGGACGTGAGTGCGATGTTACGATGACCGACCGACATTTTCGCCGGGTGCGGCACACACGCCGACCGACCACGATGCCAGCCAACCGTTTCGACACGCTCGCGCTGCATGTTGGCGCCGTGCCCGACCCCGTCACCTGCGTGCGCGCCACGCCGATTTATCAGACCACGTCGTTTTCCTTCCGCGATACCGATCACGCGGCCGCGCTTTTCAACATGGAGCGCTCGGGACCGTGTACTCGCGCATTTCCAATCCGACCAATGCGGTCTTCGAGGAACGTGTCGCCGCGCTGGAGGCGGCGCGGGCGCGCATATCGTGGCGTCAGGCGCGCTTTACGGCGGCTCGCACAACCTGCTGCACTACACGCTTAAGCGCTTCGGGATCGACACGACCTTCGTCGCGCCGCACGATCTCGATGCATGGCGCGCGGCCGCGCGCCCGAACACGCGGCTCTTTTTCGGCGAAACGCTCGGCAACCCCGGGCTCGATGTGCTGGACATCGCGGGCGTAACCAAGATCACGCATGAATATGGCGTGCCGCTGCTGGTCGATTCGACCTTCACGACGCCGTATCTGCTGCGCCCGCTCGAACACGGCGCGGACCTCGTCTATAACTCGGCGACCAAGTTTCTTGGCGGCCACGGCACGACCATCGGCGGCGTGCTGGTGGATAGCGGCACCTTCGACTTCGTTGCGAGCGGCCGCTTTCCCGAATTCACCGAGCTTTACTTTACGATGGCTCTCACGGCATGGTGTTCGCTGAGGAAAGCACCGTTGCGCCCTTTCTGCGGCGCGCACCGCGAAGGCCTGCGCGATTTCGGTGCGTGTCTGCATCCGCAGGCGGCGTGGCAACTGCTTCAGGGCATCGAAACGCTACCGTTGCGCATGGACCGGCATGTCGCGAACATGCGCAAGGTGATCGAGTTTCTGCTGAGTTCGCCGGCAGTCGAAGGCGTCGCGTATCCCGAATTGCTGACGCATCGCGACTACGCGCTCGCCAGGCGTTTGTTGCCCGCGCGGCGCGGGCGCGGTGTTCAGTTTCGACGTGTGCGGCGGCGTGCCGGCGGCGCGGCGCTTCATCGAATCGCTGTCGCTGTTTTCGCACCTCGCCAATGTCGGCGATATGCGCGCTCGCTCGTCATCCATCCGGCCTCGACGACGCATTTTCGTATGGACGCTGCCGCGCTCGAGGCGGCCGGCATCGGGCTGGGACGCATCCGGCTGTCGATTGGCCTGGAAGATCCCGACGATCTCATCGACGATCTCAAACGCGGCCTGAAAGCCGCGCAGAAGGAAAGCGCCGCGCATGATGCTCGAACTCGACGGCGGCCGACTCGCCTACGCTTACACCGGCGGCAAGCCATTCGACACATCGTATCCGACGGTGGTATTCATCCACGGCGCGCAGCACAATCACAGCGTGTGGGGCCTGCAGACGCGCTACTTTGCGCATCAAGGCTTCGGCGTGCTGGCCCTCGACCTGCCGGGACACGGCCGCAGCACTGGCCCGGCGTGCGCGAGCATCGGCGCATTCGCCGACTGGACGATGCGCACGCTCGATGCGGCGAAGGTGCGCCGCGCCCGCGCCGTGTTCGTGGGGCACAGCATGGGCTCGCTAATCGCGCTGGACGCCGCCGCGCGTCATCCGGATCGCGCGATGGGTCTCGCGCTGCTCGCCACCACCGCACCGATGACCGTCTCCGACACATTGCTCGATGCCACCCGCGAGCGCGCGCCGCAGGCCATCGGCATGGTGAATCAGTGGTCGCATTCGAGCGTCGCCGCGAAACCATTCGCGCCCTTGCCGGGATTCTGGCTGCAGAACATGAACCAGCGTTTGATGGAGCGCGTCTCGGCGCTCGGCGAAGCGCAGTTGTTCCACTCTGACTTCAGCGCATGCGACACCTACGCGGATGCGCTCGAGCACGCCGCGGCCGTGCGTTGTCCGGTATGCGTGCTCTCTGGCACGCGCGACGCGATGACGCCACCGCACGCGGCCCGCGCGTTGCTCGGCGCGTTCGGTGAGGCCGGCGTGCCGTTGCGCCAGGCCGAACTCGATGCCGGTCACGCGCTGATGTCGGAACAGCCGGATGCCGTTCTGGACACACTGGGACACACTGTTTTCGTTCGCGCTTTCTTGCGCCGAAGGCACGTGAGCGGGGCCACACACGCCTCTTGAAAGCCTGCCGACCGCGCCGCAGAATGAATCTTGCTAACCAGTGGCTTGGAAGCACAGTCAACGAGACGCGCAGACCGTAGGCAGTCGTGGCTTACTCCACACACGGGGATGACTTCGCGAATTTCGCGGCGTTCTAACCGTTCTATCTCGACAAACATCGCAACCTGACTTCGCGCAGGCTGCATTTCGTGGGCTCGCTCGGCGTGATCGGCTGCCTTGCGATGGCGATCGCCACACTGGACTGGCTATGGCTGCTTGCCGTGATTGTGTGCGGCTACGGCTTCGCGTGGATCGGCCATTTCTTCTTCGAGAAGAACCGTCCGACGACGTTTGCCACCCGGTCTATAGCCTGATGGGCGACTGGGTGATGTTCAAGGACATCTGCATCGGCAGGATTTCGCTGTAACCCTCACACCTGCTGCGGCAGCGACGAGCGCGGCGTCTCGCGCTGGCGCGCATTGCTCTGCGCCTGCGCCGCGATCAGCGAACCGAGCGTGACGTTCAGCTTTTCGTTCTCCAGCGCGCCCATCAACGCGGCGCAATCGACGTGCGCCGCTTCGAGCCGCAACTGATACGCCAGTTCGTCGCGATCGATCACGAAATGGCCGTACAGCATGTCCACCGTGAGCTGATTCGGATTGGCGATCAGCACATAGCGCGGCATGCGCGAATCTTCCAGCCGGCCGATCCAGCCGAGCGCGTCGAGCCGTGCGATCAGACGCGTCGAGGTGTCCATGTCACAGCGCACCAGCTTCGACAGTTCGAGCGCAGTATAACCCGGCTTGCCCGCCTCACGCGATTCGACCAGCCGCGCGAGAATTTCGAGCGCATCTAGCAGATCGCTGCCCGGAAACGCGCGCCGATGATATTGCCCGATGCGAATCGCGGGCAGCGCGGACGTGACCATCGCCCCGATCAGCGCGATGATCCAGCACAGATACACCCACAGCAGAAACACCGGCGCCGCCGCGAACGCGCCGTACACGGCCGTGTAAATCGGAATGCGGCGGATATAGAAGCCGAAGCCGCGCTTGCACAGTTCGAACGCCACCGCCGCGACCAGCGCGCCGACCACGGCATCGCCCCATTCGACCTTGCAGTTCGGCATGTAAACGTAGGTGATCGTGAAGCCGAACACCGTGATGGGCAAGGACACGCCGGTCAGGAACCACTCGGCCATCGGCGGCAGCAGGTTGTGGGAACCGGTGAACGCGACCGAGCGCGCGAACAGATACGACGAGATCGACAGGCTGACGCCGAAGAGCATCGGTCCGAGCGAGATGATGGCCCAGTAGACCAGCACGCGCTGCGCGATGGGCCGCGCCTTCTTCACGCGCCAGATGACGTTGAAGGCGGACTCGACGGTCATCATCGTCATCACGGCCGTGACGAACAGGATGATTATGCCGACCGTCGTCAGGCTCTTGGCCTTGGACGCGAACTGGTTCAGATACTTGAAGATCTGGTCGTTGATCTGCGGCGGCATCAGGTGCATCGACAGAAAATCCTGCAACGAAGCTTGAAACGAGCCGAAGATCGGGAACGCCGTGAACAGCGCGAACGCGACGGTCGCGAGCGGCACGATGGACAGCACGCTCGTGAACGTGAGACTGCCGGCCACTTGCGCGACGCGGTCTTCGCCGAAGCGTTGACCGACGAAGCCGGCCAGCCGCCGGATGGCCGCGAGATCGATGGAAAGTTGCTGCAAACGCATTCTCCGGATGGCGCGGTTCCCCGCGCATGCGCCGCGCCACGGAAACCTCACCCTACCTATAATAGCCGTTCACCAGAAAGGTCTTATGAACGACATCCTCGTGCTCTACTACAGCCGCCACGGTGCCACGCGCGAACTCGCGATCGCGATCGCGCAGGGCGTCGACAGCGTCCCCGGCATGCAGGCGCGCGTGCGCACCGTGCCGCCGGTATCGACCGTTTGCGAGGCTACCCAGCCCGACATTCCCGCAGACGGCCCGCCCTACTGCGAGTTGCGCGATCTCGAGGAATGCGCCGGTTTCGCGCTCGGTTCGCCCACACGCTTCGGCAACATGGCGGCATCGCTCAAATACTTTCTCGACGGCACCATGCCGCAATGGCTCGCGGGCGCGCTGTCCGGCAAGCCCGCCTGCGTGTTCACGTCCACCGGCAACCTGCACGGCGGCCAGGAAAGCACCCTGCTATCGATGATGCTGCCGCTGCTACATCACGGCATGGTGATCGTTGGCATTCCATACACTGAATCCCGCCTTACGACTACCCAAAGCGGCGGCACACCCTACGGCGCATCCCACCACGCGCGCAGCGGCGACGAGTCGCTGCGCAGCGGCATCACCGCAGACGAAAAAGCGCTCGCTGTCGCGCTCGGCGCGCGGCTCGCCCGCACCGCGATCGATCTGGTGCGCGGCGCGCAGTCGCGATGATCCGTCCATGAATGCGTCCCCGGCCGATTCCGCGCACGACAACGGCGCTTTTGCACTCGCCGCGCTGATCGTGCTTGCGCTCCTGTGGGAGTTGTGGCTTGCGCCGCTGCATCCGGCGCGTGGGCGCTGGCGCTCGCCTGCGCGCTGCCGGGCGTCGCGAAACGCAATCTCTACACGCTGCAATAGGCATCGATGCTCGTGCTGCTCTACATGGCCGAAGGCCGCGCGGCATGACCGACCCCGGCCCGTCGGCCCGGCTCGCGTGGATCGAGGCCGTGCTCGCGCTCGCTTTCTTCGTCTGCGCTCTCGGCTGTGTCGCGCCCTTCAAGCGCACGGCGCGCCTCAAAACTCGCTCGCATTCACGTGCGGAAAAACGTTGACGCGTTCGTTTTTTTGACGCCGTAACCATTCATGCGTGATGCTTTGTAGCACGATTCATGTCGCGACGCGCGTGCCTATGCCGTTCGGCCGTGCGTAGCGCGCAGCGTGCCTGCGCGATACTGTCGGCTGCGCTCCTTCCGCGTTCATCGCCCACACTTCATTATCGACACCACCCGCCCGCTTCGTCTCCGCCTGCGTTCAAACTGCTCGGCACGCCGCACGTTCTGACCGATACCCACGACACCGAGCCGCACCTCGTCGACTGGCGCCGCCGCTATCGCGGCGAGGCCTGCGCCGTGCTGCTGCCCGCCGACACGGAACAGGTCGCCGCCGTCGTGCGGCTCGCGCGGGAGCATTGCATCGCGATCGTGCCGCAGGGTGGCAATACCAGCCTCGCGGGCAGCGCGACACCCGATGCGAGCGGCGTGCAGGTGGTCGTCAGCCTGAAGCACCTGAACCGTGTCCGCGGCATCGATCCGCACAACAACACCATCACGGTCGAAGCCGGCATCGTGCTAGCGGAGATCCAGTCGCGCGCCGAGAGTGCCCAACGCCTGTTTCCGCTGAAACTCGCCGCCGAGGGAAGTTGCATGATCGGCGGCAATCTTTCGACCAACGCAAGCGGCACCGGTATGCTCCGCTACGGCAACATGCGCGAACTGTCCCTCGGCCTCGAAGTGGTCACGTCGCAGGGCGAAATCTGGGACGGCCTGCGCGGGCTGCGCAAGGACAATACCGGTACGATCTGCGCGATCTGTTCATCGGCGCGGAAGGCACGCTCGGCATCATCACCGCCGCCGTGATGAAGCTGCATCCCGTGCCGGTCGCGAAGGTCACCGCGCTCGCGGAGCTGGCGTCGCCGCACGCCGCGCTCGACTTTCTCTCGATGGCGCAGCGTCACGCCGGACCGCTTCTGACCGGCTTCGAACTGATGTCCGACTTTTCGATGTGGCTGTTCGGCCGTCACTTTCCGCAGTTGCGTTATCCGTTCGGCGAACCGCACGGGCACACCGTGCTGCTCGAACTCTCGACAGCGAAAGCGAGGAACACGCGCGCACGCTGTTTGAACGGCTGATGGAAGACGCCATCGAACACGGCATCGTCGAGGACGCTGTGGTGGCAGAAAGCTTCGCGCAGTCGCAGGCGTTCTGGGATTTGCGCGAGCATATCCCGCTCGCTCAGGCCGAGGAAAGGCTGAATATCGAACATGACATCGCGGTGCCGATCTCGAGCATCGGCCACTTCATCGACGAGACCAACGCGATCATCCAGCAGACCGCACCCGGCGCGCGCATGGTGACCTTCGGCCATCTCGGCGACGGCAATCTGCACTACAACGTGCAGGCGCCCGAAGGCGTCGATGCGAAGCAGTTTCTCAACGCGTATCAGACGCCGGTCAACGCAGTTGTGTACGAGCAGGTGCACAAGCATCACGACAGCATCAGCGCGGAACACGGGCTCGGGCAACTCAAGGTGGACGAGGCGATGCACTACAAGTCGCCCGTCGAAGTGCGGCTGATGCTGGCGCTCAAGGCGGCGCTCGATCCCGACAACCTGATGAACCCCGGCAAGGTCGTGCGCTGGCAGGAGCACACCGCATGAAGATACGCGTGCTGTCCGATCTGCATCTGGAATGTGACGAGCCGCTGGCGATTCCCTACGCCGAGGCCGATCTCGTAGTGCTGGCGGGCGATATCCACAATCACGCGGAAGCGCCACGCTGGGCCGCGAGCAACTTCGATTCCGGCATACCGGTGATCTACGTGCCCGGCAATCACGAGTACTACGACGCCGAGTTCGGTGCGATGGAAGTCGCGATGCAGGACGCCTCGCGCAGCATGGACAACGTGCACTTCCTGAACAACGCGTCGCTCACGGATCGACACGGAAAATGGCGCGTGCTCGGCACGACGCTATGGACCGACTTCGCGCTGTTCGGCGCGAGCGACGCCGAGCGCGAGACGGCCAAGGCAGCTTGCGCGAAAGTCATGCTAGACTATCAGGGGCTGATCTAGCTCGCGTGGCCCGAACCCAACGGCGAGCCGCGGGCCTTCACGCTGGACGATTCGCAGGCGTTGCACGAACAGGCGCGCGCATGGCTCGAGAGCGAACTGGCCAAGCCCTTCGCGGGCAAGACCATCGTCGTCACGCATCATGTGCCGATGCGCGAGAGCCTCGCGCCGCGTTATGCGTGGGACCTTTCGTCGGCGGGCTTCGTGAATCATCTGCCTGGGCTCGTGCGCTCGCCGGTATCGCTGTGGATTCACGGCCACACGCACACCTTGTTCGATTACACGGTCGATGGCGCGCGCGTCGTGTGCAATCCGCGCGGCTACTTCGATAAGCGCAGCGACCAGTGGGAGAATTCGGAATTCGCGTCGGACAAGGTGGTCGAAATCTGACGCATGTCACGGTCGCGGCGAGCAGCTAACGAAGTCGAAGCAGCCAACGAAGCGAAGAGGTTGGAATCAGCGGAGGAACGCCATGTGTGGCCGAATCAGCCAGTACCGACTGCCGGCACATTACGCGCAACGCCTGCATCTGAAGAACCCGTTCGTCCTCGTCGATGCCGCCGACCGGCGCCCCGGCTATAACCTGTCGCCCAGCACGCATCCTGATTCCCACCGACGGCTGGTTCGAGGGCGCATCGAGCCGCATCCCGGCGAGCCGGCATCGAAGCCCTACAAGCAGAAGCAGCCCTGCTACATCCAGCGCGCCGCCGGCGAGCCGATGTTTCTCGCCGCGCTCACCAGCATCATGCGCGAGGAAGACGCCGTGGCGCCCGGCACGGGCTTCGTCATCGTGACCTCGTCGGCAGACGAAGGGCTGGTCGACGTGCACGACCGCCGTCCGCTGGTGTTTTCGCGGGTCACGGCAAAACGCTGGCTCGATCCCGCTGCGACGGGCGACGGATCTGGACAAACTGGTGAAGACCGACGGCGTGCCGGCCGCGCATTTCGTCTGGCATCGCGTGTCCACCGATGTGAACCGCGCGACCAACGACGAACCGCGTCTGATCGAACCGCTGGAAACGCTGCTTTAAATCATTGCGTCGATACGCAAATCAGCGATCGCGGCGCACGCACTCGTCGTCGATAAGGATCGGCACCAGACGCTGTTTCCCATCACGCTCGTTGCGCTCGCGCACGGCGTTGAACAAATCGCGCGACGCCGGAACGGCGATCAAGGTCACGAGAGCGGTAACAGCGAGTAAAAGAGACGTGCCCATTTGAATTCCCGGTAAAGATGCAATTGAACGTGATCCCGGCGTAACAAGCTGTGGCTGAACCGGGAGTAAGCAAGTGTTGCACCGCGGCTTTTTTTATTTCAGGATGATTCTCACATCGACATTCGCCTAACTACGCTACAGCCCGATACGGCAAGTTTATCAAGGGCTTGAGCGAGTTCAGTATATGCCGGTGCTTTACGAAACTGGACCCGGTTTTCCATCTGGTGGCCCCCATAGGACTCTTGGGAACCAGGCCCTTCCGGAGAGTCATTATGGCGAGAATCAAGCTTACCAAATCCGTGGTCGATGCGGCTCAAGCCACGGCGCAGATCATCGAACTCCGCGACACTCTGGTGCCAGGCTTCCTATGCAAGATTACCCCAGGACAGCGATGCGGACGATTCAGTTGCCTTTATAGCCGGGATAATGCCCGAGAAAGCGGTTGTTTCGCGCCTGGGCAGCACGCAGGCACAGTGCGTCGGAGACTTTCTCGCGTTCCTCCCGGCACAGCCGCTCTACTTCCTTGACGTCCGACCTTTCATCTGCCTCTCCTCGGCATGCCTTTCGTTCTGCTTCACGCTTGCTGACGGCATGCAGCGCGAGAATTAACGCCCATTCATCTCATAGGCAATGCGAAACTTTATATATGAACGATACCTACGCCGTGACACAGACCCATAAGCGCGGGCCGCAGCAGCGCCAGCGACGCGGCACCGGTCCCGCACGTTTTTGCCCATGGATATGCGAGGGAGCGGACGCTCGGGAGCAATAGCGCGAACGTCCGTTGATTGCGTCCGGTCCGGCTAGGCGGTCGCTTCGGGAGATTTGCGCTTGGTGCCGAGACCGATCTTTTTGGCGATCGTGCGCCGCCGGTCCACATATGCCTGCGCGACCATCAGATAGTTATCCGGCAGCCCCCATTTGCGACGATACTCCTCGGGACTCGTATCCTAGTGCGTTTGCAGATAACGCTTGAGCATGGTCATTTTCTTTCTGTCTTCCAGGCAGATCAAATAGTCATGCTTCACCGAGGCACGAATGGGGACTGCAGGTTCGGTGGTTGCCGTTTGGTGTTCTGGCGCTGACGCAGCCTGTTTCAGCGCGACGAAGACAATGCGAATCAAGTCGAAAAGTTCTGCGTCGGAAACCGTGTGTTTGGATACATAGGCCGAGACAATTTCGGCAGTGAGTATGGCAAAGCGTCCTTCGGTCATGACTATTTCCATGCACTCCCTGGAGCTGACATAGCGCGATACGCGACCATGTCGATTGGTCTGCTCGAAGGCCAATTCCGCAAGTCTGTATCAGGTGAGGTAGCCCCCGAAATCGCCTGACAGGTCCTCGCTCTTAGCTTAGATAAGAGTGAGGCATATGACCGACGATACGTCTAGGGCAACGCTGAACCAGCCAGTTGTATTCATCGATTCAGGCGCAAATAGCAGCAGATTCATCGTGAGTGAGGCTTTGCGCCTGGATTTCCGGTCCACCAGGGTGTTGCGCCTGGGCCTGCGGCCCGCTTTCCCCCATTACGGGCGAACCTGTGCCATCAATCGCTTGCGCGAAAGATAAACGTTGGTCAACGCCAGCGCGACGAAGGCCCGATTGGCGTTCTTCGCCAGACCCCGATAGCGCACCTTCGTG
>LFLF01000141.1 GCA_001184395.1 Candidatus Paraburkholderia calva | reverse complement strand
CGAATCTCGATCGTGTTCATCGTGTCAAGCAACTCGTCGCGTCGCGTGCGTTTGCGGCAAGTCTCGAACCCCGCACCTTGATCCGCGGCCATCGCCAGCGTCTGCTGCTTCATCGTCGTTTGCCTTTCTCCTTGCACGTGCGCTCTATAACACCTGACAAGCACAAGCGGTGGACTTAATCAGCATTGCCTTAATAAGGTCAAAGGATTCTTTGCCGGGCGGCATGGCCGGCATTAGCATGACGCGATCCGGTCGTTTGACCGGTCAGCGTTTTTCTGGAAACCTTCATGCAATACAAGGGATACGAAGTCGAGCCTTTGGCTCTTGCCCTGCCAAGCGGACTGTATGCGGCAAACCTGATTATCGAGAACCACTCCTCGCCCCTGGGCGCGTCCTTCAGGTTCGACGAACTGGATTACTTTTTCGAAGCCGACCATGCCATCGCGTATGCGTGGCGGTGGGCGCGGCTGTGGATCGATCAGCGCAACAAACGCCTGACGCGATGACAGCCTGCACTGCGCAGGCCGCCTGAGGCAAAGAACGGCACATATCTTTCCGGCGACTTTCGACCTGACGAAAACTTCGTTCCCATGCATCCCACGCACCGATAAAGTGCGGACCTCGCCCTCGCGCGGCCATCAGTGACGGCGCGCTGGCGCAACGAACGAAAGGAACCGACCATGAAGATGAAACCCTGGGGCGCGGCGCTTCCGGCACTGTTGACGGTGCTGCTGGTCATGGGATCGAACGCCGCGCATGCGGACCGCCTCGACGACATCGAAAAAGCCGGCGTGCTGCGCATCGCCGCATTCGACAGCAACCCGCCGTTTGGCTTCGTCGATCCGAAGAACAAGCAGATCGAAGGTCTGGACGTGGACTACGCCCGTGCGGTCGCTAAGAGTCTGGGCGTGAAGTTGGAAGTGCAGCCGACCAACCCGGCCAACCGCATTGCTTTCCTGAAGTCGGGCAAGGTCGATCTGGTCTTCGCCAACTTCACCATCACCGACGAGCGCAAGAAGGAAGTCGATTTCAGCACGCCATACTTTGCTTCGGGCACGCAGTTCATCGCGAAGAAGGGCGTGCTGAAGTCGCCGGATCAGTTGAACAGCCTGCGTATCGGCGCGGACAAGGGCACGACCAACGAACAGCAGGTGCGCATGAAGTTCCCGAGCGCGACCATCGTCGCTTATGACGACACGCCGTTCGCCTTCGCCGCATTGCGTACTGGTAACGTGCAGACGATCACGCAGGACGGTCCGAAACTCGTCGCGCTGCTCGCGCGTGTGCCAGACAAGGCCAACTACGAGATCCCGGCCTTCACCATCTCCAACGACTACGAAGGCGTTGGCGTGCCGAAGGGCGAAACGCGCTTGCTCGATGCGGTCAATGCCACGCTCACGAAGCTCGAAGCCGACGGTCAGGCCGCGAAGATATACGATGCTTGGTTTGGCCCGAAGAGCGGTGCGCCGCTGCCGCGCCTGTTTAAGATCGGCGACCCGCAGAAGAACAGCTAAGCCTTTCCTTTCACCACTCTCGCGCCCGCGCCTCGCTCGATCGAGGCGCGGGCTTTACGCGTTCTCATCATGCATAACTGGCTTGAACCGAAGTACCTCGAGTGGCTCGAACAAGGCTTCGCCGTCACGCTGATGCTCTCCGCATGCGCCGCACTCTGCGCAACCTTGCTCGGCTTCGCTCTGGCCGTTGCGCATACGGCACGCGGCGCTGCCATGAGACGCGCGGCTACGCTCTATGTCTTCGTATTCCGCAATTCGCCGCTGCTCGTGCAATTGCTGTTCTGGTACTTCGGCGCAACCGCGTTGCTGCCATCGGACTGGATGACCTGGCTCAACACCCCGCACGTACTCAGCGCAGGTCCGCTGACCATGCGATGGCCCAACTTCGAACTCTTCGCGGGGTGGATCGGACTGACGTGTTATACGACGGCGTTCATCGGCGAGGAATTCCGTGCGGGCATGCGCGGCGTGAGTCACGCTCAGGAACAGGCGGCGTTAGCGCTCGGCATGGGACGCTTCACCACACTACGTTACGTGATCCTGCCCCAAGCGGTGCGTATCGCCACTCCGCCGCTGGCGGGCCAGTACATGAATCTGGTGAAAAACTCTTCGTTGACGATGGCGATCGGCGTGGGGGAGCTGTCGTACATGTCGCGCCAGGTCGATACCGAAACGTTCAAGACGTTTCAGTCGTTCGGCACCACGACAGTGTTCTACGTGCTCACCATCGCCTTCATCGAAGTGGCGCTGGTGCTCTGGCAGCGCACCGGCGTGCGTGCGTTGCAGCGAGGCCGCGCATGAGCGAAATCGACTGGTTCGGCACGTTACGTTACCTGTTGCTCGGCACGTTTCCGGCGGGGCCGCCGGGGGGCGTCGCCTTGACGGTATTGCTCTCTGTCTGCTCGGCCTTGCTCGCCGCGATGATCGGTTTGGCGGGCGGCATCGCGCTCACCATGACGCGCGGCATGACGCATCTGACGCTGACAGCGGTCGTCGCCTTCTTTCGCGCGATTCCCATGCTCATGCTGATCTTCTGGACCTTCTTCCTGATGCCGATTCTGCTGCACATCGACGTGCCGGGTCTCGCCACGTTGGTTTGCGCGCTGGCGTTGATCGGCGGCGCGTATCTCTCGCATTCGGTGCATGCGGGGATCGTGTCGATCGGCGAAGGGCAGCGTCAGGCGGCGGCGTCGCTTGGCCTCACACGCTGGCAGGGCTTGCGCTATGTGATCCTGCCGCAAGCCGTGCGCGTGATGATGCCGTCGTTCATCAATCAGTGGGTGTCGCTCGTGAAGGATACGTCGCTTGCCTATATCGTCGGCACGCCCGAGTTTACCTTTCTCGCCAACCAACTCAACAACCGGCTGATGGTGTACCCGGCGCAGATTTTCCTGTTCGTCGGCTTCGTCTATCTGTTCCTGTGCGGGACGCTTCAATGGTTCGCCAATCGCCTTCTCAGGCGGCGCACAGGTGTGGGCCCGAGAGCGGCGCAACCTCAAAACATAGGATATCAAAGCACCCTGCGTAAATAACGCTTTGCACGAAATATTCGTGCCGCCGGGTGAAAAGGGTCAGCAGCACAACGTTCATACGCTTGCTCGAATTGCTTCGTTGCGAAGCACCGCTGCCCGATGGTCTGATGCGATGACCCGACAACGACCAGGAGAGGCAGATGAGCACGGTGCTGGACCATCCGACCACGCAATATCATCAGGACGTGCGCGTGCGGCGCTACAAGCCGCTCGTCGGCCGATCATCGAAAACGTTGATCTGGCCGCGCCGCTCAGCGAAGACAACCGCCAGACGCTGCGTCAGGCGCTGGTCGATCATGGCGTGATTTTTTCGTGAACAGGCGCTCACGTCCGAGCAGCACGTTGCGCTCGCGCGCATCTTCGGCAATCCGATCCACAAGAACGTTTATCTGCCAGCCGTCTCGGGTTTTCCTGAGATCGAGGTCATCGCGCATGGCGGCGATAAGACCCGTTCGGGCGACAAACTGGCACGTCGACGTTTCGTGGCAGCATCAGCCACCCAAGGCCACCGTCCTTCATGCGCAGGAGATTCCCGAAGGCGGAGGCGGCGACACGATCTGGGCCTCGTCGGCGGCTGTCTTCGACCTGCTGGATGCCGATCTTGCCCACTACTTCGAAAAGCTGACGGCAGTAAACACGTTCATCGTGTCGCCGAAAAAGAGCGCGCTCGCAGATCTGCTGAGCGGCTATGAAATCCCCGAGGGCGCAGAAGAGAACAGCGTGGAAGCAGGACTCGCGCGCGTGCGCGAGGCCGCGCAAAAGTATCCGCCGATCGAAGTGCCCGTCATCAAGACGCATCCGGAGAACGGGCACAAGCTCGTCTTCGTCAACGAAGGGCATACGAGTCACATTCTGGGTGTGTCCAAGACGCAGAGCCAGAGCCTGCTCAACTACCTCTACGATCTCATCAAGACGCCGGAAGTGCAGGTGCGCTTCGAATGGAAGCAGGGCGATTTCGCCATCTGGGACAACCGCCAGGTGCAGCACTATGCGGCGCGCGATTACGGCGCGGCGAAGCGGCGGATTCACCGCATCACGCTCGAACACGACGGCGTGTTCTGACCGGAGGCGCGCGCGTGACCGTCATCAAGCGAATAATTCATGCCGCGCTGCCCGCCGTCGCGTTCGACGCAAGCGCGGCGACGTATGCGCAAACGCCCGAAAAACTCGAACTGCGTTACCAGGGCTGGGCAAGCAAGGTTCTGTACCCTGAGCTCGCCGAAGACCTGGGCTATCTCGCGCCCATCAAACTCAAATGGGTGGGCAACACCATCAGCGGGCCGCAGGACATTCAGGCCGCCGTCACCGGCGATGTGGATTACGGCGGCGCGTTCAACGGTTCCATCGTCAAGCTCGTCGCGGCGCATGCGCCGGTCAAGGCGGTGATTTCCTACGTTGGGACGGACAAGGAAACCAACGGCGGCCTCTTCGTGCTTCAGGACAGCGCGATCAAGGGACCACGCGATCTCATCGGCAAGAAGATCGGCGTCCAAATACGCCGGGCGCGTATCAGCAATATCTCGTGACAGCCTATCTCCAGAAGTCGGGACTGTCACAGGCCGATATCGACAAGGTGACCTTCGTGCCCGCGCCGCCCGTGAATCTCGCGCAACTGCTCAAGCCAAAGCAACTCGATGCGATTTTTCTCGAAGACATCATCAAGGACAAGCTGATCGCCGATGGCGGCGCGCGCCTGCTCACGACCGACTACGCGCAGTTCGCGCTCATACGGCTATGCCAGTTAGTTATCTGTTCACCGACCGCTTCATCGCACAGAACCCGAACGCGGTGCGCAAGTTCGTCGAAGGCACTGCGCGCGCGATCGAATGGACGCGCACAACGCCGCGCGATCAGGTGGTTGCGCGTCTGAAGAAGATCGTCGAGGCGCGGCATCGCAATGAGGATACGTCGATCGTCGATTACTGGAAGTCGCCCGGCGTCGGCGGGAAGGGCGGGCTGATCGCGTCGGCGGACTTCACGACGTATATAACGGCGTGCTCAAGCCCGGACAGGTCAAGCCCGATGCGGTGTATTCGAACCAGTTCAATCCGTTCAGTCAGGCCGTGGCGAGGCAGCAATGAGTGCGTCGATCGAAGTGCACAATATCGCGAAGGCGTTTCAGGTGAATCAGCGTGAGCGCTTTGCAATGCTGGAAAACGTGTCCTTTCATGTCGGGGCGGGCGAGTTCGTCTCGCTCGTCGGCCCGAGCGGTTGTGGTAAGAGCACGCTGCTCGATCTCATCGATGGCCGCAAGGTCGAACGGCCGGGACTGGACCGCGGCATCGTGTTCCAGCAATACGCGCTGTTTCCGTGGAAAACCGCGCTCGGCAATGTCGCGTTCGGGCTGGAGGAAAAAGGTATCGCGAAAGCCGAGCGCCTGACAAAGGCGCGGCAGTTCCTGGATCTCGTGGGCCTGAGCACGTTCGCCGACCGCTATCCGCATCAATTGTCGTGCGGGATGAAGCAGCGCGTCGCCATCACGCGGGCATTGGCGTACGAACCCGACTTGCTGCTGATGGACGAACCGTTCGCCGCGCTCGACGCCCAGACACGCGAAGCCTTGCAGGACGAATTGCTGCGCATCTGGAAACGGACCGGCACGACCATCGTCTTCATCTCACGCATTCGATCGATGAAGCGATTTACCTCAGCCAGCGCGTGCTGGTGATGGCGGCATCGCCGGGACGCATCACGCATGTGCTGCCCGTGCATGCGCCGAAGGGCGACGCGAGCGAAGACGTGCGCGCTACGCCCAAGTTCGTGCGCCTGCGGCACGAGATCTCGCAATTGATCCGCGCGCGCCGAGGCACGGGGCATCTGCAGGTCGCACACGCGGCCTGAATACTGTCGAAAGGAGAGTCGATGAGTACCGTCATCGCGACGCCCGGCCGCCTCACGTGGGCATGGCTGTGCGCGTTTCGTTCGAGTATCGCCATCGTCGTGTTCGTGGCGTTGTGGGAAGCGCTGCCGCGTCTGGGCTGGGTCGATGTCACCTTCCTGCCGCCGTTTTCCGTCGTGTTGCGCGGCTTGTACGACATGACGCCGTGTCGGGCAAGCTGTGGGTGCATCTGCTAGCCAGCGCCGCGCACGTTGAGCGGCTTCGCCATTGCGGTGGCGCTGGGCCTACCGCTGGGCTTGTTCATCGGCTGGTACGAGACGCTGGCCGAAGTGCTCGATCTGCTGCTGGAACTGTTTCGCAATACCGCGCCGCTGGCTCTGCTGCAGGTGTTCGTGCTGGTGCTCGGCATGGGCGAAATGTCGAAGGTGTCGATGGTCGTCTACTCGTGCATCTGGCCCGTGGTGCTCAATACCGTGAGCGGCATGCGGCACGCGATCCGCTGCTGATCCGCTCCGCGCGTTCCATGGAACTCGGGCCGCTGCGGCTGTTCGTCAGGGTCGTGTTGCCGGCATCGGTGCCGTCGGTGTTCACGGGGATCCGCATCGCAGGCGCTTATTCGATTCTCGTGCTCATCGCAGCGGAGATGGTGGGGGTGAAGGCAGGGCTGGGCTATCTCGTCAATTACTCGCAATTCACCTTCGAGATTCCGAAGATGTACGCGGGCATCGTCACGCTGGCGTTGCTCGGGCTGGCGGTCAATCAGACCGTATTGCTGGCGGGAAAGCGGCTTGCCGCATGGAAGGAGCAGGGATGACGCAGCGCGTGAGGGTATCGGATGCACAAAGGCACTACGAAGCCGACGTGCTCGTGATCGGCGGCGGTCCGGCGGGCACGTGGGCCGCAATCAGTGCTGCCGCGCGGGGCGCGTGAGTGGTGCTGACCGACAAGGGCTTCTGCGGTACCTCGGTCGCAACCGTACCTTCGGGCACCCGCGTCTGGTACGTGCCGCGCGACCGTGAAGCGCGCGAACGCGCCCGCGCGAGCCGGTATACCCTAGGCGGCGAACTCGCCGAACATGCATGGATGGACCGCGTGCTGGAGCAAACCTGGCTCAACAGCGAGCGCCTCGCGGAATGAGGCTATCCGTTTCCCGTCGATGAAGCGGGCAATGAGCGACGCACTTCGCTGCAAGGTCCCGAATACATGCGCCTGATGCGCCGCCGCGTGAAAGAAGCAGGCGCGCGCATTCTCGACCACAGCCCGGCGCTGGAACTTCTCGTCGATGAACACGGCGCGGTGGCGGGCGCGGCGGGCGTGCACCGGCAGGCTGACGAGACTGGAGCGGGCGGGCAGCGTGGTCATGGCGACGGGCGGCTGTGCCTTCATGAGCAACGCGCTCGGCTGCAACGTGCTGACCGATGACGGCCTGCTGATGGTCGCCGAAGCGGGCGCGGAATGTTCCGGCATGGAGTTTTCGAATGCGTACGGGCTGGGACCGGCGTTTTCATCGGTGACCAAATCGCTGTTCTACAACTGGGCCACTTTCTACGATGCAAGCGGCGCGGCGATCCCTGGCGTGGGATCATCGCACGGGCGTGGGGTGATCGCGAAGACGCTGGAAACGCAGCCGGTCTTCGCCGGCCTCGATCGCACCGACGCGGATATCTGCGCCTGGATGCGCCGTTAGCTGCCGAACTTCTTCCTGCCGTTCGACCGGCTGAAGATCGATCCTTTCACGCAGCATTTTCCGGTCACGCTGCGGCTCGAGGGCACGGTGCCCGGCACGGGTGGACTGCATGGACCGACGCCTCCTGCGCCACGTCCGTCTCCGGCCTTTACGCAGCGGGCGACGCCGCCACGCGCGAACTCATCTGCGGCGGCTTCACGGGCGGCGGCAGCCACAATGCCTCGTGGGCCGTGTCTTCGGGCTTCTGGGCGGGCGCGGGTGCAGCGGATCACTCGCACCGTACGCGCGCGGCGTGCGCCGCGTACGGTCCTGCATGCAGGCGGCGCGGCCTTGCACGATGGTCATGCAAACGTGGCCGTCGATCCCGCCGCGTTCGTGCGGGCGGTTCAGGCCGAAGTGCTGCCCACGCAGCGCAACTGGACGCGGCACGCCGATCTGCTCGAAGACTCTCTGAGCCGGCTCGATGCGTTGTGGCGTCAGGTGCGCGTGGCGGCGGCATCGGAGAAGAAAAAAGAGGTGGTGCGCGCTCGCGAAGCGGTAGCCATGCTTGCGGTGCCGCGCTGGATGTATCGCAGTGCGCTGGCCCGCACGGAGACGTGCGGCATGTCCTGGCGCGCGGATCATTCCGCAGCCGATCCGGCCCAGCGCCAGCGTCTACTCAGCGGCTGGCTCGATGAAGTCTGGGTCACGCGTCACGCCATGGGCAACGAGATCAGGAAGGACTTGGCCGCATGATCGAGATCGTCGATACCGAACGCTGCACGGGCTGCAATATCTGCGTTCGCGCATGCCCGACCAATGTGTTCGATGCCGCGGCATCGTCAGGCGATGTACCTGCCATTGCGCGGCAGGACGATTGCCAGACCTGCTTCATGTGCGAGTTGTATTGCCCGGAAGACGCGCTCTATGTCGCGCCGCAGACGGTCGCGGGCGCGAGCGTGGAAGCGGCACGAACGCTCACGGGAAGCTACCGGCAGGCGATCGGCTGGCGTCGCGGTCAGCGTTCGAGCGCGGCGGATGACGCGAGTTACGAGCTTCTGAGCTGCGCGCGACGCTTGTTCAGACGCCAAGCACTGCCCGTCCCGCACTCGTCCGAATAAGGCTGTTGGGCGGCGCATGAATCCGGCCGCACAGCACATTGCGGTGATGCCGTTCCAGCCCGTGACTGCCCGCCAGATTAAGCGCCGCCTCGACCGCTGCGACCGAATGATCGATGACCTCGTGCTTGACAAGCGCGGCAAGCGTGTCGGGTGCCCGGCCCGCGTCGAACGCTTCGGCATGGGAGCACAGCAGCCAATCGTTCGCGGTAAGACGTGTCTCGATCTCGCCGATGCCTTCCTTTACCAAGGCACCGTGGCGAGTGTCGCTCTGCCGAGCACAGATGGCTTGCGCTCCTTGACGAACGATACGATCCAGTCGCGCGCCGCCTGCGCCGCGCCGTCGTACACTGACGCCACCAGATTCAGATACCAACCCAGGGCGTGCGGGTCGCGTTGCAGGCCGAGATGCGCAGGTCACAGCGCGACGGCGTCATTCGCTTCGAGTTCCACGTTCTCGAATACCACGTCGCGGCTCGCGGTGGCGCGCATGCCGATCGGGTCCCATGTTTCGAGGATACGCTCGCCGGGCGCATCGCGCGGCACGAGGAAATGGCCCAGACGCGGCACGTCCTCGTCGGTGCGCGCCAGCACGTTGATCCACGATAGCAGCGGCGCACCGGTCACATAGATCTTATGCCCCGACAGACGCCAGCCGTCGCCGTCCCGGCGCGCGATGGTATCCGGCAAGCCGCCGTAAGAAGGCGAGTCGAGCCCCGGTTCGACCTGCGCCGCGTTCAGCAGCGCGCGGCCGCGTATGGATGCGTCCTTGAGGCAGCGGGCAAGCTCGGGCGGCCAGTCGCCGGAGCCGGTGTGCCCGGCGCGAGCGATGATCGCATGCTGACAATAGTACATGGCGAGAATCAGCGCGACAGACGGATCGCCGCACGCCACTTCGCCGACAATCGCGCACGACACCGCGAGTCCCGCGCCGACGCCGCCATCGTCTCGTCCGATGTTGACGCGTAGCAGACCCGCGGCTTTGAGCGCATCGAATTGCGCGGCGGGCGGCGCGCCACTGCGGTCGTGCTCGGCGGCAGCTTCCGCGAAGCTAAGGGCGAGGGCAGCGGCAGCGTCGACCAGTGAGTTCGGGTTCGTCATCGGGGAACTGAAAGAAGGTGCGAGACCGGCAAGACAGCCGGACATGCACGAATGAGTAAAACATGCGCTCATGCGAGTCGACAAAGAATTTTTTTATGGTTGTTATTGCTGCCCGGCGTTCGCGGAGCATTGTCGAGCGGTTCTCTCACCTGTGAATAGGTGTGCCTTGGCGTTCATATCGATATGACGCTTCGTTGGTTACTGCGCATGCGTCCGTTGCATACCATCCCCAGCCGGGCAGCGCACTCGCGCGCCCGAAGCACGCCAATCCCACAGGAGCAACATGAGCGCCGACGAAAAACTCAACCGGCTGATCGAGCCGGGCCGAACCTCGAACGAACCGAGAGCGAACTATCGCAACGCCACGCGCTGGGCGACCTGATCTTCGTCTCGGGGAAGTCCGCCAGCGGCGCGGTCGGTGACAAACCGCCCCAAAGTAGGCTCGGCGACACGCTGACGGTGGCTGACGGCGTGGCGTTCGCATGCAAGGCCGCGATCGAACTGCTGCTCGTGCTGCGCGATGAACTCGGCTTGCTCGGCCATGTCGGGCAGGTGCTCGATGTGCAGGCTTCGTCAACACGGACACCGCGTTCGAGGACCATGCGAAGGTGCTCGACGGCGCATCGGATGTGCTGGTCGAAGTGCTTGGCGATGCCGGCGTGCACGCGCGCTCGGTGCTCGGCGCGGTATCGCTGCGCAGCGGTCAGCCGGTCATTCTGCGGGCGGTCGTCGGCGTACGCCCGGTGTGAAGATGCGAGAAGACTCCGTGCCGCGCGGCACGGAGTCTCGTGACGCGTTAGGGCAACACTGAACCAGCCGGTTGTATTCATCGATTCAGGCGCAAACAGCGGCAGATTCATCGTGAGTGAGGCTTTGCGCCTGGATTTCCGGTCCACCAGGGTGTTGCGCCTGGGCCTGCGGCCCGCTTTCCCCCATTACGGGCGAACCTGTGCCATCAATCGCTTGCGCGAAAGATAAACGTTGGTCAACGCCAGCGCGACGAAAGCCCGATTGGCGTTCTTCGCCAGGCCCCGATAGCGCACCTTCGTGAAGCCCCACAGGCGTTTGACAACAGCAAACCCCTG
>LFLF01000140.1 GCA_001184395.1 Candidatus Paraburkholderia calva | reverse complement strand
CACCTGAGCCCTGAGTGCGAACCCAGCGATTGACGCGCCCGGTTGCAAGCACGCCTCAATCAGTCGGCGCTTCCCGTCAGGGTCGTACCTTCGTTTGCCGTTGGAGCATTCTCGAATGACTCGGAGTGGCAGAAAGTCAAACTCATCATCGCTTATGGCCTGCGTCCCCAATGTAGGTTGCGGACGCAATCGTCACTCTTAAAAGCCGACAAGATAGGCGGGCTCGTTTTAGCGCTTACGCAATAAGCTCAAGAGCGGGCAGAAACGCAAATCGATCATTGCCGCATGTTGGAAACAAACCGAGCTGTGGTGATGTCATGACTTACGTAAGTATCAATAGAGGGTGAACGCGCTTGAAGCAGGTTTATTCCGGCAGGTTTATGCCGGGTCGCCACTCTCGCTTGAGCGCTCATGCTGGCACTTATGTGCGCCAGCAGCCAGTAATCGTCTAAACAATCTAGCTAATGGCAAAAGCAAGCAAACGCGCGCAAGCCGGTGACGGTCTCGAGCGCGCTCGTGCTTGTCGGGGAAAGTCCTAAAGAAGGATTGCCATGACCGCACATAAAACAATCGACGCGCGCCAAGGCGCGAAGCGTTCCGTTGCACCGGCCAGCAACTCGACGCAATCGTCCGCTTCGCCGAAGAGCGCAAGCTGGATGATCGAACGCTTCAGTTCGTCGTGGCAGAGTATTGCTGTTATCGAAGCAAGGCGGCCTGACGCGGCACACTAAGGGCTGCGTCATTGCGCCGATAGCTCGCGTTGCTTGAGTACCCAGATGGCCGTGGGCACGGCGTAATAAGCACTCGTGTTTCCGGTGACGAGCTTGCCGGTCAATTGAACGCGCGCGTTCTCCGCAGGCATCGCGTCGACGATTTGCACTGCCGAGACGGAAGTCTGCTGACGCGTGGTTTGTCCAGCGGCCGCGCTCATCACGCAGATCGGACTCGAGAGCGGCAGCACCAGAGCAGGCTTCGCAGAGCCGTCGCTATAAACACGGGGCCGCCGATGCCGTGCCTGCCCATACCGCCCCCCCAGCAAGGCACCCACGCGCAGGCCTTCATCATCCTTCGAACCCTCTCGAGAATCGCGCGATCCCCGTGGATGCGCGTATTTGATATTTGATTTATCTATGTGACATGAAGACGAATGCTTATGTGATCTGGGTTGGGGTCGCAACCCAGCATCTTTCTTCATATGCAACGCGCCATATGCGCGAGGCGCGTCGCCAACGCATGGTTTTCGAACCAGCGTTCGGGAATATTCGTTGCGAAGTTCGTATGAAGATATCGTTCAGATAATCTGGCCAGCGGATGCATCACGTAGAGGACACGGTGCGCGCGTGGAATAAGGGAGTGACAATGAATCAGGTGATAGTCGGCATGTTCGCGTCCTATCACGATGGACACGACGCACTCAGGGCTTTGCAAGCGATGGGCCTCAAGCGGGACGACGCGCAGCTTTCAGCACCGCGCTGCCAGCAGTCGAATGCGATGCGCTCGCACCACCCGCCCACGATGAAGACGACGCAGAATATATTGCGCACGGTGAGCATCAAGGGGTAATCAGGACGCGAAATCGGTTCTCCGCCGCCGACTTGGGCGCATGGCGCGTATCGCGCCGCAAGCGAGAGCGCACATTGCTCGTCGTGAGAACCGGCGACAACATCAAGTCCGGCGTCATCGGCGACATGCTGCACGAACACGGCGCCGTGGCGGTCAAGGATGCGACCGGACATTGGCGATTTTCACCGTTCAGGAATCCGGCGCGTGTCTAGTGTGCACGCCGATGCGCAAAATCGTTTCGGACGGGTGTGCGCTCTTCTTCCTCGTCGGAGATCTCGGGAGGTTCTTCTCGAGCAGAACGAAGCGCCTCTTCGGCTTTGGCTGCACGCAAAGCCGTGCAATGCGCGGCGTGACGCAACTTGGCAAGCATGCGCACGACGTCGCGAGTGCGCGTTTCTCATCGTCGCCTCCTGCGAAGCAGTTGAGAAACTACTTTAAGTCTAGGCGCCGACCACCTGTATTCAAAGCCGCCCAAAAAATCTGAATCAGCAAAGGATATTCATAGCAAATACTTAACGGTTCGACGGGTTTCCGTTTCGCTTGTTGCCGATTCAGCGGCCATAATCCCACCCATGGCAGGCATGCAATGAGTCTCGACGGAGTATTGTCTGCCTTGCTGCGCTTCTCGGCGAACACGTAGTCGATGCGGCACTGTTCACGCGAAGACCCTCCTGTCCTGCGCGACCACACCGACCGTGCGCCCTTCGCCCTCCGGCACGTCGACGCCAAACGGCAACACCTTGCCGTCCACTTGCAGAAAGACCGTGTCGAATCGCTAGGCCTGCCCCCATGCTCGTTCGCCAGCGCGTTTCCGCTCATGCCCACACTCGCCGCCACCATAAACACCAGCACCATGATCGCTGCAAGCGGACGCAGGATGAATACTTGGATCTCAACATGTATCGCGCCGCACACCGCACGTTGATGTGTTGACGTCATGATGCTTGCATTCGAATCGAGAGATGCACGACTCCGACGTATCTAGTCCTTGTCTTAATTTGACAGTCTCAAATTTAGGAGCTGATTTCGAAAATACGCTGCGAGCCAATCACGGCGGGATGCGGCGATATATTTGCGATGTTGCAATTGAATGTGTCGTTCCGCGTGCCTTTTCTGTCGCGGCTCTTGACTGGCATGCGAACACATTCGAGACGCCCGCCGGTCCTGGTCGTCTTCCCGACACACCGTTCGGCGCGTCTCCGAAATCTCAAAAACATCGCCGACGCACCGATTTGTGCGAACCGTCTAGTACATTCCGCGTCATCGTGAGACGTGCGCACAACAAGACTGACAAGAACTTTACTTTCGCCTTACCACACTTGTTCGATATCAGGACAATGAAGTAGGAAAACGGCGTTAGCACGGAGAGCGGCGCGCGCTTGAGCGCCTGGAGCATCAGCGCCTGGCCGAGCATGGCCATTGTCGCCATGACCGCGACCAGTAGCCAGTTCGTAAGTAAATTTCACTTGCGCGAGCGCGGGCAGGGTTTCGGCCTGATCCATCCACACCAGCACGCACAGCACGATCGTTGCAACGAACGCGGTCAGGAATTTGGTCGTGATCGGGTTTTCCTTGCGCGACAGATGGCTCGACACCACCCGAAAACATGCGAACGTCGTCGCTGCACCAATGGGGTACACGACCGTCCACGTGAACTGGCTGCCGCCGGGCCGCACCACCAGCAACATGCCGATGAAACCGAGCGCGACCATGGCCCATTTGCTGCGCGGGACGTGATCCTTCGGCACGAGCGCCGCGAGCCAGCGTGGAGATGAGCGGCGCGAGCATCGCAAGCGAGGTCATGACCGGCAGGGGCAGATGCCGCAAGCCGGCGAACGTGCACGCTGAATTGGTGAGGAGCAGCAGCGCCCGGACGATTTGCAGCCTGACGTTGCCGGTGCGAAACAGGCCGAACACGTCGCGGCGCGCCTGCCCCATACGCCCAGCACGATCATCTGAAACAGGTAGCGAACCCAGAGCAGCGCGAGCAGCGGAACAGTGGCGCCGATGACTTTGACGGTGGAATCGCTGGCCGTGAAGGCGGTGGTCGCCACGATCATGACGGCGATGCCGGCGCCGGTGGTATCGGTATCAATCCGGAATCGCGTTCTGCCGTCTAGGCGCCCGATGGCACTTGGCATCGGAGCCCGGTATTCCTGTTACGGCCTTCAGGAGTGGAACGGCATTTTACGTACGGTTAGGTCGCGTTCGCCGCCTTGTTCAGCTAGTTGCTGTTCGGCCAGGTGCCATGAAACGTGGATGGCGATCGGCATAGGCGTGATCGCGACGAGCGACATCGGCACCGGGCTGGTGCACGGGCGCAAGCTTACACCAGCCGAAAGATCGTCCAGTCGATCGACTGAGTCCGATACGAGAAGATTTCGCGCGAGGCAAGTGCCGGACCCGCGCGCTGAGCGAAATCAAGTGACGGCTTCCGCCTGCTGGTGCTGCGACTGACCCGTGCACAGCCAGTGCACGTCCAGATCGAGCGCCTTCGCGATTCGGGTGAAAGCGTGCAGCGGCGGCACCATAATGCCGCGACGCCAGTACTGCACCTCATGCTCGCTCACGTCGAGCAGATCGGCGGCCTTCGCCGAACTGATGTTGCCCTTTTGCATGGCCCGGTCGAGCCGCGCGGCGATGGCTCGCCGCAATACATTATCTTCCTGACTACGTTCCAGGTGTCCGATGGTTTGGGAATGTCGTCCCATTTTCTTCAATTCTCTCGATTTATAACTATGCCGTTCAGCGCCGGCTCATTTAGCGCAAGGGAATCGTACCGATTCACGGTTACGCGCCGGTGACAGAGAAAATCCGTTTGAAATTGCCATAATATAGGGACGCGTTGTGCATTGCTGTAGTTTTAGATTATTTCAGACGCACATGAATGGTCAAGTGGGACATGAATGGTCAAGTGGGGAAACAACGCATACAACCCGAAATTGCTTAGGGTTTACGCCGTGAATCTTACAAACCGTTCCAGCAAAGTCTTTCAGCGAACGGCCGTTCACCGTATACCAAAAATGCTTCCCATACTGAAATATTTGTCGAATTCAAAATAACCGATCGCAACTTCACAATGGAGTCGAGTATGAGCAGTCTTGCGCCTGACACTCTCCTTGCTGCACAAAAGCGGGGCTGGACGCGAGCTTCGGGCTCGCGGACTGCATCGTCGAGGGCCTCGAAAAGCTGATCGAACTGAACGCGCGTGCCTTGCACACCGCGCTCGCCGAGCATCACGACATCGGGCCCGCACGTTCTCGGTACGCGATCCGCAGGAATTCTTCGCGGTGCAGAATCAGCAGGCACAAGCCGCCGCGCAACGCGGGCAGGCCGACTGGCGCGACGTCTACGAGATCGCGTCCGGCGTGCGCGGCGTGTGTGTATATGGAAGCGACGCAGGAGCATCTAGAGAAGTCGCAACGCAACGCGCAGGCGCTGGTGGACAGTTTCGCCAGCAATGCGCCCGCCGGCAGCGAAGTGGTCGTCAATGCATGGAAGACGGCAATCGATGCCGCTACGCGGAAGTCCGCTCAACAGGTGGTCGAAGCGGCGCAGAACGATGCCGTCGCCACGCAAACCGCGACACGCGCCACGTCGCGCACCGCCAGCGCAAAGAAGTAAGCAGCGCGCTGAAACGACAAGGTGGATTGCATGGCAATCCGCCTTTTTTAAGCCCACGCGTGCCGTTTCAGTCCATGAGACGCTTCAACACGAGTTCGTGGGAGCGGCCGATCCACACGGCCGCATCGCGATGGTCTTTCAACGCATCGCCCGTATTGGGATGCATGAAGACGTCGAGCGCGCCGTGATTCAACGCGAGCTATTCGAGCATCGTCGTGAGGTTTTCGCTGCCGAAAGCGAGTTGAAACAACCACATCGAATGCGTGCCGACCGGCCTCTCATGAAACCGCCCCAGCGTGAGCGTGCCTTGCTGCAAGGCTTCGGCGAAGCGCGCTTCGATGACCTGCCGCAGTTGC
This sequence comes from Candidatus Paraburkholderia calva, assembly GCA_001184395.1. Taxonomy (GTDB): domain Bacteria; phylum Pseudomonadota; class Gammaproteobacteria; order Burkholderiales; family Burkholderiaceae; genus Caballeronia; species Caballeronia calva. Next base: position 5,328 of record LFLF01000140.1, on the reverse strand, counting down.
CACGCGGCATCGCGGGTCGCTACATCGAAATAGACATGCGCATGCCAACTGGACAACTGGAAATGGCGGCGGCTTTCGTGGGCTCAATCGTTTCTTCCGTGCGCGGCAATGTGATGCCGGTCATTGAAGGTGCCGGCATTCTAGCGAAACGTTCGTGGAGCGGCAGCGCGTGCATTCGAGCGTCCATGACACTGCCTGGGCGTCGAGCATGCGCTGCGTCGTGCGTAAGCCGATGTGCAATGCCAGCGTGAGCACGAAGGCATCGGCATAACGCGTCACGCCGCTGATCGATTGCGATGGCCGCAACACTTCGCGAAGCAGATGCGTGTGCCACAGTTCGCCCGCGTCGCCGTCGAGCCATGCGATGCGCGTGCCCGCTCGCGCAGGGCTTCTACGATCGCCTCCCCGCCGTGCGCGACCGTGCTCAGGCAACCGCGACAAAACCGCGCAACAGTCGCCGAGGTAGCGCGCAAGCACGCGGTCTGCCGTACTATCTGAGCCAGGAACTGGCGCGCTGGGCCGATGTAATCGTCGGCAACTACAACTATTACTTCGATACCAGCGCCATGCTGTTCGCGCTCGCCGAAGCGAATCGCTGGCGTGTCGCGGTACTGGTGACGAGGCGCACAATCTCGTCGATCGCGCGCGCTGCATGTATTCGGCGACGCTCGACCGAGCGCCCTTCGATGCGATGCGCCGCACCGCGCCGCCGCTCATCAAACGTGCGCTTGCGCGAGTCGCGCGCCAATGGAGCGATGCGGTACGCGCGCAAGAGGCGTAGTGCATCGAGTACGTGGCACACGCGGACATACCCGAGCCGTTTTTGAGCGCGTTGAGCCACGCGGTCGGTCTGATGACCGAAACGCTCGGCGAACAGCCCGACGCGTCCATGCAGGATATCCTGCGCTTCTACTTCGATGCCGCGCATTTCACGCGCATCGCGGAGCGCTTCGGATCGCACTCGATCTTCGACATCACCCTGCCCGGCGCGAACGCGCGACGCACGCAACTCTGTGTGCGCAACGTGATTCCCGTGCCGCATCTCGCGCCGCGTTTTGCTCGCGCGCATAGCGTGGCGCTGTTTTCCGTGACGCTCACGCCCGCGCATTTTTATGCCGATACGCTCGGGCTGCCCGCTGACAACGTGCGCGTCGAAGTCGAGTCGCCGTTCGTCGCGGAGCAACTGGAGGTGCGCGCCATCGCTGACATGATCGCCGCGCAATACCTGCGCACGCCCGGCAATTACCTGAGCTTCTTCAGCAGCTTCGAATACCTCGCGCAAGTGGTCGACGCACTCGCGGCGCGGCATCCGTCGATTCCTTGCTGGCATCAGGCGTGCGCGATGAGCGAAGCCGCACAGCACGCGTTTCTCGCGCGCTTCACGCCGGACGGATGCGGCATCGGCTTCGCAGTGCTGGGCGGCGCGTTCGTCGCCACGCTCGGCCTGCCGCAATTCAATCCCGTCAACGAGCAGATGAAGAGCCGCCTGCACGATGCGTTCGGCGAAGGCTACGCGTACGCGTATCTGCCCCGGCTTGCAGAAGGTCGTGCAGGCCGCCGGGCGTGTGATTCGCGGACCGGAGGATCGCGGCGTAGTGTATCTGATCGACGATCGCTATACGCGTGGCGAAGTGCGGCGTCTGCTGCCCGGGTGGTGGCGCGTGAAAGTGTTGCGCGAGCGCGATCTGTGCATCGATTGATGCGCGGAGCCGAATGGAAGAGCAAGACCCGGAGTACAGACGCGGCGCGTTGGACGCACACTTCGTGCAAATCGACGGAGGAAGAACATGAAGGTACTCGAACGAGCGATGACTATCGAAACGCGTGTCGGCGCGCTGGACTGAGCGGAGATCGAAGCGCAACTGGATGGTTTCGGTGCGGCCGTCGCGCCCGGTCTGTTGAGCGCGCAAGAGTACGAGGCGCTCGCCGCGCTCTATGACCGCGATACTGGCGACACGCTGTTTCGCAGCCGTGTCGTGATCGAGCGGCATGGCTTCGGACGCGGCGAGTACAAGTACTTCGCGTATCCGCTGCCTGACCCGATCGAAGCCTTGCACGAGTCGGTGTATCCGCGGCTCGCGCCGGTCGCGAACCGGTGGAACGAGATCATGGGGATCGAGACGCGCTATCCGCGCGAGCATGCGGCGTTCGTCGAGCGCTTCATCGCGCGGGGCAGACGCGGCCGACGCCGCTGCTATTGCGTTATCGGCCGGGCGATTACAACTGTCTGCATCAGGACCTGTACGGCGAACACGTGTTTCCGCTTCAGATGGCCGTGCTACTGTCCGCGCCCGCGCGCGATTTCAGCGGCGGCGAGTTCGTGATGACGGAGCAGCGTTCGCGCATGCAGTCGCGGACGGAAGTGGTGCCGCTCGCGCAGGGCGATGCAGTGTTTTCGCGGTGCATCACGGGCCCGTACAGGGAACCCGCGGGCTGTACCGGGTGAATATGCGGCACGGCGTGAGCCGTTTGCACTCGGGGCGCAAGCATATGCTGGGCGTCATTTTTCATAACGCGCAGTAAGACGCCCGGCGGGGCTTACTCGTTCTCGTCGAAGTAATGCCCGAAGCGCGCCTGCTTGGTCTTGATATAGCGTTCGTTCTCTTCGCGCATCGGAATGGCCAGTGCCACGCGCTCGCATACGGGAATATCGTGCTTGAGCAGCGTGCCGAACTTCGACGGATTGTTGCTCATCAAACGCACCGACTTGACGTTCATCGCACGCAGGATGGCGGCGGCCGAATCGTATTCGCGGGCGTCGTCGGGCAGGCCGAGATGGAGGTTCGCATCGATCGTATCGAGGCCCTGCTCCTGCAACGCATACGCGCGAATCTTGTTCGCGAGGCCAATACCGCGCCCTTCGTGTCCACGCAGATACAGCAGAATGCCGCGATCTTCCGCCGCGATATAACGCAGCGCCAGATCCAGTTGCTCGCCGCAGTCGCAGCGGTAGGAGCCGAACACGTCGCCCGTCACGCATTCCGAGTGCAGGCGCGTCAGCACAGATTCGCCGTTCGCCACATCGCCCATCACCAAGGCGATGTGCTCGACGTCCGTATGCTTCACGCGATAGACATACGACGCGAACACGCCGTAACGCGTGGGGATAGTGGCATTGGCGACGAGTTCGACATCGGCGCACTCATCGCACTCGCCGAAGCGCTGCTGCGGGTTCTGCACGTCCTGCGGGGGAAAAGCGGTTTTCATAATCAATCTGCAAGTCCATGACGGCCGGGCGCCGCTGCGCGACCAACGGCATCCATCGTCAACGTAATGACCAAGGGCAACCAGGGGCAGCCGTCAGGCGCGTCATGTTAAAGCCCATCGGAGAAGTTTGCAGATTGTCGCACGGTCGCGCGCTAATTCCGGTCTTCCCCCGCCTTTTGCCCGTATTCACGCCGGATTAGCGAAGTCGCCGGGACTGCGGTCGGTCCCGCGCCATTCGGGCTTGCGCGCCGGGTCGGCCTTCTGCAGCGCGGCGCGCACGCCGTCGGCATCGAAGTCCGTGGTGTAGACGGGCGTGGCGGGCTGCTGACGCCAGGAATCGGCGATGCCGCCGGCATCGACAGGATCGAAGCCTACATCCTCGACGAGCCGCATCGCGAGACCTTCGCCTGCGGATCGTCGCCCGCCACCGGCAGCGGCGTCCGCCCCGCCGCGCCCGCCGGCTTGCCGTGATCGCGCAGATGTTGCGCATAGATATTGTTGAACGCCTTCACGACCGGCCGATCTGCTGTTCGACCCAGCCACTTTCGGTCAGTCCCTGCTCGATATTGTCGATACGCCCATCCCGCTGCTGCGGATAGTAATTGCCGGTATCGATCACGACAACGTTCGCCGGCACGCCCGCGAACAGGTCTTTCGGCAAGTTCGGCACCTTCGCCTGCGGAATGGTCACCACCACGTCCGCGCCCTGCACCGCATCGCGCGGATCGGCGGCCTTCGCGCCGGTTTCGCGTTCGACACCCGCGAGCGATGCGGCCCGCGCGGATTGGCAATCTTCACATCATGGCCGCGCTCGACCCAGCGCAGCGCCAATGCCGAGCCGATATTCCCGGCTCCGATGATTCCGATCTTCATACTGCCTCTTGTTGAACTCGAAACGCACCCGACACGTCTGCCGTAATTGTTTCCCGTTACAGTGACGCCTGCCCGATGCCGCGAAAACCCTAATCGGGATAGCAAGCAATATTGCCCCGATAGGTTGCCTCTATCCCCACAATAAAACCAATCTACTTCGCGAGCGTGATAGGTTTACTGTATAGTTCACTTACTTCTCTTCAACACCACTCGAAAAGAGGAATTGGTAATGCCCATCATCAACAGCCAAGTCAAGCCGTTCAAAGCAACCGCCTACCACAACGGTGATTTCCAGACCGTCACGGAAGAAAGCCTGAAGGGCAAGTGGTCGGTGTTCGTGTTCTATCCGCCTGACTTCACGTTCGTTGCCCGACCGAATTCGGCGACCTGGCTGACCGTTACGAAGAATTCAAGAAGCTCGGCGTGGAAATCTACTTGGTTTCGACCGACACGTACTTCACGCACAAGGCATGGCACGACACGTCGGACACGATCCAGAAGATCAAGTATCCGATGCCCGCCGACCCGACGCTGGCGATCTCACGCAACTTCGACATTCTCATCGAAGAAGAAGGCCTGGCGCTGCGCGGCACGTTCCTGATCAACCTGGAAGGCGAGATCAAGCTGTGCGAAATCCACGATAACGGCATCGGCCGTGACGCGGGCGAGCTGCTGCGCAAGGTGCAGGCGGCGCAGTACATCGCGAAGAACCCGGGCCAAGTGTGCCCCGCCAAGTGGACGCCGGGCACTGAAACGCTGACCTCGTCACTCGACCTGATCGGCAAAATCTAAGGCAACGCTGAAGCAGCCGGTTGTATTCATCGATTCAGGCGCAAACAGCGGCAGATTCATCGTGAGTGAGGCTTTGCGCCTGGATTTCCGGTCCACCAGGGTGTTGCGCCTGGGCCTGCGGCCCGCTTTCCCCCATTACGGGCGAACCTGTGCCATCAATCGCTTGCGCGAAAGATAAACGTTGGTCAACGCCAGCGCAACGAAAGCCCGATTGGCGTTCTTCGCCAGACCCCGATAGCGCACCTTCGTGAAGCCCCACAGGCGTTTGACAACAGCAAACCCCTGCTCAACGCGAGCACCGATCTTCGACTTGTTGCGATTCTTGCCGCGCGCTACCTTGTCAATTTCGCCCGCCCGACGCGTACGCTGATTGGTGAAGTCGCGTGCCTTGGCGGCCTTGCCACGCATCAGCGCTTTCTGGCTCGCATAGGCGCTATCTCCATAGACGCCTTGCTC
>LFLF01000014.1 GCA_001184395.1 Candidatus Paraburkholderia calva | reverse complement strand
GCTTACGGACGCTCCACCGCCAATGCGACGCCTATGCCACCGCCGATGCACAGCGACGCCAGGCCCTTCTTTGCATCGCGCTTTTGCATCTCATGCAGCAGCGTCACGAGAATCCGGCAGCCGATGCGCCGATCGGATGCCCCATCGCAATCGCCCCGCCGTTCACGTTGATCTTCGACTGATCCCAGCCCATCTGCTTGTGCACCACCTGCGCCGCGAACGCCTCGTTGATTTCCATCAGATCGAGATCGTTCACGCTCCAGACAGCGCTTCGACGCCGGCACCGGGCCAATGATCTTCGGATCCACGCCCGCGTTCGCATACGCCTTGATGCGCGCCAGCGGTGTGAGACCGAGCGCCTCGGCCTTCTTCGCCGACATCACGATGACCGCCGCCGCGCCGTCGTTGATGCCCGATGCGTTGGCCGCCGTCACCGTGCCATCCTTCGAGAACGCGGGCTTCAGGCCCGATAGCACTTCGGCCGTCACGCCGTGACCCACGAACTCGTCCGTGTTGAACTGAACCGGATCGCTTTTGCGCTGCGGGATCGAGACCGGCACGATTTCATCGTCGAAACGGCCCGACTTTTGCGCCGCTCCGCCTTGTTCTGCGACAGCGCCGCGAACTTGTCCTGATCTTCGCGCGAGATGTTGAACTCGCATGCGACATTCTCGGCCGTCGTGCCCATGTGGTAGTTTTTATAAACGTCCCACAGGCCATCGACGATCATCGAGTCGATCAGCTTGGCATCGCCCATGTGGAAGCCGTCGCGCGAGCCCGGCAGCACGTGCGGCGCGGCGCTCATGTTCTCCTGACCACCGGCGATCACGATCTCCGCATCGCCCGTGATGATCGCGTTGGCCGCGAGCATTACCGCCTTCAGGCCCGAGTCGCACACCTTGTTGATGGTCATGCCCGGCACCATGTCCGGCAATCCGGCCTTGATGACCGACTGGCGCGCCGGATTCTGTCCCGAACCCGCCGTCAGCACCTGACCCAGAATCACTTCGTTCACCTGATCCGGCTTCACGCCCGAGCGCTCGAGCAAGGCCTTGATCACCGTCGTACCCAGTTCCGGCGCCGCTATCTTCGCGAGCGAGCTGCCGAACTTGCCGACCGCAGTGCGCGCGGCCGATACGATCACTACATCAGTCATTTTCAGTTCCTCTGGCATCGAATGTTAACGAGGTCTGAGTCCGCCCTGATGCGCGACGCGTTCCGCCGTACGCGCATTCGCACGCATGCCGCTCAGAAGTCGCGTTCCAGCACGTAGCGACCGGGAGCAGGCTCGATCACTGGATGAGCCTTCGAACCCTGCGCCGCGGACAGCTTGCCCTGCTCGCCCGCGGTCGCCGCGAGCCACTCCGACCACCTAGGCCACCAGCTCCCGGGATGCTCGGTGGCGGCGTCGAACCACGCTTCGGCATCCTCGGGCAGACTATCGAGAATCCAGAAGCTACGCTTGTTCTTTGACGGCGGATTGATCACGCCCGCAATATGTCCCGATGCGCCGAGCACGAACTTTTGCGGACCGGTCAGAAGTGGCGCCGATGCGAACGCCGACTTCCACGGCACGATGTGATCATCGCGCGATCCGTAAATGAACGTCGGCAGCGTGAGGGTTGACAGATCGACCTTCTGCCCGCACACGGTCAGCGCGTTCGGCTCCCTGAGCTTGTTCTCGAGATACGTATTGCGCAGATACCAGACGGCCATCGGCCCCGGCAGATTGGTCGAATCGCTGTTCCAGAACAGCAGGTCGAACCCCTGAGGCGTACGGCCTTTGAGGTAATTGTCAACGACGTAGTTCCACACCAGGTCGTTGGGCCGCAGATACGAAAACGTATTGGCAAATTCCACGCCGCGCATGAATCCCGGCGGCGCGCCATTCTTGCCGCCGATGGTCTGCTCGCGCATCTGCACGTGCGCCTCGTCAATGCACACGTCGAGTACGCCGGTGTCGGAGAAATCGAGCATCGAGGTGAGCAGCGTCATCGATGCGGCCGGCTCTTCGCCGCGCGACTTCGCCACCGCCAATGCGGTCGCAAGAATCGTCCCGCCGATGCAGAAACCGAGCGTGTTGATCTGCTCTTCGCCGGTGATCTCCTTCACGGCTTCGATGGTGTCGAGCACGCCTTCCTGCACGAGGTCGTCCCAGGTCTTTGTCGGCAACGGATTGATCCGCATTGCGCCACGACAGAATGAAGACCTGATGCCCCTGCTCGAGCGCATAACGCACCAGCGAACCTTCCGGCGAAAGATCGAGAATGTAGAACTTGTTGATGCACGGCGGCACGATCAACAGCGGCCGCGCGTACACCTTTGGCGCGAGCGGCTTGTACTGGATCAGTTGCACGAGCGGGTTTTCGAACACGACCGAGCCTTCGGTCGTGGCGATGTTCTTGCCGACCACGAACTGCGATTCGTCCGACTGCGAAATCTTGCCGCGCTGCATGTCCGCGAGCAGGTTCATCATGCCCTGACGCAGGCTCTCGCCCTTGCTCTCGATGAGCGTCTTCTGCGCGTCCGGATTGAGCGCGAAAAAGTTGCTCGGCGCGGCGGCCGCGGCCCATTGCTGCACGGTGAAACGGATACGCTCGCGCGCCTTGGTATCGCTCTGGATGGCGTCGGCCAGTTCCTGCAGATAACGCGCATTCAGCAGATACCACGCGGCCGTGAACGCAAAGGCCGGTGTGGTCTGCCACGACGTATCGGCGAAACGGGGGTCCTTGAGCATGGCCGGCTCGATATGCTGCGCGCCTGCCTGACGAAGAAGCTCGGCGGCATCGCGCGAATAATCGCTCTGCAACTGATGCAGCTTTTCTGGCGGAATCGCCGCGCTGAGAATCTTAGGCAAGGTCGGCAAACCCTGCATCGCGGCGCCGAAGCCCGGCATGCTGCTCGCGAGCTTCGAGAATTCCGCCATGCCGTTCATCTTCGAAAAATCCGGCATGGCGCCCATTTGCGGAAATGCGTTCGGCATACCATTGGAAAACACGTTGGGCATGCCCTTCGCGAACGCTTCGGCAAACGGATTCTGATAATTGGCGAACGCCACAAAAGGCGATGCCGCCACCGATGAAGCGGCATCACCTGCCGCATTTGGCTGAAGATTCGGGGTTTGTGCGAACTTCGCCCATTGTGCGGGATCGGCGACGGTGCGCCACGCGTTGAGCCATTGATCAAACGCCTGCTGTACGCCGGTCGAATCGGCACTGCTTGGAGCCGAAATGCTGTCGGCGGTATGGGAGCAGGAAGAGGAGGAAGAATTTTTGGAAACCATACCCGCCATTGACCTGTGAGTCTCGCAAGACTGATTGCTGAGGCAGGCATCGCCGGGCTTGTTTCGACCAGCACGCAATTGTTGGTGCGCCCTCTCACGCGTGGCAAGTATCGCCCTTGCTACGCCGTGCCCGATTGGATGAATTCCAGAAACATTCTGGCGCTTAGGCGTCGAGCATGTCAATGCTTCGCCCCGATTTTGACGCAGCACGATATCTTTTAATTATCGTTTCCCCCATGCGAAATATTGTGTTCCGCGGGAAGGGTTGAAGAATGCGAAATAATGACGAAAAGCGTCCGATTAATGTCGATCGTCATCTTTACCGGGCGTCATCGGCGAGCCAAATAAATGCGGCCATGGCCGGTATTGCGATCGCGCCGATAGGAGTAAACGCGCGCCTTTTCCGTCACCGTGCAATGCGTGCCGCCGTGAATGCGCGATGCCACCACGCCTATCGATGCGAGACGCAGGCGTGCGAGCGTGAATATATCGGCGAGATATTTTCCCATCATACCGGTCGGTTCGAAACAAGCGGTGGTCGCGCCGCGCTGGGCTGTATTCGACGCCGACGTGAATGTGTCGAGCACATTCTCGCCTACTTCAAACGCCGACGGCCCGATGGCCGGTCCGAGATACGCATTGAGGCCGGAGGCCGAGACATCGGCGAGCCGCGCCACCCGTTCGCCCGTTTTCTCGACAATGCCCGCCACGAGGCACGCGCCAGTCCGCGTGCGCCGCGCCGCCCGCGCGGCCTTGGTCGTCGCAAAACAGCACGGGCAGGCAATCCGCCGCCATCACCACGCAGACCACCCCAGCCCGATCCGTCACGCTGGCATCAGCGCGGATGAATTCGCCTTGTGCGCGGCGCGCGAGCACGTCGACCGCGGCCTCGACCTGCGCGCTGTGGATCTGCGAAAGCCACGCCGCCTCCGATGCGCCCGTCGACACGATCGCGCGGCGGCAATTCTCGTGCACGACATCGGGCGCGTCGCCAGTCGAAAACCCGAGATTGAGACCACACGCGCGGCGCGACCCGCTAATGCGGCCACAAACAGTCTTCGGTTCTCAACGCAGTATGTGCGGCGTGCTCATCGGTCATGCTTCGTCGTCCTCATAATCTTCGTCGCATTCGCCCTCGCCAATCTCGTAGACTTCGACGAAATCGTCATCTTCGTCGAAGTCCATGTCATCGTCGCAACCGAAACCCAGTTCGGCCGACAGCGCCGCGATGTCGTCCGGCACGTCCGCGCGCCAGTGCACTTCCTTGCCTGTCGCCGGATGAATCAGCCCGAGCCGCCACGCATGCAGCGCCTGCCGCGCGAAGCCGTTGGGCAGCGGTCGCACCGAGCGCTTGCCGCGCGCATGGCCGTACACGGGATCGCCCAGCAGCGGATGCTGGATATGCGCGCAATGCACGCGAATCTGATGCGTGCGGCCGGTTTCCAGATCGCAATAAATCGCGCTGACCGGCTGGCCGTGCCATGTGGTACGGTCGATGGTGCGGAAATGCGTGCACGCGGGCTTGCCCGAGGCGGTCTTCACCACCGCCATGCGCATGCGTTCGCGTGGATCGCGGCCGATGGGCGCGTCGATGGTGCCGTCGTCCGGCATGGTGCCCCACACGAATGCGACGTAGCGGCGCTTCACGGTGCGCGCCTGCAACTGGCGCACGAGGGCGGTCTGCCCTTCGAGCGTGCGCGCGACGACCATCAGGCCCGACGTCTCCTTGTCCAGTCGATGCACGATGCCCGCACGCGGCAGCCCCGCCGCCGACTCGCCGTAGCGATGCAGCAGGCCGTTGAGCAGCGTGCTGCTCCAGTTCCCCGCCGCCGGATGCACGACCATGCCCGCCAGCTTGTTGATCACGACGAGCGTGTCGTCTTCGTAGACGATATCGAGCGGCACTGGCTCGGGCGTGAACGCAAGCTGTTTGGGCAAAAGATCCGGCACGAGGGAAATGGTCACGCCGAGCGGCACGGCCTGACGCACTTTTGTGAGCTCGCCATCGACCAGCACGCGGCCTTCCTCGATCCAGCCCTGCAGACGGCTGCGCGAAAATTCGGGGAAAACTTTCGCGAGCACCTTGTCGAGACGCTCGCCGGCGAGCGCGTCGGGCACCTGCGCGGTACGCGGCGACTCGTCGCGCGCGGTATCGGAAACAGTGGCCGAAGGCTTATCGTCAGCCGGGACTGCGTCATCGCGCAAGTTGCTTGGGCTATAATCTTTGAGTTGATCTGTGGTACGTCGAGTACTTGAGCGGGTCATTTGGAACGAGATGCAACGGGAACACCATGCGGAAAAGCCCGTGTGGTCGGTCGGGTCGGTCAGGTCGACGTGCAGGCAACGCTCGATCATCGCGTGAATACTGGCCCCTTCGTTGCGGATCGCATTGCCGGCCTATAAACAACCTCGCGGAATCTCTCCGCGCCGGAAAACGGCCAGACACAGAATCAGCTAGGAACAGCAAGCACAGATGCGAGCCTTCAACACCATTCCTCAATCGATGCAGCAATCGATCAAGTATCTGGCGCTGGCCGCGAGCGTCGCGCTCGTGACGGCCTGTCATGGTCTGCCCGAGAAGACCGATGAAACGGCGACCTGGAATAACGACAAATTATATACGGAGGCCCAGGATGCACTCGACGGCCGCGACTGGGGCAAGTGCGCGAAGTACTTCGAGGGACTCGAAGGCCGCGACCCGTTCAGCCACTTCGCGCAGCAGGCGCAGATCAACGTCGCGTACTGCAACTGGAAGGACGGTGAAACCGCCGCCGCCGACCAGGCCATCGACCGCTTCATCAAGCTGCACCAGGATCACCCCGAGATTTCGTATGCGTACTATCTGAAGGGCATGATCCACTTCAACGACGACCTCGGACTGTTCGGCCGCTTCTCCGGCCAGGACATGAGCGAGCGCGATCCGAAGTCGCTGCGCCAGTCGTATGACGCTTTCAAGGTCGTGGTCGATAAATATCCGCAGAACAAATACGCGCCGGATGCCGCGCAGCGCATGCGCTACATCGTGAACGCGCTGGCTTCGCACGAAATGCACGCGGCCGATTATTACTATCGCCGTGGCGCGTATGTGGCCGCCATCAACCGCGCGCAACAGGCCATCCGCGAGTACAAGAATGTGCCGGCCACCGAAGACGCGCTACACATCATGATGCTGTCGTATCAGCGCCTCGATCAGCCACAACTTGCCGACGACACCAAGCGCGTGCTCGCCGCAACGTTCCCGGACAGCCCGTACGTGACCGGCAAGCGCCGCGTCTCAGCGGAAAAGCCATGGTATCAGATCTGGTAAGGATCGCGTGGACCTGAATGCAAAAGCGGCTGGCTTCATCGCCAGCCGCTTTCGTTTTTGCGCTCGATATTCAGTGATCCTCAGGCCTGCGCACCATCCTCACGTCATTCGATCAGTTCAAGCGCCGCATCGGGCGATTCGCTGAAAAACGCGCGCACCACGTCGATTTCGCGCGTGCGCTTGAACGGCGGCAGGCTTTGCCAGATGCGCCGGCCGTAGGGCTTATCGACGAGCCGCGTATCACAGATCATTAACACGCCGCGATCCGTTTCCGCGCGAATCAGACGCCCCGCACCCTGCTTGAGCGTGATGACGGCTTGCGGCAACTGGTGCACCGCGAACGGGCTGAGCCCCTTCTTGGTCAACGCGTCGAGGCGTGCGGCAAGCACCGGATCGTCGGGCGGCGCGAACGGCAGTTTATCGATGACGACGAGCGACAACGCATCGCCGCCCACATCTACGCCTTCCCAGAAACTCTGGCTGCCGACCAGTATCGCGTTGCCGTAGGCGCGGAAACGGTCGAGCAATTCCGTGCGGCTCGCATCGCCCTGCACGAGCAGCGGCCTGTCCCAGCCGCGCCGGTCAATCGTGTCGCGCAGACGCGTCGAGATGCGCTCCACCGCGCGCAGCGTCGTGCACAGCACGAAGACGCCGCCGCCGGCGGCTTCGATCGCCGGCAGCACGGCGTCGAACACGGCGTCGGTGAATTGCGGCGCGGACGGCTGCGGCAGATTGGGCGGCACGTACAGAAGCCCCTGCGTCGGGTAATCGAACGGGCTCGGCAGCGTCATCGAGCGACGCGCGTTGAGGCCCATTTGCGCCGCGTAGTGCGTGAAGTCGCCGCGCACCGACAGCGTCGCCGAGGTAAAGATCCACGCGCGTGGCACCCCCGCGCGCTGTTTCACGAAAATCGGCGCGACGGACAGCGGCGTCTCGTGCAACTGCACCATGTGCGAAAACACTTCGATCCAGCGCACCATTTCGTTCGGTTCTTCCTTCGCGGCCGCGGCGGCGCTCTCCTCGCTTTGCACGACCGCGCGCTCGAGCGGCGTCGGCAGCGTGGTCCAGCCGGACAGCAGCCCTTGCAATTCGCGTACGCGGCGCACCAGCGCTTGCAACGACTCCGCACGCTCGCCGTGCGACGCGAGCGCCGAGGTGAGCGCGTCGAGTTGCACCTCGAGCGTGTCGAGCGCATCGAACAACGGATGGTTGTCGTCCAGCTGACCGAGCGAGAAACGCGCCGAATCTTCCTTGAAGGCGAGGCGCACGTCGCGCGCGGTGCGCTCCAGCGCCGCGCCGAGCTTGGTCCAGTCGGCGGCGTCGCGGGCGTGGCTCAAGCCTTCCGCGACCGAATCGCGCGCCAGTTCCAGCAATTGCGTGGTCGAGAGCGTTTCGCCGAAGAACAGCGTAGCGGTTTCGGGCAACTGATGCGCTTCGTCGAAGATGATCGAATTCGCCGTCGGCAGTAGTTCGGCCATGCCGGTGTCGCGCAGCATCACATCGGCGAAGAACAAATGGTGATTCACCACCACGATATCTGCCTGTTGCGCCTCCTTGCGTGCCTGCATCACGAAACATTCCTTGTAATACGGGCATTCCTGGCCGAGACAGTTGTCGCGAGTGGACGTGACCATCGGCCAGACGGGGGAGTTTTCCGGGACGCTCGCGAGTTCGGCCTTGTCGCCGGTGCGCGTGATCTTTGCGAAACGCACGATCTCCTGCAGATGTGACGCGTCCTGGCGCGTCGGCAGGCGGCCGTTGGCCGCCGTGTGCTCAAGATAGTAGTGACACAGGTAGTTTGCGCGGCCCTTAAGCATCGCGATCGATACCGGCACCGCGAGGGCGTCGCGCACGGTCGGGATATCGCGCTGGAAAAGCTGATCCTGCAGATGCTTCGTCCCAGTCGAGACGATGACCTTGCCGCCCCAAAGCATCGCGGGCACGAGATAGGCATAGGTCTTGCCAGTGCCGGTGCCCGCCTCGACGATCAACGTGTTCTCGCCGCCATCGACGGCCGTCTTCGCAGTGGCAATGCCGACGTCTTCCTTCGGCTCCGTGTCGGGCGCGTAGGGCTTGTCGGACGGCCCGAGCTTGCGCGCGGGACGGCGCTGTGCCTCGAACATCGCAGGCTCGGGCATGGCGCGGCCGGACGCTTCCATCGCAGCGGCGACTGCACGGGACATGTCGATCTGCGACGCGCGCAGACGATAACTGTCGATGGCGCGCGCGAGCAAGCCATCGGCCGAAAAAATCGCGTCGAGCGCGGCGCGACGCTTGTTGGTCAGAGCGAGCATCGCGGCGGCCTTGTCGTCAGGCTGGGCGGTTTGTGGAGGTTGAGTGGGTAAATTCAAAACGGATCGGATCCTGCGAAGTCTTGCAGCAATGCCCGGCGGCCCCGGTCGGTGAACCGTGGCGGGCGCGCCGCACTCGATGCGCTCGGCTCAATGCGTGTCGGAATCCAGTTGCAGTTGCAACAACAGGATGGTGTCCTTGACCTTGCGCTTTTTCAGACGCCTCAATTCCAGGTCGTCGCTGCCGGCCAGCCGGTCGATCAGCGCATCTAGACCGTGATGCTCCTCCTGCAATTGCGCAATGCGATCGCGGATCATGGATGTATCCACGGCAGGTTGTCGGGGTGCATTCAAGCGCTGCTGCATGCTTGCCTCCTTTCATCCTTCATCGCCCGGATCGGTCCGGCTCGCTCGTGAATGCGGCGCGCCCGAACCACCGTGCCTGTCGCGACGATACTACTGGTCCTGCTGCTGTTACTTCAACTGTTCCTGGCGCTGCTGCGCTTGCTGCGCCTTTTCCTGCTGCTTGCGGGCGGCTTCCTGCTGACGCGCCTCGACTTCCGCGCGATGCTGCGCCGCGTCCTGCTGCTTCTGGTCGTAGCGCTCAGCCTTTTGCTCCCGTTCCTGCGCATCCTGCACGCCGCGCGCGCGGGCGTCGTCGAGCTGCTTCTGGTAATCCGCCTGCTTGCGATCGTATGCCGCCTGATTCGCGGCGCGCCGCGGCGCGTCGGCCTGACGCTGTACGGCGGCCAGCGCGTTGCGCCGCTGCTTTTCGTCGAAGGCCTGCTGGTTCGCCTTTTCGTTGGCGGCGCGCTGCAGCGCTCCTGCATCGTACTGCGCCTGCTTGAGCGCCGTCTGCTGATTGCGCTCCTTCGCACGTTCCGCGCGCTGTTCGTCATCGAGCGCGAGCTGGTCCGCGCGAATCGCCTGGCGCGTCTCGCGCATCTGGTCGCGCGCCCTAGTCAGGCAATGATTGACGAAGAAGTCGCTGTAACATTCGTACGCTTTCACGCCGTACTGGTAGTCGTTCTCCGCGGTGCGCGTGTTCAGCGCCTTCTGACGACGCTCGAAGTAGGCGCGCAAGGCGTCGTCGACGCTCTGCGTAGTGCTCTGTGCAGCGTTCGGGGACAATGCCGCGGCGAGCGGCGGCGAGCGCACGGCGGTGGTCGGATCGATCGGATTGGGCGTCTGCGCCAGTGCCGCATGGGATGCGAGCGCGACCGATGTCACCGCGCACAAAGCCAATAGAACCGATACGGCGCGCAAATGCGACTTCCGGCGCGTCGCCGATTCAGCGGCGGAGCCGGCATGACATACTTGTGAAAGGTGGAATATGGGCAAAGGGATGAACGGCAACGTGATCGGGAATCAGATGCGCGAGACGGATGGAAAGCGCCTCTTCGATGCCGAAATTCTATCACCGCCCGGCCGGAGCGCTCCGGCATTTATGGCAAAATGCCCGCTTCAGCAACCCGGCCCGCTCACACACCGCGCCCGCACCGCCTGCTCGATGCACCCCGACCGACGGATCACGACCATGCCGCGCGCTACCTGACAGCCAGCAGACAGCGCAGAACCATGACGGAGTAGCACTCAAGATCGTACAGCACATTGCCACCGAACTCACCGTGCAGCCGCGCCAGGTCGCGGCCGCCGTCGGACTTCTAGACGAAGGCGCCACCGTGCCGTTCATCGCCCGGTATCGCAAGGAAGTGACCGGCAACCTCGACGACACGCAACTGCGTACGCTCGAAGAGCGCCTGCTCTATCTGCGCGAACTCGAAGACCGCCGCGCCGCCATCCTGTCCAGCATCGACGAGCAGGGCAAGCTCACCGACGAACTGCGCGGCGCCATCGAAGGCACGGACAGCAAGCAGGTGCTCGAAGACCTCTACCTGCCTTACAAGCCCAAGCGCCGCACGCGTTCGCAGATCGCGCGCGAAGCCGGTCTGGAACCGCTCGCGCAGACGCTGCTCGCCGATCCGACACTCGATCCGCAAGCCGAAGCCGTGAAGTACATCGACGCGGAGAAAGGCGTCGCGGATGCGAAGGCCGCGCTCGACGGCGCGCGCGACATCCTCTCCGAGCAGTTCGGCGAAACCGCCGAGATCCTCGGCAAGCTGCGCGAGCATCTGTTCAACCAGGGTCTCGTGATGTCGAGCGTGATCGATGGCAAGGAGAACGAGGAAGGCGAGAAATTCCGCGACTACTACGATTACAGCGAAACCATCCGCACGGTGCCGTCGCATCGCGCGCTGGCGCTGTTCCGCGGCCGTAACGCGGGCGTACTCTCGGTCAAGCTCGGCCTCGGCGAGGAACTCGATGCGCAGGTGCCGCATCCGTGCGAAGCCATGATCGCGGGCCAGTTCGGCATCGTGAATCACGGGCGCGCGGCGGACAAATGGCTCTCCGACGTGTGCCGCTGGTGCTGGCGCGTGAAGGTGCAGCCGCACATCGAAACGGAACTCCTCACGCAGTTGCGCGAGGAAGCCGAGCACGAAGCCATTCGCGTGTTCGCGCGCAATCTGAAGGACTTGCTGCTGGCGGCGCCCGCAGGACCCAAGGCCGTGATCGGTCTCGATCCGGGTCTGCGCACTGGCGTCAAGGTCGCGGTCGTCGATCGCACGGGCAAACTGCTCACCACTGACGCCATCTATCCACACGAGCCGCGCCGCGACTGGGACGGCTCGCTCGCCAAGCTCGCGCGCATCGCACAGGCGACGCAGGCCGAACTCGTTTCCATCGGCAACGGCACGGCGTCGCGCGAGACGGACAAGCTTGCGAGCGAACTGATCGCCAAGTATCCCGAACTCAAGCTGCAGAAGATCGTCGTGTCGGAAGCAGGCGCATCGGTTTATTCGGCCTCGGAACTCGCGGCGAAGGAGTTTCCGGAACTCGACGTGTCGCTGCGCGGCGCGGTGTCGATCGCGCGGCGTTTGCAGGACCCGCTCGCGGAACTCGTCAAGATCGAGCCGAAGGCAATCGGCGTCGGCCAGTATCAGCACGAGGTGAACCAGCGCGAACTCGCGCGCTCGCTCGATACGGTCGTTGAGGATTGCGTGAACGCCATCGGTGTCGATGCGAATACGGCCTCCGTCGCCCTGCTCGCGCGCGTGTCGGGTCTGAATGCCACGCTCGCGCGCAATATCGTCGATTTCCGCGATACCAACGGGCCGTTTCCGTCGCGCGAACATTTGAAGAAGGTGCCGCGTCTCGGCGACAAAACCTTCGAACAGGCGGCGTGCTTCCTGCGTATCAACAACGGCGAGAATCCGCTCGACCGGTCGTCGGTGCACCCGGAAGCATATCCGGTTGTCGAGCGCATGCTGGCGAAGATCAAGAAGCATATCATATCGGCGACGTGTTCGGCAAACACGAAGCGCTCACCGGCTTGTCACCGACGGAATTCGTCGATGACCGCTTCGGCCTGCCAACCGTACGCGACATACTCGCCGAACTCGAAAAACCTGGCCGCGATCCGCGTCCCGAGCTCAAGACGACGACCTTCAAGGAAGGCATCGAGAAGATTTCCGATCTCTCGTGCCGGGCATGGTGCTCGAAGGCGTGGTAACGAACGTGGCGGCATTTGGCGCGTGCGTCGATATCGGCGTGCATCAAGACGGACTCATGCACGTATCGTACCATGTCGACCAGGTTCATCAAGGACCCGCACGAGGTAGTGAGGGCGAGTCAGGTCGTGAAGGTGAAACTGCTGGAGACCGACGTGAAGCGTCAGCGCATCTCGCTCACCATGCGTCTGGACGACAACTTCGCGCCGGCATCGTCGGGCGCGGGTGGCGGCGCGGGCTCGCAAGCGCGTGGCGGCGGGCAGGATCGGCGTTCGGGCGGTGGACGTCCGCAGCAGCGGCGCGAGCCGGAACCGGCGGGCGCGATGGCGGCCGCGTTTGCGAAGCTGAAGCGCTGATCACGCACGCGAAACTCAGCGAAACAAAAAACCCACGTTCAACCAGCGTGGGGGGTTCTTATCGATGAGCGCCTCGCGGGACGTGACGCGGAAGACGCGTCTAAATCTCGATCTTCGTCCCGAGTTCCACCACGCGATTCGCGGGAATACTGAAGAAGTCCGTCGGCTTTGCGGCGTTCTGATGCATCCATGCAAACACGCGCTCGCGCCACACCAACATGCCCGGCAACTCCGTCGGCACCACCGTTTCGCGCGCCATGAAGAACGAGGTGTCCATCAACTCGAAGGTCATGGCGTGTGTGCGCGTGATCTGCTCGAGCACGGCCTTCACGTCGGGCGTTTCGTTGAAGCCGTAGGCCGCCTTCACGAGGAACAAACCGCCACCAATATCCTTGATCTCCATGCGATGCGGGTCATCCACATAGGGAATGTCGCGTGTCTGGAAGTTCATGAAGATGGTGCGTTCGTGAAGCACCTTGTTGTGCTTGAGATTGTGCAACAGGCTCACGGGCACGAGCGAATCGCTGCCGGTGAGATAGATCGCCGTACCCGGCACGCGATGCGGCGGATACGCGAGCAGACCCTGCAGGAAGGGCATCAGCGGGATACCGTTGGCAGCCGTGCGCTCCTTCACGATCATGCGGCCCTTGTACCAGGTCATCAGCAGGAAGAACAGCGCTCCGCCGATACACAAAGGCAGCCAGCCGCCCTGCTCGATCTTCAGCAGGCTCGCGCCGAAGAAACCGATATCAATCAACAGGAACACGGTAATCATGCCGCCAACGAGCCAGCAGTTCCAGCCCCACAGATTCACCATCACGACCGATACGAGAATGGTCGTGACGAGCATCGTCGCGGTTACGGCGAGGCCGTACGCGGCGGCGAGGTTCTCCGAACTCTTGAAACCGATCACGATGCACAGAATGATGAACAGCAGCATCCAGTTGACGAGCGGAATGTAGATCTGTCCGATGGCCAGCTCCGAAGTGTGCAGGATCTTCATGCGCGGCACGTAGCCGAGCTGAATGGCCTGGCTCGTCAGCGAATATGCGCCCGAGATCACCGCCTGCGATGCGATCACCGTCGCGATGGTCGACAGGATGACGAGCGGCAGCAAGGCCCTGTCGGACGCGAGCAGAAAGAACGGGCTTTCGATGGCCTTGGGCGAGTGCATCAGCAGCGCGCCCTGACCGAAGTAGTTCAGCAGCAGCGACGGCATGATGAGTCCGTACCAGCCGCAGCGGATCGACTTCGCGCCGAAGTGGCCCATGTCCGCGTAGAGCGCTTCCGCACCCGTCAGCACCAGCACGACCGAGCCGAGCACGATATACGCCTGCAACACGTGATCGGCCATGAAGGAAATGGCGTAATACGGATTCAGCGCGACCAGCACGCCCGGTGCAATGAAGATATGATAGCCGCCCAGCACCGCCAGCGTCACGAACCAGATCAGCATGATCGGCCCGAACAGTTTGCCGACCACCGCCGTACCATGCCGCTGAATGTAGAACAGCAGGATCAGGATAACGATGGTGATGGGAATCACGTACGGCGTGAGCGTCGGCGCGGCGAGCTCCAGACCTTCCACCGCCGAGATCACCGACATCGCGGGCGTAATGACCGCATCGCCATAGAACATGCAGGCGCCGAAGATGCCGAGCATCATCAGCACACCGGAGAGCTTGCCGGCATTGCCGACGCTGCGCAGCGCGAGGGTCATCATCGCGAACACGCCACCCTCGCCGTTGTTGTCGGCGCGCATGACGAGCAGCACGTATTTGACCGCAACCACCATGACGATGGCCCAGAACAGCAGGGAGATGACGCCGAGAATCGATTGCTCGGAAAGCGCGATGCCGTGAGTCGGGCTGAACGCTTCCTTCAATGAGTAGAGTGGACTCGTGCCGATGTCGCCGAAAACGACACCGATGGCTGCAACCGCAAGCGAGGGCAAAGAGTGTTTGCGCTCATGCGCGTGAGTCGAGTTAGTCATAAAAGCGAGATATCCGTCCAGAGCGGAAAGAGATGAACGCCATTCTATCTAACGCCACGCACAAACATGCCGTGCCGCTTACAAACCGCATGTTGCTCGCGCGCGACGACACATGTTAGGCAAAGTGTTTAGCATCGTGATCTAGATGTGTTCGAGCGCGGCGCGCTTGCCCCTGCATCCGTCCGGTATGCAAAAACAAAACGCCGTTGCACCTGGAGGCGGAACGGCGTTTTGTTTCATGCGGCACGTAGCGCCACGTGGCGGCTTATCCGCGCGCGTTTTGCAAACCGCGCTTGATCCACGCACCGAGGTTGTGCGGACGTACCGTGTCCCACTCCTCGAATGGCTGATGAATCCACGGGTTCGTTTCCAGGAACTGCACGTGATAGTCGAGCGTGACCTTCGAGCACGCCTTGTACCAGACTTCGAGCAACACCTTGTACCAGAGCACCGCCGAGCGCACCGAGGTAATCGCGGATAGCGCTGCTTCATGCTCCTGCACGCGCGAGCGTGACGCCCGAATCGACCAGATCGTCGACCAGCAGCACGTTGCCCGACAGTTCGCCGCGCATCGTCGTGATATACTATGCGATATTGAGATCGTCCTATTCCTATCCCTATCCCTCCCTATTCCGTGCCCGCCGCCGCGCGATACGAGCTGGTCGCAAGGATCGCGCGGCAGTAGATCGTAGATGCGCGAGAGTTGATCGCCCACGCGCAGGTCGCCGCGCGCCAGACACAGATCTTGTCGAACTTCCAGCCCGATTCGTGCACCATTCGTGCACCTTCAGCGCGAGCAGTTCGATCAACCGGTAACGATCAACCGGTAATATTCGTCCTCCAGTTGACCCAGAGGTTCTTGTCGTCGTTACGCGAGTCGGTCATTGCGATCATGGTGGTGAGGCTCTTTCAGATGAGATGCAAAATCTATCAATTATACGATAATATACGAAATGTAGGCACGTATTTGGCAATAGGCGGCCACATTCTTTTTACAGAGTCCAGCTCAGGTCGTTACTCTTTCGAGCTCAGACCTTGAACGGATAACGCAACAGGATGGTTTCGTCACGGTCCGGACCGGTCGACACCATGTCGATCGGCACGCTTGTGACTTCCTGCACGCGCGTCAGATACTTGCGCGCGTTTTCCGGCAGATTGTCCCATTGCGTGATGCCGGTGGTGCTTTCCTTCCAGCCGCCGAAGGTCTCGTAGACCGACTCGCAACGCGCCACTTCCGATGCGCCGCGCGGCAGGATATCGACCGGCTTGCCATCGAGCGTGTAGCCCGTGCAGAGCTTCACTTCGTCGAGGCCGTCGAGCACGTCGAGCTTGGTCATGCACAGGCCCGAGATGCCGTTGATCTGGATCGAGCGGCGCAACGCAGCGGCATCGAGCCAGCCCGTGCGCCGCGGACGGCCGGTCACCGAGCCAAATTCCTTGCCGACGGTGGCGAGCGTCAGACCCACTTGCTCCTGACGTTGCGCGTTGTCCGCGTCGTACAGTTCGCTCGGGAACGGGCCCGACCCGACACGCGTGCAGTACGCCTTGGTGATGCCGAGGATGTAGTTCAGACGCTGCGGCCCGATGCCCGCGCCCGCCGTCGCCGCACCCGCCACGCAGTTGCTCGACGTGACGAACGGATAAGTGCCGTGATCGATATCGAGCAGC
This sequence comes from Candidatus Paraburkholderia calva, assembly GCA_001184395.1. GTDB lineage: Bacteria > Pseudomonadota > Gammaproteobacteria > Burkholderiales > Burkholderiaceae > Caballeronia > Caballeronia calva. Next base: position 27,841 of record LFLF01000014.1, on the reverse strand, counting down.
GTGCCTTGCGCGCCTTCGAACAGCAGGTTGCTGCCGGCGTGGTTGGCGTCGTACAGACGGCGCGAGACGTCGGTGACCATGGGGGCGAGACGGTCGGCATAGCCGAGCATCGTGTCGAGCGTCTTCTGATAATCGACTTCGTTCGCGCCCAGATACTTGGTCAGCACGAAGTTGTGGAAGTCGAGCACTTCGCGCAGACGTTCCGAGAACACCGGCACGTCGAACAGATCTTGCACGCGCAAACCACGGCGCGCCACCTTGTCTTCATACGCCGGACCGATGCCACGCCCGGTCGTGCCGATCTTGCCCGCGCCGCGCTTGGCTTCGCGCGCCTGGTCGATGGCGGCGTGATACGGGAGGACGAGCGTGGCGGCTTCGGAGATGAACAGGCGCTTCTGGACGTCGATGCCCGCAGCTTCGAGTTCGTCGATTTCCTTGAACAGCGCTTCCGGCGAGAGAACCACGCCGTTGCCGATGTAACAAGCCGTGCCGGCGCGCATGATCCCCGACGGGATGAGGCGAAGAATGGTCTTCTTGCCACCGATGATGAGCGTGTGCCCGGCGTTGTGGCCGCCCTGGAAACGCACGACGCCCTGGGCGTGGTCCGTCAGCCAGTCGACGATCTTGCCCTTGCCCTCATCACCCCACTGGGTGCCCACCACCACGACGTTGCGCCCTGGGTTCACATTCACTGCACTGGCAGACATGTTGATTCGTTAGCTGGTTAAAAACGTATTTTACCTATTTCTCGGGCACTTCCGAGTTTTTCCGGATAGTTTCGTGTTTTTGACATACGCACCGATCGGATCGATTTCGTGAAAGCCCACGACTATCGCGTGGCGATTCGTCCGACCCGAGCGCGTCCCTTTCAGGCACGCGGCTCGACCGTCCACTTGCCGTCGCGCTCGATCAGCACGCGGTCGAAGGCGAATTCGTCGAGATCGTGCTCATGGCCCGGCAGCGCCTGAATCACCACTTCGCCCGCGTCGCGCAGCATTGAGATGGCGATGCGCAACGACTCGTCGTGATTCCACGGCGCGAGGATTGCGCTACCGCGGGCATCGACCGGAGAAATGCGCGCGACCTCTCGCAAATCGAGCGAGAAGCCCGTCGCCGGACGCGCACGGCCATACGCCTGGCCGACGTCGTCATAGCGGCCGCCATGCGCGACGGCGTTCGGCACGCCGTCCACGTAGCCGGAGAACATCACGCCGCTGTGGTAAGCGTAGCCGCGCAGATCGGCGAGATCGATCATCACTTCCGCGTCTTCGATCTGCGCCGCGAGGAAGGCCAGATCGTCGAGCGCGCGTGCGATCACCGGCAGATTCGGCAGACGGCCACGCGCGATCTGCAACACCGAAGCATCGCCGTACAACGACGGCAGCGCGCGCAGCGCCTTGCGCGGCACCTGACCGAGATGCTCCGTCAGTTCATGCAGACGCGGCACGTCCTTGCTCGCGAGCGCCATATAAAGCGATTCGCCGCGCGCCGCCGTCACCGGCTCCAGTTCCAGCAGCGCCGCCAGCACGCCCGCGTGTGCGAGGTCCAGACGCACTTTCGTCAGACCGGCCAGATGCAGCGAATCGAGCATCAGTTGCTGGATTTCGAGGTCCGCTTCAAGACCCGCGTGTCCGTAGATTTCTGCGCCGATTTGAATCTGCTCGCGCGTCGCGTGCAGGCCACGCGGACGCGTATGCAGCACTACGCCCGCATAGCACAGGCGCGTCACGCCCTGCCGGTTGAGCAGATGCGCGTCGATGCGCGACACCTGCGGCGTGATATCCGCGCGCAGGCCGAGCGTGCGCCCGGACAGTTGATCGACCAGCTTGAAGATGCGCAAATTGAGATCGCTGCCACCGCTCGTCAGCAGCGACTCGATGTATTCGAGCATCGGCGGCATTACCAGCTCATAACCGTATGAACGGAAACGGTCGAGCAGACGGCGGCGCAGTTCTTCGATCTTGCGGGCTTCCGACGGCAGAACGTCGGCGATATTCTCGGGCAGTAACCAGGTGGACATCGATGCGTTTCCTACGGAACGCGCGGCACAAATGGCCGCGCATGAAAACAGGTTAGGCGAAGCGGCGAACATGCGCCCTGCGCGACGCTCAGGTGGCGATCAGCAGCAGGATCAGCCCGAACGCCATCGCGATCAGACCACCGATGCGAATGTGATGCGGCGGCCGCTCGACGATCCTGCGGAACGTGTCACGCCAGGCCGTCGGGAAAACGAAGGGAAACATCCCTTCGATGATCAACATCAACGCGAGTGCGAGCAATAACGTCTCGAGCATGTCTCAAGGGGAGCAGGCGCCGCCCGGCCCCGAAACGGAACCGCGCGGCGGTGGACACGATTAGCGCTTCGCCGACGCGGCCGCGGACGAATCCGCGCCGCCGTTCGGGCCGTGCATGAAGCGGAAGAAATCGCTGCTCGGGTCGACCACGATCACGTCGCCCGGCTTGAACGTCTTCTTATACGCTTCGAGGCTCTGATAGAACTGGTAGAACTGCGGATCGCGTCCGTACGCGTCGGTCGCTATGGCTGCCGCCTTGCTGTCCCCTTCGCCCTTGATGGACTGGGCCTGACTGTAGGCGTCCGCGAGAATCTGCTGCTGCTCGCGTTCCGCGTCGACCTTGATCTTGTCCGCTTCCGCCGTGCCCTTGGCACGCTCGATCGCCGCCGCCTGCTGGCGCGCCGCGATCATGCGCTTGTAGACCGAATCGGCCACCGTCGACGGAAAGTCGATGCGTGTCATCTGCAGATCGACGAGCTGCACGCCGAACGCGGCCGTCGCGTCTTCGACCGACTGCTGCGCTTCGCTCGCGAGCGCTTGCTGATCGCCAAGTGCGTCGGCCAGCGTGCGCTTGGCGAAGGCCGTGGTAAGCGCGGTGCGCGCCAGCGCGACAATGCGTTCTTCCGCAGTCTGCATGTTCTTCTCGTTGCTTGCGAAAAGCTTGAGCGGATCGGCGACGCGGTACTTGACGACCGTGTTCACCAGCACCTCATTTTTGTCCGACGTAGCGAAGCGGTCCGTGCCCGATTCGTCGATGGTCAGCGTCCGCGTATCGAAAAACGTGAGCGTCTGGAACGGCGGCGGCAGCTTGAAATGCAGGCCGGGACCGTCCAGCTGGGCGCTGCTGTCGCCATGCGACGACACGATGGCGGCATGCCGTTCATCGACGGTGAAGATCATCGACGAGCCGATGAACAGCACGATGACGACCGCGACGACGAGCGCAATGATTCGATTCATGATGTGTGCTCCTTACTGCAGGTCGTCTTGACGATCGCGCAAGCGGAACGACTCGCGGGAACGCAAGGGATCGCTCGCAGCCTTGGCGCCGCTCGCCGCACTGGCGACATTCGCGGGTGCGGGCGTAGCCGGCTGCGCTTGGGGCGCCGTCTGCAGACGCGCTTGCGGCACCTCCGCCTGTGGCGCCGACGCGGCGCTCACGGGCGCTTCGGCCGCGTCCTTCGCCTGCTGGCGATTCGCATCGACCAGTTTGTCGAGCGTCAGCACGATCGTGTTGTTGCCCGACTTGCTATCGACGAAGACCTTCGTGGTGCGCAAATAGATTTGCTGCATCGTGTCCAGATACATGCGTTCGCGGATCACCGCGGGCGCCTTCGAGTATTCCTCGTAGACCTGCTTGAAGCGCTCGGCATCGCCCGTGGCCTGCGTGACCTGGCGATTGCTGTAGGCGGTCGCCTCGTCCACCAGCTTAGCCGCGTCAGCCTTGGCGTGCGGGATCAGCTGATTGGCGTAGGCCTGCGCCGCGTCGCGGGCGCGCTCGTTGTCCTGCCGCACACGCGACGCTTCCTCGAACGCAGATTGCACCTGCTGCGGCACCTGCACGCTCTGCACCGTCACGCCGGTCGCCTGCAGGCCGGTGAGATAGACATCGAGCGAACGCTGAATGGATTCGGTCAGACGCGCGCGCAACGCCTCGCGGTCCTTGTAGAGCAGATCGTCGGTCTTGAGACTGCCCGCGATCTCGCGCACCGCTGCCTGACCGGCCTGCGTGACGCTCAGGTCAGGATCGGAATTACGGAACAGGAAATCGGTCGGCGACTTGATCTGATACTGCACGGCAAAGCGCAGATCGACGATATCCGTTTCGTTCGTGAGCAACGACGCGTCGCGCACATTGCCTTGCGGCACGGCCGCACCCCGGCCGATTTCGACGGAGCGGATCTGCGAGGTATCGACGATATCGTGCAACTGGAACGGATACGGCATGCGCCAGTGGATGCCCTGGGTGACCGTCTGACGATATTTGCCGAACTGCGAGACGACGCCCACATGGCCGTCCTGCACGACAAACACGCCGCTGCCGAGATAGATGGCGATCAACACGCCGATGACGATGCCGATCTTAGTACCGCGGCCGTTGTCGCGCGAACCGCCGTTGCCCGGCTTGCGCTCGAACACGCCGGCGATGCGGCGGTTGAAGTCGCGCCACATTTCGTCGAAATCGGGCGGACCTTCGTACTTGCCGTTTGGACGCCGGTTGTCCTGCGGACGCTTGGTGTCGTTCTTTACGCCATTGCCGTCGCCCCGCCCCCAGCGCGGATCGTTGATCGAAAAGACGGCAGGCTGATGTTGCCGGTTAGTCCACTTGTAGTCGTTCACTCGGTGAGTCACCATTAGACAGCCGGATCGGGCCGGGTCGATGTAGTCCTTAAGCCGTTCAGTGCCCGTGTTCGGGAACCGTGTGGTCGTCGCGCTGTTCTGCCGACCGCTGGTCTTGCGGCCGCGCATTTGTATCGCGCTTTGGGTTCGACCCGGACTGCAAGGAATTCGTTGCTTCGGAGACTTCGTGAGGCTCGGCGAGTTCGGCGAGCACGCTGGGCAGGCTCTCGATTTCGTCTTCCTCCGCCGAAGCGATTTCGACGATGGCAACGCGCAGCGCGTCGAGTCCCTGACCCGAGCGTGCACTCAAAAAAACTCGCGAAATATTGCCATACTCGTCCCTTTCAACCACCTCGCCACGGGCCACCAGCTCGGACACGGCGTCGATCTTGTTGAAGACGAGCACCTGCCGGATCGAGTCAGCGCCGATGCTGCGCAGCACGTCGTTCACCTGATCGATCTGATCCAGGCGCACCGCGCTCGATGCATCGACGACATGCAGCAGCAGGTCCGCGTGGATGGTTTCCTCGAGCGTCGCGCGGAACGCGGCGACGAGCTGGTGAGGCAATTCGCGGATGAAGCCCACCGTGTCCGACATCACGATATGGCCCGTCTCCTCGCCTAGATAGACGCGGCGCGAGGTGGTATCGAGCGTGGCGAACAACTGGTCGGCGGCGTAGGCCTGCGCCTTGGTGAGCGCGTTGAACAGCGTCGATTTGCCCGCGTTCGTATAGCCGACGAGTGACACCGACATCGCACGATTGCGCGTGCGCTGGCGCCGCTGCGTGCCGTGCTGCCGGCGCAGTTTATCGAGCTTTGCCTTGAGCGCCTTGATGCGCTCACCGATGAGACGGCGGTCGGTTTCGAGCTGCGTTTCACCCGGACCGCGCAGGCCAATACCGCCCTTCTGGCGCTCGAGGTGAGTCCATGCGCGAATGAGACGTGTGGACAAATACTGGAGTTGCGCGAGTTCGACCTGCAGCTTGCCTTCATGACTGCGGGCGCGCTGCGCGAAGATATCGAGGATGAGGCTCGTGCGATCCACCACGCGGCGGTTCAGTGCGACTTCGAGATTGCGCTGCTGGGCGGGCGCCAGCGCGTGATTGAAAATGACGAGTTCGACGTCGTTCGCTTCGCACTGCAGGCGCAGTTCCTCGACCTTGCCGCTGCCGATGAACATCTTCGCATCGGGACTGGAACGGCGACCGGTGAGCGTGACGGCGGGATGGGCGCCCGCACTTTGTGCGAGCAGACTGAGTTCTTCGAGACTGGCTTCGAAATCGATCTTGCCGAAGTCGATGCCGACGAGCGCTGCGTTAATCAAATTGGTGTGTTTGGGTTTTGAAGCGACCGGCGGGTTGCTTAATGTTCGCTTTTTCTTACCAACCGGTCGCAACGAGGTTTAGGACGATTCGGCGTCCGGGTGAAAATTCACCGGACGGGCCGGCACGACCGTGGAAATGGCGTGCTTGTAGACCATCTGGGTGACCGTATTTCTGAGCAACACGACGTACTGGTCGAAAGATTCGATATTGCCTTGGAGCTTGATACCGTTGACCAGATAGATGGACACCGGGACGTGCTCTTTACGCAACGCGTTCAAAAACGGGTCTTGTAACAATTGCCCTTTGTTGCTCATAGCAAACTCCGTATTTTTTTTGCAGGTTGGAAGTATTGTTGGCGAAGAAAAAGAGATCCGCCCACAATCTCTACACTATAGCTGATTTTCTCTGATTTACGTTTCCTACGCCAGATCGGCCGAATGGCTAATCCGGCCCGAAACGCTTGCCCCGCGCGACTTTCAGTCCTTGTCCGCGTAGGGATTCTTACTGGAGCGGAACTCTATGCGCAATGGAGTGCCGATCAGTCTGAAAGTTTCGCGGAAGCACCTTTCCAAATAACGCTTATACGTGTCCGTAATGGCGTCCAGCGCATTGCCGTGCACGACGATGAGCGGCGGATTCGAACCACCCTGGTGAGCATAGCGCAGCTTCGGACGCACCGGGCCACGGCGGCGCGGCTGCTGAAACTCGACTGCTTCGATGAGCGCGCGGGTGAGCTTCGGCGTCGGCAGCTTGGCCATGGCGGCGGCGTAGGCTTCGTCGACCGATTTCATCAACACGCCGATGCCGGCCTTCTCCAGCGCCGAGACGTAGTGAAATTTAGCAAAGTTCAAAAACTTGAGTTTGCGGGTCAGGTCGGCCTTGGTGCGTTCGCGCACATGCAAATCCAGCCCGTCCCACTTGTTCACGCCGACCACTAGCGCCCGGCCCTGCTCCACGACGAAGCCAGCGATATGTGCATCCTGATCCGAAATATCCCTCTGTGCGTCGAGCAAAAGAATCACGACGTTCGCGTCCGCGATCGACTGCAGCGTCTTCACCACCGAAAATTTCTCGATCGCCTCGAACACCTTGCCGCGACGGCGCAGGCCTGCCGTGTCGATCAAGGTGTACTTGCGGCCGTTTCGCTCGAAATCAACGTAGATCGAATCGCGCGTGGTGCCGGGCATGTCGAACGCAATCACGCGCTCCTCGCCGATCAGCGTATTGACGAGCGTCGACTTGCCGACGTTCGGACGCCCGACGATCGCGATCTTGATGCCGTGCTTCGCCTTCTCGTCCTCGGTTTCCTCCAGCCAGTCGGCATAAGCGATATCGAGCACGTCGTTGATCATCTCCGTCACGCCGTCGCCGTGGGCGGCGGAAATCGCGCGCGGATCGCCGAGACCGAGTTCGTAGAAGTCCGACGCAACCGCCGTGTACTTCATGCCTTCGGCCTTGTTCACGACCAGCATGATCGGCCGGCCAGTCTTGCGCAAATAGTCGGTAATGGACTTGTCCTGCGGCGCGAGCCCGTTGCGGCCATCGCAGATGAACACGACGACATCCGCTTCCTCTACGGCCTGCCGCGTCTGACGCGCCATTTCGTGCAAGATGCCGTCCTTGGCGACCGGCTCGAAACCACCGGTATCGACGACGAGATAGCCGCGCTCGCCGCCGACGCGGCCTTCGCCGTAGTGGCGGTCGCGGGTGAGGCCCGGCAGGTCGGCGACGAGTGCGTCGCGCGAGCGTGTCAGACGGTTGAAAAGAGTCGATTTCCCCACATTGGGGCGCCCGACGAGGGCAATTACCGGTTTCATCTGATGTTGTTCAAGGTTGGACGCTAGGCGGCGCGGCCTGTTGGTTCCGGACCGCGACGCGCGGCGCCGATGCCGCGCAATGGCAGCGCTTGTCGAAAATTAGCATAGGTTATTCGGCTTATGGCACGCGCAGCACATCGGTGGCCAACGTCGGCGTCTGTCTGTCCGGACACCGGTTCGCCTCTCGTTCGAGGCCTTACTCGCGCAATGCGCGTCGTTCTTGCGACCCCGCTGACGGGTTCTGGTCGATCGGATCGGATGCGCGCACGTGGCACCTTCTTGTTGTCCGAGCGATCCGGTCCGCTGGATCGGCCGCGCCGCCGGTTGCGGGCGGCGGCGCGGTCTTGCATTGACTCGCCTACACGTTCCGACAATCAGTTGTTCGGCCGGAAACCGTACAGATCGCCGTCCTTGGTCTGCACGACGAGCGTATTGCCCGCCAGCACCGGCGCCGCGACGATCGGGCTGCCGTCCGTCGGCATGCGGCCGACGGACTCGCCGTTGTCCGCCGACAAGAAGTGCAGGAAGCCCTTGTAATCGCCCACCACGACCGCCCGGCCGAGGATGTACGGCACGCTGACGTCGCGACTCTTCAGCTTGTCGTTCTTCCACAGCGGCGTGCCGTCCGTGGCGCGGAACGCGCTGACCACCGACCAGTCGTCGCCGGCCGCGACAATCTGGTCATCCTGCGCCAGACCGCTGCTGCTCGAGAAATTGCGCTCCCAGTCGGGACGGCCGCTGTTGGCATCGAAACAGCCGATCTTGCCCTGGAACGTTACCGCGCACGTCTGCTCGCCGACGAGGCCCGGCGCACCGGTCACGTCGTTGATGCGCTCGACTTCCGTGACACCCTTCGGATAAGACACCGGCACCTGCCAAAAGGCATCGCCCGTCTGGATGTTGATGGCCGCGAAACCGCCGACCGGGAAGCCGGCGAGCACCGCCTCGTTACCGGCGAAGGTCATGCCCGCCGAGACGCGCAGATTCAGCGACACCGCGCGCAACTGGAAGATCCACTTCTGTTCGCCGGTCTGCGAATTGAACGCGATTACCTTGCCGTCGATGGTGCGCACGATCACGAGGTCGTTGCCGACCAGCGGCGGCGAAATGATCTCGCCCGGCGCCGTCGTGGTCCACAGCATCTTGCCGTCGGGACCGAGCACATCGATCTGGCCCTTCAGGCCGCCAACGGCCGTCAGATTCCCGTCGCTGCCCACGCCCGCCGACAGATCGTCCTTGAGTTTGATGCGCCAGACATCCTGGCCCGTCTTCGCGTCGATCTTGGCGACGCTGCCGTTCTCGCCCGCGGCGAACACGTAGTCACCCACCGCGACCGGAGAGAACAGATAGCGGCCAGCCTTGCCGACACTCGCCTTCCACGCCTGATTGACGGTCAGCACCGGCTTAAAGTCCACGAGCGGTGTCGGCACGCGGCGTTCATCCTTGGTCGACGAGCAGGCGGCCAACAAGGCGGTCATCGCGCAGGCGAACGGCACAGCGTAGCGTTTCAAAAAAGTCATCGGTGAACGCAAGTGAATGGTTGAATTCGGTTGATCGGCGACGCCCGTCGCTTGTCGATCACGACGGTCGGCCAGGCTGCTCGTGTGCTAAACTGCGAAGTCGATGCGGTTCGCCGGCGACGCGGAGGATCAGCCGCCGAGCGCATCGAGCTTGAACTGGATCAACTGACGCGCGGACGTGTCGTTGTCCGGCAGCGCGCCGAGCGCCACCTTGTAGGCCGCGCGAGCGTCGCCAGACTTGCCCTGCGCCGCGAGCAGATCGCCGCGCCGGTCCGCAATCTCGGCCTTGAAAGCGTCGAGCGGTTGATCCGCGAGCAGCTTCAAACCCGCGTCGTAGTTCTTTTCATCGAGATAGATCAGCGCGAGCCGCAGTTTGGCGATCTGCTTGTACTCGTCGTCCTTCGCATGATCGACGGCCCATTGCAATTGCGTCTTCGCGCCTGCCGCGGCACCTGCCGTGTACAGCGCTTTGGCCACGGTGAGAGCGCTCATCTGCGCGTACGCGGTGCCGCCGAACTTGTCTTCCATGTCCGATGCGGCGCGCGTGATCAGCGCTTTATCGTTGCCGGTGACCGCCTGCTGTAAGTTGTCGTAGAGCACCGAAGCCTCGGCCGCCTGACGGCGCTGCCAGTAATTCCAGCAGCTGAAACCTACCGCGATGACGAGTGCAATGAGGACGATCCAAGTTGTCGCATTACCCCATTTCGCCCACCAGGCTTTTAGGCTTTCCAGTGATTCTTGTTCGTCGTGATAGCTCATCGTCCAGCTATTCCTTCCTGCGTTTCGAACCCTTCAACGAGTGCCGCGCGCGATGACCCAAACAGTTCGATGGGCGCGACGCGTGCCCGAACCTCAGGCGTCCCCGTCGGCGGCGGATGCAACCATCGCATTGATTAGATAATCGGTCAAGTCTTCCGCCGGAACGTTGACTTGCTCGTTCTTTTGACCGTCGTCGGTTTCATTCGACGAGCGGCGCAGCAGCTTCACGCCGATCGTGCCCTGCGCAAGCTCGTTGTCGCCGAGCACGGCGGCAAATGTCGCGCCGCTCGCATCGGCCTTCTTCATCTGCGACTTGAAGCTCGCGGCTGCACCGTCCGAGCTGCAATGCAGAATCACGTCGAGGCCCGTGTCGCGCAGACGCTCGGCCACGATGAAAGCCTTCTCGGTAGACGCTTCGCCCTGATGCACGACATACACGTCGGTGCCGTCGGCTTCCGGCACGAGCTGTTCTTCCTTCAGCAATTCGAGGATGCGTTCGACGCCCATCGCCCAGCCGCACGCGGCCGTCGGCTTGCCGCCGAGCTGCTCGATGAGCGGATCGTAACGGCCGCCGCCCGCCACCGTGCCCTGCGCGCCGAGCTTGTCGGTCACCCATTCGAACACGGTCAGATTGTAGTAATCGAGACCGCGCACGAGACGCGGGTTGATGGTGAACGGAATGTTGTTCGTCTTCAGAAGACGCTGCACGCCCTCGAAGTGCTTGCGCGATTCCTCACCGAAAAAATCGACCAGCCTCGGCACGTTCTGCACCATTTCCTGCATGGCCGGATTCTTCGTATCGAGCACGCGCAGCGGATTGGTATGGAGACGGCACTTCGCTTCCTCGTCGAGGATATCGATGTGCTTTTCCAGATAAGCGATCAGTTCCTTGCGATGCGCCGCGCGCTCTTCTGCCTGACCGAGCGAATTCAGTTCGAGGCGGATACCGGTGAGACCCAAGTCGTCCCACAGACGCTGGCACATCATGATGACTTCGGCGTCGATGTCCGGACCCGCGAAGCTGAGCGCTTCCACGCCGACCTGATGAAACTGGCGATATCGCCCGCGCTGCGGACGCTCGTGGCGGAACATCGGACCGATGTACCACAGGCGCTTCGGGCCGTCGTACAGTAGATTATGCTCGATGCTCGCGCGCACCACGGCGGCGGTGTTCTCCGGGCGCATCGTCAGATGTTCGCCGTTGAGCGCGTCCGTGAAGCTGTACATTTCCTTCTCGACGATATCGGTCACCTCGCCGATCCCGCGCGTGAACAACTGTGTATGTTCGACGATCGGCGTGCGGATGTTCTGATAGCCGTATGCGCGCAGCATCGACTTGACGGTGGATTCGAAGAAGTCCCACAATGTGGCATCCTGCGGGAGGATGTCGTTCATGCCCTTCACGCCGCTCAGTTTTTCGAACCGTTTCTTCTGTTCAGTCATCTGTCTTTAAATTGATGCCGCGGATGTTTCTTCTTGCTTGCCCGCTGTTTGCCGGTACGTGTGTTGGACGTAATCGCTGACGATCTGCTGGAACTCCACCGCGATGTTCTCGCCGCGCAGCGTCTTGACCTTCACGCCGTCGATGAACACCGGCGCCGCCGGATTCTCGTCCGAACCCGGCAGGCTGATGCCGATGTTCGCGTGCTTCGACTCACCCGGACCGTTGACGATACAGCCCATCACCGCGACGTGCATCTTCTCGACGCCCGCGTACTTCTCGCACCATTCAGGCATCGAGCTACGCAAATAATTCTGGATTTGCGACGCGAGTTCCTGGAACAGCGTGCTGGTCGTGCGACCGCAGCCCGGACATGCGATGACTATCGGCGTGAAGGAGCGCAGGCCCATGGTCTGCAGAATCACCTGACCGACGACGACTTCGCCCGTGCGCGCGCCGCCCGGCTCCGGCGTAAGCGAGATACGGATGGTGTCGCCGATGCCTTCCTGCAGCAGCACCGACAACGCGGCCGTCGATGCGACAATGCCCTTGGACCCCATGCCCGCTTCGGTCAGCCCGAGATGCAGCGCGAAGCTGCAACGCTTGGCGAGTTCGCGATACACGGCGATCAAATCCTGCACGCCGCTGACCTTGCACGACAAGATGATCTTGTCGCGGCCCAGACCGATATCGACCGCGCGTTCCGCCGAGCCGATGGCCGACTGGATCAGCGCTTCGTACATCACGCTTTGCAGTTCCCAGGGCGTGGCGCGCGCGGCATTTTCGTCCATCATGCGCGCGAGCAGGTCCTGATCGAGACTGCCCCAGTTCACGCCGATCCGCACCGGCTTGTCATACTTGATGGCGGCTTCGATCATCTGCGCGAATTGGGTGTCGCGCTTCGCGCCCTGACCCACGTTGCCCGGATTGATACGGTACTTCGACAGCGCTTCGGCGCAGGCCGGATAGTCGCGCAGCAACAGATGGCCGTTGTAGTGGAAGTCGCCGACGAGCGGTACCGTCACGCCCATGCGATCCAGTTGATCGCGGATATGCGGCACTTCCGCCGCGGCTTCCGGCGTGTTCACCGTGATGCGCACCAGTTCCGAACCGGCCTGCGCCAGTTCCTTGATCTGGATAGCCGTGCCGATCGCGTCGGCGGTGTCAGTGTTGGTCATCGACTGCACGCACACGGGCGCATCGCCTCCGATGATCACGAGCTGGCCGCCCCAGCGCACGTCGACCGCATGCGACGAGCGACGCTTCAACGGACCGCCGAAAACCGGCTCGGTCAAACAAATCTTGCTGCTGATCAGGGATTGAGCTTCGGATTGCATCGAAAAACCCTTTGGCATTCCCGCCGCCCTCATGGCGCGGGAATGCGTAAGTGGAACCTCAAACGTGCATCACGATGATGAATCGTGATGCACCTGCATGATGCGCACGCGTGATCCCGCTATTGCCCGCGGCAGCCTCAGGAAAACGTCAGGGGGCAACCTCAGGGCAGCGTTAGACGCGCGACGTTTCCGCGTGCGGAGGCGTAGCGCTTGGCGTCCACCGGTTGGCCGTCGACCGACAGCGATTCGACGCCCTTCACGTTGCCGACGGTCACCTTGAACGGCGCCTCGCCCTGCACGCGCTGCGTACTGCCCACGTGCACGAGGCCGGAGAACACTTCCTTGCCGTCCTTGCTCCGCACGCTGAACCAGCTATCTTCCTTCACTTGCAATTCCACCGCGTTCGCGCCGCTGCCCGCCACGGTCGACGCGGATGCCGCCGCCGATGAAGCCGCCTTCGCGGTGGCCGCTAGCGCAATGGCCGCGGATTGCGTCGCAGCTTGCGCGGCTGCCTGCGCCGCATCGAGCGCCGACGAGGACGCCGGCAGCGCGTTCGTGCCGAGCAGACGCGGCATCGGCTGCTCGTTCGGCGATGTCACCACTTCGGGCAGCGATGCCTCGCCCGTATTGACCACCGCGGCTTGGTCGGGCGTCTGCACCACCGATGCACCCGCCGCCTCGTTCGAACCTGTCGAACTCGTGACGCTCGACGCGCCAGTGCTGGATTTCAGGCGCGCCAGCCAGGCTGCCGAATCGCCGCCCGTGTGCCACATCACCAGTACGACCAGCACGACGACGATGGCGAGCCCGCCCCACATCCACGAGCGCTTGCGGCCGGTCGAATTGCCGAACGGCACCGATACGCGCGCGCGCGGCAACCCCGTTCCTGCTGATGCCGGCACCTTGAGATTGTGCTCGACGCTGCCGCCGTCACGCCGGAATGCCTGCGTAAACGGCGCAGGATCGGCGCCGAGAATCTTCGCGTAACTGCGCACGATGCCCGCCGCAAACGTACGGTCCGGCATCTGGCTGATATCACCCGCCTCGAGCGCTTGCAATTTCGGCGGCGACACTTTCAGACGCGCCGACATGTCGTCGAGCGACCAGCCCTTTCCCTGCCGGAGCTGCGCCAGACGCGCGCCGACAGCCGGAATCGAGTCCAGCGGCCCCATCTGGCTCTCGTTCGAGGTCATTCCACCGGCTCCGCTCCGGCTGTCACGCGGACCGCCGGACGAATCGCCGTCATGACTGCCGAAAGGCGCCGAGTGCTGCGGCTCACTCATCCCAATTTCCTCCCATCGATTCTTCTATCTAATCTATATAGCGCTACTGCGCCGTCAGATTGTAAAAACCACGCGAACGATACAACCTGGACACCGTCGCAGACGGCTTTATAACAAAATGTGCGACTTTGCGTGCCGCCTCCGAGCGCTGGCCGCGCTTTTTTATCGGATTTATTTTATCAAACCGGAGCGCCGGGTTCGACGCCGGCCCGAAACTCTCCAGAACGTTTCGTCAGACCGCGCGCACCTCGATTACTTTGCCCGCCGCACGACTCATGCGCTCGGCGAGTTTCGTGCGGTCCTGCACTTCGCCCGCGAGCTGGCCGCATGCCGAGTCGATATTGTCGCTGCGCGTCTTGCGCACCGTGGTGACGACGCCCGCATCGATCAGGATCTGCGCGAAACGCTTGATCTGCTCGTTTTTGGAACGCGTCAGGCCGGATTCGGGGAACGGATTGAACGGAATGAGGTTGAACTTGCACGGCACGTCGCGCGTGACGGCAAGCAGTTCGCGCGCATGCTGCTCCGTGTCGTTGGTTGACGCCGTCGAGCATGCAATACTCGAACGTGATGAAATCGCGCGGCGCGACCTTCAGGCAGTGCTGACACGCCGCCCTCAGCTCGCGCAGTGGGTACTTCTCGTTGAGCGACACCAACATGTCGCGCAGCGGATCGTTCGGCGCGTGCAGCGACACCGCGAGCGCCATGGTCGGCAGCGAGACGGTCCATCATCGGCACGACGTCGGATGTGGACAGCGTCACGCGACAGCGCAACAGGCCGTAAGCGTTGTCGTCGAGCATCAGGCGCATGGCCGGCACGACGGTGTTGGCGGCGTCGGCGTCGTAATTGAGCATCGGCTCTCCCATGCCCATCATCACGACATGATGACGACGCGCTCGCCCTTGCCCGGGCCGCCGGCTTCGCGACCGTACGACTTGCGCAGCGCGAACTCCGCCATGCGCAACTGACCGATGATTTCACCGGTCGTGAGATTGTCTGAGAAGCCTTGCTTGCCGGTGGAACAGAACCGGCAGTGCACCGCGCACCCCGCCTGCGACGACACGCACAGCATATCGCGCGTTTCTTCGGGAATGGACACGGTTTCGACCGCGTTGCCGTTGCCAACGTCGAGCAGCCATTTGCGCGTGCCGTCGGTGGAAACGTGGTCGAGAATGATATCGGACATCGCCATGTTGGCGCGGCCCTTGAGTTTTTCGCGCAGCGATTTGGGGAGGTCCGTCATGCCGTCGAAATCTCTTCGGCACCGTATTGATGGATCCAGCGCTGCAACTGCTTGGCGCGAAACGGCTTTTCGCCCAGGCTGCCGCAATACGCGGTAAGCCCGTCGGCGTCGAGATCGAGAAGGTTGACGGTAGTGCTGCTCGTCATGTCGAGATGTGCCATTTCAAGATTGCGAAGCCCGGAAGGATGCCGCCCGGGACCGTTCGCGCCATGTCCTGCTTTTTTGTCCAGCTATTCTGCGTCGAGGCGCGATGCCGACGGCGGCAGTCTATAGCCGCCAAGGCGACAACGCTTGTTCGGCCGCCCAAGCGCTGCCCGGCGACCGATTGGTGTAACGATTAACGCGAGTAGACGTTCACGCCCGGGAAGAAGAATGCGACTTCCTGAGCTGCCGTTTCCGGCGCGTCCGAGCCGTGCACGGCGTTCGCGTCGATGCTGTCGGCAAAGTCGGCGCGGATCGTGCCCTTGTCCGCCCTCTTCGGATCCGTCGCGCCCATCAGGTCGCGATTCTTGGCGATGGCGTTTTCGCCTTCCAGAACCTGTATCATGACCGGGCCCGACACCATGAACTCGACCAGGTCCTTGAAGAACGGACGTGCTGCGTGAACAGCGTAGAACTTTTCCGCATCCGCACACGACAGATGAACCATGCGCGACGCAATGATCTTCAGGCCCGCGCCTTCGAAGCGGCTGTAGATCTGGCCGATAACGTTCTTAGCCACTGCATCGGGCTTGATAATCGACAGGGTGCGCTCGATCGCCATGAAAAACCCCAAAAAAATGAACGGTTTACGGATTAAAACTAATTAACAATTATAGCACGAAACAGGGTATAATTAAGATTGACTCTTACGGCACCACCCCCCATAAGGATCAAACCCTGCGAGGACTCAAGCCAGGCAAGCTCGCGGAATCAGTACTTGAAGCATTGATTTCGCGGCGCGCGGGAGTCATATTGGAACGAAGCGACCAACCGGCCCGGGTACCGCGGCTTTGATGAATACCGCGCCCTAATACTGGCTTAAGTCCGCGGCTTATCATCGGTGTATGACGGAAGTCGCGGCGAGACTGACCGACGATCAACTATTGGAGTAAGGAGAAGTCATGAACGAATCACCCTACGGCTTCGGCCGAAATAGCAGCGTCACCTCGGTCGAGTTGTGCAACCGCGTGCTGCGCAACACCTACTGGCTGCTCGCGCTCTCGATGGTGCCGACGGTACTCGGCGCCTGGGTGGGCGTGGCAACCGGCTTCTCGCTGTTCGCGGCGACCAGTCCGACCATGAGCTTCATCGCGTTCCTCGCGATCGCGTTCGGTTTCATGTTCGCCATTGAAAAGACGAAGAACAGTGGCGTGGGTGTCGTCATCCTGCTCGGCTTCACGTTCTTCATGGGCCTGATGCTCTCGCGTCTTCTGAGCTTCATCCTCGGATTCTCGAACGGGCCGCAGCTCATCATGATGGCGTTCGGCGGTACGGGCGTGATCTTCGCGGCCATGGCGACCATTGCCACGGTCAGCAAGCGTGATTTCTCGGGCTTGGGCAAGTTCCTGTTCATGGGCATAATCGTAATCCTGCTGGCCGCGTTCGCGAACATCTTCCTGCAACTGCCCGCGCTGATGATGACCATCTCGGTGCTCGCCATCGTGATCTTCTCGGCGTACATGCTGTTCGACGTGCAGCGCGTGGTGAACGGCGGCGAGACGAACTACATCAGCGCGACGCTGGCGATTTATCTCGATCTGTACAACGTGTTCACGAACCTGCTGGCTCTGCTCGGCATTTTCGGCGGCAACCGCAACTGATCGAAGCATTGGCGCATTAACGAAAAAACCGGCCTTCGGGCCGGTTTTTTTACGTCTGCAAATAGACGGAGCGCGCGGCGGCGCGTCAATCGCGCTCGAACAACGCTATCGATTCGACGTGCGATGTATGCGGGAACATGTTCACCACGCCCGCGCCCTTCATCCGGTAACCCGCCTCGTGCACCAGCAGGCCGGCGTCCCGCGCGAGCGTCGCCGGATTGCACGACACGTAGACGATGCGCTTCGGCAACAGCGCTTCATCGCCCGCCTGCGCGAGGTCCGCGAGCGCTTTCGACACCGCGATTGCACCTTCGCGCGGCGGATCGATCAGAAACTTGTCGAAGGCGCCGAGCGCACGCATGTCGTCGGCGGTGACTTCGAAGAGATTGCGGCACGCGAACGACGTGTGGCCATCGACGCCATTCGCCTTCGCGTTTTCCAGCGCGCGCGTCGTCAGCGCCTCGCTGCCTTCGATGCCGATCACTTCGCGCGAACGACGCGCCAACGGCAACGTGAAATTGCCGATGCCGCAAAACAGATCGAGCACGCGGTCGCCCGGCAGCGGCCCGAGCAACGACAAGGCGCGCGCCACCAGCACGCGGTTGATCTGGTGATTGACCTGGGTGAAATCGGTCGGCTTGAACGGCATACGGATATCGAATTCCGGCAGCGTGTACGCCAGCTCCCGATCGAGCGAATAGAACTGATAGACCGTGTCCGGCCCCTTCGGCTGGAGCCAGAACTGCACGTTGTGCTCGTCGGCAAAGATGCGCAGCAGCGCTTCGTCGGCGTCGTTCAGCGGTTCGAGGATACGCAGCACCAGCGCCGTGACGTCCGCGCCGACCGCCAGTTCGATCTGAGGTATGCGATCGCGGATCGACAGGCCCGCCACCAGATAACGCAGCGGCACCAGCATCGCCGAGACGTGCAGCGGCAGCACTTCGCAACTCGTCATGTCGGCGACGTAGCTGCTCTTGCGCTCGTGGAAGCCGACTAGCATGCTGCCCTTCTTCTCCACGTGCCGCACCATCAGCCGAGCACGATAGCGATAGCCCCACGACGGCCCGTGAATCGGGCGAAACATCGTTTCGGCGCGCAATTTCGACAGATGCTGAAGACTGTCTTCGAGCACGCGCTGCTTTACCGCGATCTGCGCGCGCACGTCGAGATGCTGCATCGAACAGCCGCCGCAGGTGCCGAAGAACGTGCACTTCGGCGCGATACGGATGACGGCTTTGCGCAACACCCTGACCACCTGCGCCTGCTCGAAACTCGGTTTGCGTCGGTAGCTCGAATAGCTCACCCGTTCACCCGGCAGCGCGCCTTCGACAAAGATCACCTTGCCCGGCTCGCCGTCCTCGTTGAGCGTGCGGCCGACGCCGCGTGCTTCCATGTCTAGGCGACACGATATCGATCTCGGACGCGACGAAGTCCGAGTCGGGCGTGACGGAGCGGGCCGGCGCGGCGCGGCGGCGTGGAGAATTTTTTCGGGCGGCTTCAGACACCTGCGTACTTCCTGACTGGCAAAGGCGAGATTGTAGACGAACGTCACTGCCGCGCCGGGGCTATCTATCGTCCGAACGCGGCCAGATATTCGGCCCAGTGCGGCGCCGCTTCCTGCGCGAGCGCGTTCTTCACGAAGTTGATTTCGTCCGTGTACTCGTCGGGCGTGAAACCGCCGCGCATCATCTGGAAACGGCAGTACATCAGGTACGTGTTGACGACGTCGGTCTCGCAATAGTTGCGGATTTCGTCAATCTGACCGTCGCAATACGCGTCCCATATCCGGCCACCGTCCATGCCGAGCTTGCCGGGAAAACCGCACAGCTTAGCGAGCGCATCGAGCGGCGCGTTGGCGCGTGCCTGATACATCGCGAGCACGTCCATCAGGTCGGTGTGGCGCGCGTGATAGCGGCCGAGATAGTTGTTGAATTTGAACTCGCGGTCGTCCTGCCCCTGATCCCAGTAACGCGGCGCCGCGATGCCGTGTACCAGCGCGCGGTAGTGCAGCACCGGCAGATCGAATCCGCCGCCGTTCCACGACACCAGTTGCGGCGTGTATTTTTCGATCACGCGATAGAACGACTGAATCAGCGCCGCCTCGCCGTCGGCGGGCGTGCCGAGCGAGCGCACGCGAAAACCGTTGTTGTCGCGAAACACACAGGAAATGGCCATCACACGCTGCAGATGATGCGGCAAAAAATCATTGCCCACGCGCTCGCGGCGCGCTTCGAACGCATGTTCGGCGACTTCGCGCTCGGAGAGATCGGTGGGCAAATCTTCGAGACGGCGAATGCCGTCGACATCAGGGATCGTCTCGATGTCGAATACGAGAATCGGAGTCATTGAATCGGAAAACGTGACGCCCGGAAGCGCCGTTCAGAAAATGTCAGAGCATGGCGTCCTTGCGCACGCCGTTGGACGCGAAGAAGCGCTTGAGCCGCATCAGCGCCTCCTGCTGGATCTGGCGCACGCGTTCGCGCGTAAGGCCCATTTCATCGGCGAGTTCTTCGAGCGTGGCTGGTTCGATATGGTTGAGCCCGAAGCGGCGCTCGATCACATGGCGATGCTTGTCGGATAAACGCGACAGCCACAGGCGCGTGAGCGATTCGAGTTCGCGGTGTTGCACTTCCGCATCGGGCGACTGGCTCTGGTCGTCCGACAGCAGATCGAGCAGGCTGCTGCCCGGATCGGGATCGAGCGGCGCGTCCAGCGACGCCGTGTGCTCGTTGAGCGCGAGGATGTCGGTGACTTCCTCGGGCGTCTTGCCGGTGAAATAGGCGATATCGTCGATGCTCGCGTCGCGACGCTCGGGCGCCACGGCGTCGGCCGAATTGGCGGAATTCTTCTCCAGATGACACTTGGCGCGCAGCACCTGATTCAGCTCGCGAATCACGTGCACCGGCAAACGCACCGTGCGCGCTTGATTCATGATGGCGCGCTCGATGCTCTGGCGGATCCACCAGGTGGCATAGGTCGAAAAGCGGAAACCGCGCATCGGGTCGAATTTCTCGATGGCGTGCATCAGGCCGAGATTGCCTTCCTCGATCAGGTCGAGCAAGGGCACGCCACGGTTGAGATAACCCTTCGCGATGCTAACCACGAGCCGCAGATTGCGTTCGATCATCACCTGGCGCGCGTCGAATTCGCCGGCTTTCGCCAAACGCGAATAGCGCTGCTCTTCCTCTACGGTGAGCAGCGGCTTCACGCTGATGCGGTTCAGGTAATGCTGGATGGTGTCGGCCGTGAGTTCGGCCTGGAGCATGGAGCGGAAGTCGTCGACATCCGGGCCGGAATCGTTTGCGCTGGCGCCCGATTCTTCACCGCCTTTCTTGCCGCAACTTTCCTCTTCCTCGTCGCCCTCGAACCCGACCTCGATATGCTCGACGTCTTCGTCACGGGCGGAAGCGCCGTCGTCCGCCGACACTTGCAACGGTCGGCTGCTGGTCTCGGTCTCGACTTGCGGCAGACGGCGCTTCGTTTTTGGCATGATGGTTTTGCTTTATTGCAGCGCGCTTTCTTTATTGCGGCGGCAAATACTTCAGTGGGTCAACAGGTTTACCCTGCCGGCGAACTTCGAAATGCAACATCACGCGGTCCGAATCGCTGTTGCCCATCTCAGCGATCTTCTGCCCTTTGGTCACCGCGTCCCCTTCTTTTACCATCAAAGCGCGATTGTGTGCGTACGCCGTGAGAAAAGTTGGGTCGTGCTTGATGATAATCAGATTACCGTAGCCACGCAGACCATTTCCGGAGTAAACCACCCGCCCATCGGCCGATGCGATCACCGGATCGCCCGCCGCGCCGCCAATGTTCAAGCCCTTGTTCTTCGCGTCGTCGAACGTGCCGAGAATCGGTCCGCGCGCCGGCCAGATGAACGCCGGCTGAGCCGCCGCTCCGTTATCCGCACCCGGTGTCGCCGGAAGGTTCAGCGCCGTGCCCGACGCCATCATGCCGGCCGCGCCGGCCGCCGCACCCATGCCCGAGTTCGGACCGTAATACGGTGGCTGTCCCGTGGCACCCGTCGTCACACCGGGCTGCGCGTAGGCATTGCTCCCGCCGTTGAGCGGCTGTGCCTGCACCGCGCCGCCCGTGATCGGAGCCGTCGCCACGCCCGGCGTTGCCGCCACCAGATTGGCGCCCGGCGGCACGACACGCATCAGTTGGCCAACTTCGATCTGGTTCGGATTGATCAGGTTGTTCCACGTTGCGATGTCGTGATAATTCTGACCGTCTTCCAGTGCGATCCGATATAGGGTGTCGCCCTGCTTCACGCGCACATAACCCGGCGGCGGACCATTGTACGGCGTCTGCGTCGCCGTCGTGCTGAGGGCCGCGCCCGTCCGGTCGACGACCGGCGCCTGGTCGAGACGCGAGGAACAGGCCACCAGCACGGACAGCGCAAAGATACAAACGCCGCGTTGCGCTGCCGTCAGGCGAACGTCCACACTCCGTTCTCGCATAGCACGCAAGATACTCATCGGTTCAAATCACTCCGGATTTTAAGGGTACAAAGAAAACGCGATCGAGCTGCTATTCCCGCCATTGCGTGGCCGACACCTGCGTCATGAGCGTCAGCACCTGCGACCGCGCGGTCTGCGATCCGACGGGCGCGACGCGCCTGCCGCCGATGGCCAGTTGCTCGAGCAGATCGGCACGTCGAGCCCCGCACACGCGATGATGGCGTCGAAGGGCGCGGCGGCGGGCAGGCCCAGAGGCCCAACCGGCCGTCGCCGTAATGCAGCCTGATGTTCGGCACCCGCAGCGGCTGCAGATTGAGCTTCGCGCGCTCCGAAAGCGGGCGCACGCGTTCGATGGAATATACCTCTCTCGCCACCTGCGATAGCACCGCCGCCTGATAGCCGCAGCCCGTGCCGATCTCCAGCACTTTCTCGAGCGGGCGGCCGGTCGCGACGAGTTCGATCATGCGCGCGACGACCGACGGCTTCGAAATGGTCTGATGATGCCCGATGGGCAGGGCGTCTTCATATGCCTGCGCGGCCAGCCCCAGATCGACAAACATATGGCACGGCACCACGGACATGGCATTGAGCACGCGCAGATCGGTAACCCCGTTGCCGCGCAGCCGTTCGACCATGCGCTCGCGGACCCGTTCCGAGGTCAGCGTCTGCACGCTCGCCAGCGCGACGTTGGACGCGCCCTTCTTCGTGGCGACGGAGGCGGCGTTCAGATCACGCTCGGCGCCACGCGGCGCGGTGCGCAACGCACTCGGGCGCGCATGAGACGTGTGAACGGTATGCGTGGCGTGTGACGTGCGCTGGGTCGCGGCCGGAACCGGTTTCGCCGCTCCGGATGCGCTCTTGGAGCTGCCGGGCTGCGTGACCGATGCGAGCTTCGCCGGCGATTTCGCCACACCGTCGGTTACGCCCGTGCCCTTGCCGCGCGACGCATCAGCGCGGCTGGCGGGCTTGCGCGGCTCGCGTACCAGATCCGCGAGCGCCAGCAGGAAGCGCTTGGCGCACTCGTCGCTCATGAGCGACGGCTCCCGGCACGCGCTCATTCGCGCGTCTCAGCCATGAGTTTCGTATGCGTGAGATCGAGTCGCAGCGGCGTGATCGACACGAAGCCGTTGGCCACCGCATGAAAATCCGTGCCCTCGCTGGCGTCGAGCGCATCGCCCGACGGGCCGATCCAGTAGATCGGGTTGCCACCGCGGATCGGTCTGCCGAATCACCGGCTGCGACGGATGCCGCTTACCCAGGCGTGTGACTTTCCACTCGCGCTGGTCGTATGGCAGGCTCGGAATGCTCACATTCAGCAACGGATGGCCCGGCATCGGGGCGAGGAAATGCGCGGTGATCTCAGCCGCGACGCGCGCGGCATCGTCGAGACAGAGCCAGTCGCGCCCGACCAGCGAGAACGCGATGGACGGAATGTCGAACATAAAACCTTCGGTGGCCGCCGCGACCGTGCCGGAATACAACGTGTCTTCGCCGACGTTCTGGCCGTTGTTGATACCCGCGATACCACGAGGTCGGACTTGTGCTCGAGCATGCCCGTCAAAGCAATGTGCACCGAGTCGGTGGGCGTGCCGTTGACGAAATTGAAACCGTTCGGCGCCTGATGAATGCTCAACGGGCGCGACAGCGTGAGCGAGTTGGACGAGCCGCTGCAGTTCTGCTCCAGCGCCATGACCGTGACTTCGCCGAACGGCTGCAACGCCGCATGCAGCACGTTGATGCCGCGCCCCAGATAACTGTCGTCATTGCTGAGTAGGATTCGCATCCGGCAATTGTAACCGAGGAAACATGGCACGCGAACGACTGAAAGGCAAGCATGGAACGCTCTGCAACACCGTGCGCTCTACCCTACACTCAGGCCGCCAACCAAGGAAACGATATGCGCGCTGTACGCTGCAGTGAACATGGATTACCCGACACGCTTTCCATCGAAACGCTGCCCGACCTGCGTCCTGAAGCGGGCGAAGTGATCATCGACGTGAAGGCGGCGAGCGTCAATTTTCCCGACGTGCTGACCATCCAGAACAAATACCAGTTCAAACCGCCGCTGCCGTTTACGCCGGGCGCGGAGTTCGCGGGCACCGTGCGCGAGGTCGGCGTGGGCAGGACGTGTTTCAAGCCGGATATGCACGTAACCCGCGTACACGGCGCAAGGCGCTTTCGCCAAGCAGGCGCGCGCACACGAGTCCAATTGCATTCCCCTGCCCAGCGATGCCGACTTTTCTTCGGCCGCCGCGTTCACGCTCGCTTACAGCACGTCGTATCACGCGCTCGTCGATCGCAGCCCAATCAAGGCGGGCGAGACGCTGCTCGTGCTCGGCACGGCGGGCGGCAATCTAGATCGCCAAAATTTTGGGCGCGCACGTAATCTCGGCAGCGTCGAGCGAGGAAAAGCTCGTGTTCTGCAAACAGCATGGCGCGGATGCCGGCATCGACTATGCGAGCGAGGACTTGCGCGAACGCATCAAGACGCTGACTGACGGCCGCGGTCCCGATCTGATCTTCGATCCGGTCGGCGGCGCGTATGCGGAACCAGCGTTCCGCAGCATCGGCTGGTGCGGGCGTTATCTGGTAGTGGGTTCGCGAACGGTGAAATCCCGAAGCTGCCGCTCAATCTCCCACTGCTCAAGGGCGCGAGCATCGTCGGCGTGTCCTAGGGCGATCATATGCGGCGCGAGCATGCGCTCGCGGGTCAGGAGTTCGCGACGATGGTCGAGTGGATCGAGGCGGGCAAGCTCAGTCGGGTCGTCACCCGGCGTTATAAGCTCGACGACACGCCACAGACGCTCGACGACATGATGAATCGCCGTGTCACCGGGAAGATCGTGATCGAGATGTGACGCGCTTGGTGTGGCGTGTCGCGTCGCCACGCCAGCATGGCGATTTTCTCGGCCTCACGCATCCGTCACGATGCCCGCGCGCCGCACCGCATCGACGACGCGCAATGACGGCGCCTTCGGAACCTGCACGCTCCCCGCGCTCATTCCCTGCAGGCTGTCGAATGCCACGTGCACACGCCGCACGCTGAGCAGGCGTTGCCACAAGCGCTCCTTGAGCGCAGCGAACGGTACCACCGACGGCGGCAGCACGATCGCGCCCGTTCCCCAACCCAGCTCAGCTGCCACGACCGCGCGGGTCCGCGCCGCATGAAGAGCGTGAGCGTCGGCACACCGATGGACGACGCGAGATGCCCGAGGTCGGAGTAGTTGCCGATGAACCAGCCCGATTCCGCGATCCACGTGGCGACCTCGCCCAGATGCGGCAGCGCGTGGACTTCGTGACCGGCGCGCGCGATATCGCCCCAGCCGTTGAATTCGGCGGTCGCCACGAGAAAGCTCGGCAGCAAGCGACGGTGCGTGAACCGCTTCGACAGTTCGAGGAGCTTGCGGCACACCCACATCTTTTCTGGATGGCTGCCGGTGGGATGAATCACGACCCGGTCGACGAAGCGCCCGCGCACGACGCTGGGCGGGCACCGTCAGCCCGTTCGAACGCGTGAGGGTCGCGCAGATGCAGCACGTTCGCCGCGATATCGACCACACGCTCCACCATATGTTTCGTTCCGCCGTATTCGGGCAACTGCGCGAGGCACAGCGTTCGGCCCGTGCGGCTCAGGCTTCGCGCGTAGTCGGTCGAACGCAATTCGATCACGGTATCGAACGCACCCTGCCACGCGTCGCGCGGCGCGATCCGCGCGACCTGCACGGCGGGCAACCAGTCCGCGAGCCGTCCGCCACCAGCCCAACACGACCGGCTTATAACCGTTGCGCACGAGATTGTTAACGAGGACGAGCCCGATCAGGCTGCCTCCGATCGGTTGTGGCAAAGCCACCGCAACCGTGCTGTCGGTCTTCAATCTCATTTCCGTCGATGCACAATTCGCGTGAGTGGGACGCCATGCCGGCCATGCGGGAGCATCGGTGGGGAGAGCATGTCGCTCACACCCAGCACGAACAAACGTGCGCAAGCTTAAACCCGCCGCCTGTTGAAAAAAACACAGAACCACCTTGCGTGTATCAAATTGACACGATTGGCCGCGACAACCGGTCGATCGGAACGTGGGGGAGCCTTACGCAGGCGCGTATCAGACCATACGCAGATGACAGGCTAAAGTTTCTCGGTCTCGCCGCTTTGGGGCTGCCATTTCATCAACCCGACGACCGCCACCAGTCCGTCGAGGATCAGCGCGAACGCCGTGAGCACGAGAATGCCCGCGAACACCATGTTGATGTCGAACGTGCCTTCGGCCTGAAGGATCAGATAGCCGACGCCGCGGGCCGAACCGAGATGTTCACCGACGACCGAGTCGACGAACGCGAGCCCGACCGACGTATGCAAGCTCGAGAACACCCAGCTCGTCGCACTCGGCAGATAGACGTGCCGCAACAACTGCTTGCGGTTCGCGCCGAACATGCGCGCGTGGGCAAGCACGACCGGGCTGACTTCCTTTACGCTCTGGTACACGTTGAAGAACACCAGCGTCACGCCGAGCGCGACCTTCGACCAGATGCCGAGCCCGAACCACACGGCGAAGATCTGCGCGAGGATCACGCGCGGCCTTGATGTACGGGTCGAGCAGCGCGCTGGTCATCGGCGCAAGCGCAAGCCACAGGCCGACCGCGAGACCGGACATGGTGCCAATTGCGAAGGCGAGCACGGTTTCGATCAGCGTGACCCACAGGGGCAGATAAATCTCGCCGCCGGTGAACCATTCCCGGATGCGCATCAACACCTTCTGCGGTTCGCCGAAGAAGAACGCGGCCTTGCGGCGTCGTCGAAATAGAACGGCGGCAGGAGCGTCGGGCTCGTAAGTACGTACCATACGAAGCACGCGAGCAGCAGCCATTGCCACGCGATGAGATTGCCCCGGTTAGGGCGCAGCTTGTTCCACATGGTCTTGTCTCAATCGGCAGCTACGGGTTTCAACTGTTGCTGATAGCCCTTCAGCACTTCCTCGCGCAACACGCCCCAGATCTGCGCATGCAAATCGACGAAACGCGGATGCGGGCGAATCTTCGCCACATCGCGCGGACGCAGTAGGTCGATCGCGAATTCACCGATCGGATGCGTGCCCGGCCCCGCCGACGGCACGACGACGCAGTCCGACATCGAAATGGCTTCGTCGAGATCGTGTGTGATTAAGAGCACGGCCTTGCGCTTAGCTGCCCACAGGTCGAGCAGTTCGTTTTCCATCAACTGCCGCGTCTGGATGTCGAGCGCGGAGAACGGCTCGTCCATCAGGATGATGTCGGGATTGAGAATCAGCGTCTGCGCCATGGCGACGCGCTTGCGCATGCCGCCCGACAGTTGATGCGTATAGCGGTCGCCGAAGCCGCCCAGACCTACCCGCTTGAGCCGTTCCTCGCCGCGCGCGGTGGCTTCGCGCTTCGCGACGCCCTGAAACGCGAGCCCGGCCGTCACGTTGTCGAGCGCGGAGCGCCACGACATCAGGCCGTCCGCCTGAAACATGTAGCCCGCGCGCCGGTTGATGCCCTTGAGCTTTTCGCCGAACACGCTCACCGCGCCCGACGACGGCGCGCGCAAGACCGCCGACACGTTCAGCAAGGTGGATTTGCCGCATCCCGTGGGACCGACCACCGAGACGAACTCGCCCAGCGCGATCGACAGCGTCGTGTCGCGCACGGCGGTGTAGCAGTCACGGCGATTCTCGCGCGACGCGAACGTGCAGGTGACGTCTTCCAGGGCGAGCGCCGGAGTCAATGAAGCGCTCATCGCTTAAGGCAACGCTGAAGCAGCGCCGGTTGTATTCATCGATTTAGGCGCAAATAGCGGCAAATTCATCGTGAGTGAGGCTTTGCGCCTGGATTTCCGGTCCACCAGGGTGTTGCGCCTGGGCCTGCGGCCCGCTTTCCCCCATTACGGGCGAACCTGTGCCATCAATCGCTTGCGCGAAAGATAAACGTTGGTCAACGCCAGCGCAACGAAAGCCCGATTGGCGTTCTTCGCCAGACCCCGATAGCGCACCTTCGTGAAGCCCCACAGGCGTTTGACAACAGCAAACCCCTGCTCAACGCGAGCACCGATCTTCGACTTGTTGCGATTCTTGCCGCGCGCTACCTTGTCAATTTCGCCCGCCCGACGCGTACGCTGATTGGTGAAGTCGCGTGCCTTGGCGGCCTTGCCACGCATCAGCGCTTTCTGGCTCGCATAGGCGCTATCTCCATAGACGCCTTGCTC
>LFLF01000139.1 GCA_001184395.1 Candidatus Paraburkholderia calva | reverse complement strand
CACCTGAGCCCTGAGTGCGAACCCAGCGATTGACGCGCCCGGTTGCAAGCACGCCTCAATCAGTCGGCGCTTCCCGTCAGGGTCGTACCTTCGTTTGCCGTTGGAGCATTCTCGAATGACTCGGAGTGGCAGAAAGTCAAACTCATCATCGCTTATGGCCTGCGTCCCCAATGTAGGTTGCGGACGCAATCGTCACTCTTAAAAGCCGACAAGATAGGCGGGCTCGTTTTAGCGCTTACGTATGACCGTGTTGAAACCGATCCAGCACACCGGATAAGATATGCCTGGCGGACCCGGAATGCTGTCTCCGCCTCCGACATGGCGAAACCCGGAATGGACTGCCGATGCGGGGTTTTGCCGGTCTCCCGACACAACAAAACCGGCCTCCGGACACGAAAAAAGCCGCTTCGCGCGGCTTTTCTCTTTTCCGAGGCTGACGGACCTTACTGAATGTCCTGACTCGACAGAAAGTCCTCGTAATTCCCGCCGAAGTCACGCAACGTGCCATCGGTCTTCACTTCGATGATCCGATCCGCCAGCCCGCTCACGAACTCGCGGTCGTGCGACACGAAGATCAGCGTGCCTTCGAAATTCTCTAGCGCGATCTGCAGCGATTCGATCGACTCCATGTCCATGTGGTTGGTCGGCTCGTCCATCAGCAGCACGTTGTGGCGGCCGAGCATGAGCTTGCCCCAGATCATGCGGCCCTTCTCGCCGCCCGATAGCACCTTCACGTTCTTCTTGATGTCGTCCGCATTGAACAGCAGACGGCCGAGGGTGCCACGCATCATCTGCTCGTCGTCGCCTTCCTTGCGATACTGGTCGATCCAGTCCATCAGTGTCTCTTCCTTCGGAAACTCTTCGTACGTGTCCTGCGGCATATAGCCAACGTTGGCGTTCTCCGCCCACTTCACGTTGCCGTGATCGAGTTCCAGCGAGCCCTTCAGCGCCTTGAGCAGTGTGGTCTTGCCCGCGCCGTTCTCGCCGATGATCGCGATACGCTCGCCCGGCTGCACGCTCAGATTGAAGTTCTGAAAGATCGTGCGCTCGTACTTCTTCGTGATGTCTTCCGCCACCACCGCGATGTTGTGCAGCTTCTTCTCGTACTCGAAGCGGATGAACGGGTTCTGACGCGACGACGGCTTGAATTCCTCGATCTTGATCTTGTCGATCATCTTGAGACGGCTGGTGGCCTGACGCGCCTTCGACTTGTTGGCCGAAAAGCGGCGCACGAAGTCCTGCAGGTTGGCCACGCGCTCCTTTGCCTTCTGGTTGGCGGCCTGCTGACGCTCGCGCGCCTGCGTGGACGCGAGCATGTAGTCGTCGTAGTTGCTCGGCCACACCTTGAGCGTGCCGTAATCCATGTCCGCCATGTGCGTGCAGACCTGATTCAGGAAGTGCCGATCGTGCGAGATGATGATCATCGTCGAGTTGTACTGGTTGAGCACGTCTTCCAGCCAACGGATCGAGTTGATGTCGAGGTTGTTGGTCGGCTCGTCCAGCAGCAGCACGTCCGGCTTCGAGAACAGCGCCTGCGCCAGCAGCACGCGCAGTTTCCAGCCCGGCGCCACATTGCTCATCGGCCCATTGTGATCGGCGATATTAATGCCGATGCCGAGCAGCAATTCGCCCGCGCGCGCTTCGGCCGTGTAGCCGTCGTATTCGGCGAACTTGGCTTCGAGGTCGGCCGCGCGCATGTAGTCGTCATCCGTCGCGTCGGGATTCGCGTAGATCGCGTCGCGCTCGGTCATGGCGGCCCACATTTCGGTGTGGCCCATCATCACGACGTCGAGCACGCGCATGCCTTCGTAGGCGAACTGATCCTGACGTAGCTTGCCCAGACGGACATTCGGCTCGAGCATCACGTTGCCCGAGGACGGCTCCAGGTCGCCACCCAGAATCTTCATGAAGGTCGACTTGCCGCAGCCGTTGGCGCCGATCAGGCCATAGCGGTTGCCTTCGCCGAACTTGACCGAGATGTTCTCGAAAAGGGGTTTGGGCCCGAATTGCATGGTGATATTGACGGTAGACAGCACGGCGCGCCCTTTTGAACCTTTTGAATGAGGTACGACGAAAAACTTCAGATTTTAGCAGCCTTTTGAGCCGCCTCGGGATGGCGTCGGGGCCATCGCGGGACGACGCGGGCGTTCGTGCGCTTAAAGTAACCGAACGAAAAACGACGGGGCGCGGCCCTGAGAGCCACGCCCCGCGTGTGTTTCAGCACTCGGCAGCTATCAGATCCGCTCAGCGATATACGCCTTTACCACGCCCGTATCCGCTGGGACGATATCGAACCTTTGTGGCAGTTTTTCAAGTCCGGCAAACGCAGCCGGACGCTCCGGTTCGCGATTCAACGCCTCGCGGATGGTTTCGCCGAATTTGATCGGCTGCGCGGTTTCGAGCACGATCATCGGCACGACGGGTTTCAGGTGCTCGCGCGCGACCTTCACGCCGTCGGCGGTGTGGGTGTCGATCATCGTGTCGTAGCGTTCGAACACGTCGCGAATCGTCTTCACGCGGTCGTCGTGCCCGCTCCTGCCCGACACGAAGCCGAATTCCTTCACCCGTGCGAAATCGCCGCTCGCGTTGAGGTCGAAACCGCCCTTCCCCTCGACGTCGCGGAACAATTGCAGCACGCGCGCCGGATCGCAACCGAGCAGGTCGTACACGAAGCGCTCGAAGTTCGATGCCTTCGAAATATCCATGCTCGGACTGGTCGTGTGGTATGTCTCCGCCGCCCCGCGTACGCGATACACGCCGGTGCCGAAGAACTCGTCGAGCACGTCGTTCTCGTTGGTCGCGACCACGAGCTGGTCGATCGGCAGGCTCATCATGCGCGCGATATGCCCCGCGCACACATTGCCGAAGTTGCCCGACGGCACCGTGAACGACACGCGCTCGTTGTTGTTCTTCGTCGCGGCAAAATAGCCCTTGAAGTAGTACACGACCTGCGCGACCACACGCGCCCAGTTGATCGAATTGACTGTGCCGATCTTCTGCGCCGCCTTGTAAGTGTGATCGTTCGACACCGCCTTCACGATGTCCTGGCAATTGTCGAAATTGCCTTCGACCGCCAGGTTGAAGATGTTCGGATCTTGCAGCGAGAACATCTGCGCGGTCTGGAACGCGCTCATCTTCCGGTGCGGCGAGAGCATGAACACCCGCACGCCGGTCTTGCCGCGCATCGCGTATTCGGCGGCGCTGCCGGTGTCGCCCGAGGTCGCGCCGAGAATGTTCAGCGTCTCTCCGTGCTTGGCGAGCGTGTATTCGAACAGGTTGCCGAGCAGTTGCATGGCCATGTCCTTGAAGGCGAGCGTCGGGCCATTCGACAGTTCCAGCAGTGACAGCGGCGTGCCGTTCTCGACGCCGAGCGTCTTGAGCGGCGTGATCTGCGACGCGCTTTCCTCGTGACGCACGTTGCTGTACACCTGCGCCGTGTAGGTCTTGCGCGTGAGCGAGCGAAGGTCTTCGGAGGGAATGTCGTCGCTGAACTTGGACAGCACTTCGAACGCGAGGTCCGCGTAAGAGAGGGTGCGCCAGCGCGTGAGTTCCTCGGCGGATACGCGCGGGTACTGCGCCGGCAGATACAGCCCGCCATCCTTCGCGAGACCGCCGAGCAGGATATCGGAGAACGTGTGGCGCTCGTTCGAGCCGGCGCCGCGTGTCGAGATGTAATTCATTCGCTTACCTGATCCTGAGTTAGTTCAGTGAAGCCATGCGCAGCTTCGTCACCTTGGAGACTACCGTGGAAAGCGCTTCGATCTCGGCAATCGCCGCGTTCGCGTTCCTTTCCACCGTCTCATGCGTGATGAGGATGATGTCCGTCTCGCCCTTCTGGCCGCCGTTCACCTGCTCGGATTTCTTTTGCAGCAGCGCGTCGATGGAAATGCCCTTCGCGGCCAGAATGCGCGTGATATCGGCGAGCACGCCCGTCACGTCGGCCACGCGCAGACGCAGGTAGTAGCCGCTCGTCACTTCGTCGATTGGCAGGATCGGCGTGTTCGACAGCGAATCCGGCTGGAACGCCAGATGCGGCACGCGATGCTCCGAATCGGCCGTATGCAGACGCGTGACATCGACGAGATCGGCGACGACCGCCGAGGCCGTCGGCTCCGCGCCCGCGCCCTTGCCGTAGTACAGCGTGGTGCCGACCGCGTCGCCGTGCACGACCACGGCGTTCATCGCGCCTTCTACGTTGGCGAGCAGACGCTTTTCCGGCACCAGTGTCGGATGCGTGCGCAACTCGATGCCCTGCTCCGTGCGCCGCGTGATGCCGAGCAGCTTGATGCGGTAGCCCAGGTCTTCCGCGTACTTGATATCGACGGCTGCCAGCTTGCTGATGCCTCCCACATACGCGCGATCGAACTGCACCGGCACGCCGAACGCGATCGCGCTCATAATCGTGACCTTATGCGCGACGTCCACGCCTTCGATATCGAAAGTCGGATCGGCTTCCGCGTAACCCAGTTCCTGCGCGGCCTTGAGCGCGGTCGCAAAATCGAGGCCGCGGTCTCGCATCTCCGAAAGAATGTAGTTGGTCGTGCCGTTGATGATGCCCGCGATGTACTCGATACGGTTCGCCGTCAGCCCTTCGCGCAGCGCCTTGATGATGGGAATGCCGCCCGCCACCGCCGCTTCGAAGGCGACCATCACGCCCTTGGCGCGCGCCGCCTGGAAAATCTCTGTGCCGTGCACCGCGAGCAGCGCCTTGTTGGCCGTCACGACGTGCTTGCCGTTCGCGATCGCGCGCAAGACGAGGTCGCGCGCCAGCCCCGTGCCGCCGATCATCTCGCACACGATGTCGATGGAAGGATCGTCGACGACCGCGCCGAAGTCGTCCGTGACCGCGACGCTTGCGTCCTTCGCGGCCTGCACCTTCGACGGCGTGCGCACCGCGACCCGCGAAATTTCGATGCCGCGGCCCGCGCGCCGTTTGATTTCTTCCTGGTTGCGGCGCAGCACCGTGAAGGTGCCGCTGCCCACTGTGCCGAAGCCCAAGAGTCCTACTTTGATCGGTTCCATGCAGCGTGCTTCTATAATAAAAGGAGAATTAAGCGGAGTGTCGTTTGCGATAGCCGTCGAGGAAGCGCGCGATGCGATTGATCGAATCGGCAAGATCGTCGGGGTTGGGCAGGAAGACCACGCGGAAGTGGTCCGGCGTCGGCCAGTTGAAGCCGGTGCCCTGCACGAGCAGCGTGCGTTCTTCGAGCAGCAGGTCGGTGATGAACTGCTGGTCGTCCTGGATCGGATAGAACTTCGGATCGAGCTTCGGGAACATGTAGAGCGCAGCCTGCGGCTTAACGCACGACACGCCGGGAATGGCCGTGAGCATGTCGTAGGCGAGTTCGCGCTGCTTGTAGAGGCGTCCGCCCGGCACGATCAGGTCATTGATGCTCTGATACCCGCCGAGCGCCGTCTGAATGGCGTATTGGCCAGGCACGTTCGGGCACAGGCGCATGGACGCGAGAATGCCGAGGCCTTCGAGATAGTCCCTGGCGCGGCGGCGGTTCTCTTCGATGAGACCGGAAATGACCATCCAGCCCGCGCGATAGCCGCACGAGCGGTAGCTCTTGGACAGGCTGTTGAAGGTGACGGTGAGCACGTCTTCGGAGAGCGCGGCCATCGACGTGTGCTCTTTTCCGTCGTAGACGATCTTGTCGTACACCTCGTCGGCAAAAATGATCAGGCCGTGCTGGCGCGCGATCGCGATCAGCTCGCGCAGCAGTTCGTCCGAGTACAGCGCGCCGGTCGGGTTGTTTGGGTTGGTGACCACGAGCGCCTTGGTGTTCGGCGTGATCTTCGCGCGGATGTCGTCGAGGTCGGGCATCCAGCCGTTGCTCTCGTCGCACAGGTAATGCACTGGCGTGCCGGCCGACAGGCTCACGGTGGCGGTCCACAGCGGGTAATCCGGCGCGGGCAGCAACACTTCGTCGTCGTCGTTGAGCAGCGCCTGCATGGCCATGACGATCAGTTCCGACGCGCCATTGCCGATGAAAATGTCGTCGAGTTCCACGCCCGCGACGCCCTTCTCCTGCGTGTAATGCATGATCGCCTTGCGTGCGGCGAACACGCCCTTCGAATCCGAATAGCCCGACGAGCCCGGCAGATTGCGGATCATGTCCTGAATGATCTCGTCCGGGGCCTCGAAACCGAACACCGCCAGATTGCCGATATTGAGCTTGATGATGCGATGGCCTTCTTCCTCGAGGCGCTTCGCGTGCTCGAGCACGGGTCCGCGAATGTCGTAGCAGACGTTTTGCAGCTTGTTGGATTTGAGAATCGGTTTCACGGCTGGCTTTGGAGATGGCGACAGAAGAAATGCGTTGTTCGAATTCGGATGAAGCGGGTGCTCGATGCGGGGGCGCCGGCACGGCGGCCCGGCTGCGATCGCCGCGCGCCGCCCGAAATTATCGGCGAAAGGCGCCGAAGAAGCAAAACGGATTGCGGCGGGAAGGCGCGGGTTGCGGCGCCCGAGGCGTGGCGAAATCGGCCGGCTCCGCGCGGGACGCCGCGCCAGGTAAGGCTCGGACGTTGCGGACCGGTTTTGCGTGCGAGGCGGCTCGTGGCGGCAGGCGGGCGCAATATCGGTTCGAGCCGTGCCCTGCAAGCCCGTTGACCGAAAAGTTATAATTTACTGATTATGTCCCGGTTCCGCAATGCACCAAAGGGATGGCGCGGAATGACGCGGGACGGCGAGCGGCATCGACGGCATGACGGCATGCGTGCGCCCGCGCATCAGGCCGGTTCATCCCTTCCCTCAGGATCACCGTTTTGAAACTCCATCAGGAATCCAATAACGCGCTCAATACGATCACGAGCTACGGAGACGGCTTCGTGGCGATCAACCTGGAACGCCACGAAGGCAGCGTGATCGTCATGCCCGAGACGCCCGAGGCGTGGCCGGTATCCTCGTTCGAGGCACTCACGCCCGAAAACTTCGACGTGCTCGTCAAGGCTGGGCCCGAAGTGGCCATCTTCGGCAGCGGTTCGAAGCTGCACTTTCCGCATCCGCGCCTCACGGCGCAACTGGCGAAACATCGCATCGGCGTCGAGACGATGGACTTCGGCGCGGCGTGCCGCACCTATAACATTCTGATGTCCGAGGGACGACGGGTCACGGCGGCGCTTCTGATCGAAGACTGAACGCCGGGCGCGGCGCCGGGCGTCACCAGTAAGCCCCTAAGGAATTCCTAAGCAAGCGCGGGACACAATCCGGCTCCCTGTGCTCCGGCCTCGGGCGGCGCGCCATTTTGACGAATTCGGCGCGCCCGGGCGCTACACTCCCGCGCGGCGGCATACCTGCTGCGACGCCGATCGCGAGCACCCGAGCACCCAAACGCGGGCACCCGCCGCAGCGTGCCGGTCCGGCAGCCTGTGGGCGGCGTCGCCGAGTCATTCGTATTAACCCGCCGCCTTGCGGCATCGAATAGGTCGACTTCATGAACGATACGCCTTCGCGGCTACCGCTCACCCGTCTCTCCCTCATTCTTCTGATTCTCGCGCTCGCGATCGTCTGGTTCGTGCCGCTCGGCTGGCGTCACCTCGTGCCGAGCGACGAAGGCCGTTACGCCGAGATGGCGCGCGAAATGTTCGTCACCGGCGACTGGATCACGCCGCGCTACAACGGCTACAAGTACTTCGAGAAGCCGCCGCTGCAAACCTGGGCGAATGCGCTGACGTTCGTGTGGTTCGGCGTCGGCGAGTGGCAGGCGCGTCTCTACACGGCGCTCACGGGCTTCGCGGGCGTGCTGCTGGCGGGCTATACCGGCACGCGCGTCTTCAACGCGATGACCGGCTTCGCGACCGCCGTGATCCTTGCGACCTGCCCGTACTGGAACCTGATGGGCCACTTCAACACGCTCGACATGGGCCTGGCGTTCTGGATGGAGCTGTCGCTGTTTGCGCTGCTGCTCGCCCAGCGCCCCGGCCTGCCGACCCGCGAGGTGCGCCTGTGGATGTGGCTCTGCTGGATCGACATGGGCGGGGCGGTACTATCGAAAGGGCTGGTCGGATTGATCCTGCCCGGCGCCGTGCTAGTGCTCTACTCGCTGATCTCGCGCGACTGGGCGCTGTGGAAGCGCCTCTACATCGGCAGCGGGCTGATCGTGTTCCTGATCGTGGTCGCGCCGTGGTTCGTGCTCGTGCAGATAAAGAACCCCGAGTTCTTCAACTTCTTCTTCATCGTGCAGCAGTTCGAACGCTATCTGACGCCTGCGCAGAACCGCCCCGGCCCGTTCTATTACTTCGTGCCGGTGCTGATCGTGGGCTTCTTGCCCTGGCTGTCGATCACCTTCCAGAGCGTGTGGCACGCGTTCAAGACGCCGCGCCAGCCCAACGGTTTCGCGCCCGTCACCATGCTGCTGGTGTGGTCCGCGTTCATTTTTCTGTTCTTCAGCGCGTCGTACTCGAAGCTGCTTTCCTATACTTTGCCGATCGCGCCGTCCATTGCGCTCGTAATCGGGCTGTATCTGCCGTCGCTGACGAAGCTGCAGTACCGCATGCATCTGATCGGCTACGCGGTGTTTCTGATCGCGGCGGCGTTCGGCACGGTGTTCCTCGGACGCGCCGGCAGCGCGAACACGCCGAACGGGCTGTATCGCGAGTATCAGGTGTGGGTATGGGCGGCGCTGGGGGTGGCGTTCGTCTTAACGGTGTTCGGTATCTGGCTGAACCGGCGCAGCGTGCTGGCGGGCGCGGCGGGACTGGGCGCGGCGTGGTTGCTGCTCGGCACAATCGCCGGGACGGGACACGACGTGTTCGGCACCGAAAGCTCGGGTGTGAAGCTCGTGCCGGCGGTAAAGGCTGCGATGGCAAAGCTGCCGGCCGACACGCCGTTCTATTCCATCGCCAAGCTGGATCACACGATGCCCTTTTACCTCGATCACACGATGATCATGGTGCAGGAAGCCGACGAACTGACCTTCGGCGTGCAAACGGAGCCGCAGAAATGGGTGCCGAGCATCGGCGAATGGGTTAAGCGTTGGGATGCGGAACGTTACGGCCTAGCGCTAATGCCGCCGTCGCGCTTCGACGAGCTCGAAAAGTGCCATGTGCCGATGCAGGTGATCGCGAGCGCCGCGCGCCGCGTGATCGTCGAGAAGCCCCAGCCGTGATGACCCTCCGTGCCGCGCGGCGCGTCGGGCAGCGTGGCACGATCAATCGTATTCCGGCGAATCGTATTCCGGCGGCTAACAAAGTATTCTTGATCTCTCCCCGATGAACCCGATTTCCTTCGTTTGCGTCATTACCGGCGTATTGTTGAACGCGTGCGCGCAGTTGCTCCTCAAGGCCGGCGTGAACGCGGTCGGACACTTCGAGATCACGTCCGCCAATATCATCCCGGTCGGCTGGAAGATCGCGACGCAACTTCCGATCATCGGCGGACTGACGTGTTATGTGTTCAGCGTCGTGGTCTGGATCGTCGGACTGTCGCGCGTGGACGTGTCCATTGCCTATCCGATGCTCTCGCTCGGCTATGTCGTCAACGCGTTCGCGGCGTGGTATTTGTTCGGCGAAGTGATGTCGGTGCAGCAGCTCGTGGGCATCGGCATCATCCTCATCGGCGTGGTGGTGCTCGCACGCGGCTGAGCCGGCGCGGCGGATACCTGAACCCGGATCAATTCCAATTTAGTGAGCAGATAGTCCATGACTCAGACATCGCGGCCGTTCCTGCCCTTCGTCAGGCCTGAAATCGACGAAGAGACCATTCAGGGCGTCGCCGACGTGCTGCGCTCCGGCTGGATCACCACTGGCCCACAGAACCAGCAGTTCGAAGCCGAATTGTCCGCGTACTTCGGCGGCCGTCCGGTGCGCGCGTTCAATTCCGGCACCTGCACGATGGAAATCGCGCTGCGCATCGCGGGCGTGGGCGAAGACGACGAAGTCATCACCACGCCGATGACCTGGGTTTCCACTGCCAACGTGATCCTCGAAGTCGGCGCGACGCCGGTGTTCGTCGATATCGACCCGCGCACGCGCAACATGGATCTCGCGCTGCTCGAACGGGCCATCACGCCACGCACCAAGGTGATCATGCCGGTCTACCTCGCCGGGTTGCCGGTGGACATGGACCGTCTCTACGAGATCGCGCGGGCCCACAAGCTGCGCGTGATCGAAGACGCCGCGCAGGCGTTCGGCTCGAGCTGGAAAGGCAAGCGGATCGGCTCGTTCGGCGATCTGGTGTCGATCAGCTTCCACGCGAACAAGAATCTGACGTCGATCGAAGGCGGCGCGCTCGTGATGAACGACGAAGACGAAGCCGAACTCGCGCGCAAATACCGCCTGCAGGGCATCACGCGCACCGGCATGGACGGCATAGACTGCGACGTGCTCGGCGGCAAGTACAACCTGACCGACGTCGCGGCGCGCGTCGGCCTGGGTCAGTTGAAGCACATCGAACGGTTCACGCAGAAGCGCCGCGAACTCGCGCGCGCTTATTTCGAAGCCTTCGCGAACGGCCCGGCGGTGAAACTCGGCATGGGCCTGCCGATGAACGATTTCAGCGACAGCAACTGGCACATGTTCCAGGCCGCATTGCCGCTCGACAAGCTGATGCTTTCGCGCGCGGACTTCATGGAGCAGATGAAGGAGCGCGGCATCGGCACGGGCGTGCACTATCCGGCGCTGCATCTGTTCACGTTGTATCGCGCACGCGGGTTCAAGGAGGGCATGTTCCCGCATGCGGAGAAGCTCGGCGCATCGACACTCACGCTGCCGCTCTTCACGCTCATGACGCAGGACGACGTCGCGCATGTCGTGAAGTTGATCGACGAAATCTGTGAACAGTACGGCCACAACGCTTAAGGCAACGCTGATTAAGTCCACCACTAGTGCTTGTCAGGTGTTATAGAGCGCACGTGCAAGGAGAAAGGCAAACGACGATGAAGCAGCAGACCCTGGCGATGGCCGCGGATCAAGGTGCGAGGTTCGAGACTTGCCGCAAGCGCACGCGACGCG
>LFLF01000138.1 GCA_001184395.1 Candidatus Paraburkholderia calva | reverse complement strand
TCCGGCGCGAAGCTCGGACGACCCCCCTCGCGGCGCTCTCATACATCCGCGAAAAGACCGCGTCCATGCGAGTGAGCGCCTCGTTCAACCACAGCCGAATCGGTCGCAGCGGGTGATTGGCCGGAACCAAGTTATCCAGCGTGGTCATCATGAACATCAATTCGGTGTAGCCGTCCGCTCTGCGCATCGTTTCGGTCTCAGTGTCGTTCGATTCCTTGATTCAACGTTTGCCCCGCCCAGTTTGCCCCTCCCAATCAGATCACCCGCGTAAGATGACCCGCGTAGAGGGTATTTCAATAGCCAGTTAGAAGTCGAAGATTGCCCGATTCAACGACTTCTTGCGACTAAAACTCGCCCGCTTGGTGGCCTGGGGTGGCCTGGCGCACGGCCTGCCCATACTTTTTGCCTCGGCACGGCGTGAGAGAATCGGCGTTTCGGGAATCGATCGATGCCTTCGCTTCGAATCGCACGGCGTGACTCTCGAAGCGATTCCCGGAACCACGACATGGTCTTACCGAACCTTTCCTCGCCGCTCATCCGCGCCGCATCCGCCGACGACTTCGATGCCATCGCGCGCATCTATGCATCTATTCCCACTACGTGCTCAACGCGCTCGCGACCTTCGAGGAAACGCCGCCTTCCATCGACGAGATGCACGCGCACCATGCGGGCATCGTCGGTGCAGAGCTGCCTTATGTGGTGGCCGAATTCAACGGCGTCGTGGTGGGCTATGCGTATGCGTCCGCGTATAGGCCGCGCTCGGCGTACCGGCTTCCGTCTATGTCGCCGATGGCATGGCCGGACGCGGTATCGGCCTTGCGCCCCTCACCGCGCTGATCGGCCAGTGCGAACGCGGACCGTGGCAACAGATGATCGCCGTGATCGGTAACAGCGGCAACGCGGGGTCGATTGCGTTGCATGCGCGGCTCGGGTTCGAGCATGTCGGCGTGCTCAGACATGTCGGCTTAAAGCATGGCCAATGGGTCGATACCGTGCTGATGCAGCGTCCGTTGCGCGCGGACGAGGCATCGAGCGGCGAGACGGCTTGATGGTCGCTGCGCGCTCATCGCGCTTTCGGATGCCGGCTGCTTCGCACCCGCTAACATGCGACTTTGATCACCTGCCCTCACACGCTGTGCCGACCTATACCCTCGCCTCCGCCGTCACCACCGAGATCGACATTCGCAAGAACCGCTTCATCGCACTGGCGATTCCGGTTGCGGACCGCGATGCGGCCATGCGCGAACTAAAGCGCCTGCGCGCCGAACATCCGACGGCAGACGCACGTCTGCTGGGCGCTGCTCGCGGGCGGACAGTCGGGCATGTCCGACGACGGCGAGCCGTCGGATACCGCCGGGCGGCCGATTCTCGAAGTACTGCGGCATCACGAGGTCGATGGCGTACTGGCCGCCGTGGTGCGCTATTACGGCGGCATCAAGCTGGGCGCGGGCGGTCTGGTGCGCGCCTATACCGATGCGATCGCCAGCGCCATGCAGCTCGTCGAACGCATCGAGCAAGGCATGCTCGCGGTAGAAATCGATTACGCGATCGATTACGCGGACGAGGCGCGCGTGCGCCGCTGAATCGAACAGCACGACGCCACGCTGAGCGGGTCGGCTTACGGCATGAGCGTGCGTCTCGTCATGCGAATGCCCGCCGCCGCGCGCGAAGCCGACGCCAAACTGCGCGATCTGACCAACAGGCGCGCCATCGTCGATGGTGCAAGCGTGAGCGAATCCGCAGACTGCGCGTGCGCCATGACAGTCGAACCGGGTGGGCATTTCGTCGCGGTGCACGCGGGGGAAACGCTGCTTGAGGTGGCGCTGCGCGCAGGCTTGTCCTTGCCGCGTTCGTGCCGCAACGGTACGTGTCGCGCGTGCCTCTGCCGGATCGTGGAGGGCGAAGTGCGTTATTGCGTGGAATGGCCGGAACTCATCGCCGAGGGAAAAAACGATGGCTGGATTTTGCCGTGCGTGGCGTTGCCGCAGAGCGACGTAACCATCGATCAGCCCGCTGCGCACCGCCGCTCCGCTCGCGCGGATTCTGAGCAATTTCGCGCGAATGGCGACAAAAAAGCGGGGCATGGCACCTGGGTATTCCGGGATTGTCGTCTTTATTCAACGACCTACGATGTGATTCCCGGGCCGCTATTAGCAGATTTTGGTAGCGGAGGGTGCAGGGATGCTCTCAAAAAGAGTACAATTGTGTTTTGCCCTAAATTTTCTGGCAGGGCCAGATCAACTGAGATTTCAATGACCAAGATTCTGTTGAAAGAGAACGAGCCTTTCGACGTCGCCATGCGTCGTTTTCGCCGTACCGTCGAGCGCACGGGCCTGATCCAGGAACTCAAGTCGCGCATGGCATATGAAAAGCCGACCACCGAACGCAAGCGCAAGAAAGCTGCTGCTGTCGCTCGTCTACGCAAGCAAATCCGCCGCGCGCAATTGCCGAAGAAGTTCTATTGATCGACGGCTGCCAGCTCGGGCGCTTCGTCTGTTTCGTCCTGAGTTCGGTCCTGAATTCGCCAGTGGTGATATCACAGTATCGCACAGTCTGAATCGGATCGGGTAACTCGCGCAATATCGCGCAATAACGGTGCCTTGTAGCGGCATCCGGCCACAGCGCGACAAGTTCGCGGATCGTGCAACGTAGATTGCGCGCCCCGCTCCGAAAAGCGACTTGCAAGAATGCATGAAGCCTGCAAGAGCTATTACTCATGCAGCTTTTCGTGCTTTGGGCTTGGGTTTTTGTTGCGGTTTCGCGTTTAGTTGTTTGCGAATGGCAATAACGTGAGTAAGTAGGATCTGGACGCGCAAAAGCAAAGAGCCCGGTTCACACCGGGCTCTTTGCTTTGAATCTTGGTTGCGGGGCACGCAACACGCGATTCCTGCGGTTGGTCGAAGAAACTATACCAAGCCAAGGTTAGCGGCATGGTCCCCATATGCCGGGATAAATTTAAATTTCGCTCGACCCGCGGCACATTCCTAGCAATCGCATAAACTCAATCCTGACCTGAGTTTAGCGGTAGCCGCCCGATAGGACACCCCCCCAGGACACCACCCCCATAGGATTTCCCGCTCATCCTGAAGAAAAGCCATCAGATTGTCGATTGGTCGGCCACAACCACAAAGACATGTAGCCACCCGAGCCTTCATGCACTCAGCCGTGCGCTCGATCGCGATTCGGGTCAGGTCGGCCATTACCTTCGAAATGGTGATAAAGACTGCCTTGTCCAACGCTAGAATGGTCGAGGATCGCACGAGGGCTCATGCCCGTGTAACCGCGGGTCCATAGCAGCTTTTGCGTACTAGCGATGAGGGCTTCTCCCGTTTTCATGCACCATCCCATACTTCTTGCTATGCATAATTCCATCGGCATTTTTTCAAGGATGCTGCCGCCGGGTCGGAGAACCAACACCTGCCCTCCATATGCAATCGACACGCCTGTGAACGTTCTATCCAATTCCACCGGAGGCATCATGGCGCGCCCAGTGGGGTATCCGGCATCATTGTGAATTGCGCGCCTTTTTGCAGTACTCTTGCAGTGCATATGTCCAGAGATGTAGCCAAATGAGCTACTGCCAAGCAACATTTTGTATTGTTCTTACCGTCTCGCTAACTTAGCTTTGTGTCGAATTATACTAGTCTAGTATAGGCTACAGTTTATTTACAGTTTATTTTTAGCCCTCTCACTCGACGTGCGTACCGACGCTACCATCATAAATGGACATTGATGGACATTAACCTCCGCATCGCAGCATGATAACCGTCCCTCAAGAACATACGTACTGGTAGGTTTTGCGAGTTCCGCTTTGGGAGGTAACGCAGTGCCCCTTTTAATAGCTTCCGCGACGCGCAACCCCCGCAGGGACGCAGGATAGTGCTTCTTGACACGACCTTACAGGATGGCGAGCAAGTTCCTGGCAATGCAATGGAGGAAAATCGTAAGGTTGAGATTACGCCTACGCTTGAAGAGGCTGGCGTCGACTATATCGAGACGGGCTTCCCAGCAGCGTCCCAAGCGACACCCTAAGAACTCAGCGGATCTCGGCTCGTCTTACACGCTCTGCTATCGCCACTTTCTGCCGTCCCATCGGAAATGATATATGTTGCGCAGTTGATTGCGCAGGTACTGACAACAATCACTTGGTGATGTTGGTGGCTACCGCAAGCGACATTCATCTGGAGCGCAAGCGTGGCCTTACCCGAGAACAAGGTCTTGAAGAAGTACGCCGTGCTATCGTCGAGGCAACGGAACTGGGAGTCTCCAACCTTGCCGTCAGGTTAGAGGATGCAAGTCGCGCCTCAATTGACTATCTCGAAACATTGGCGCGCATATCTGCATATCTACAAGTCTCGGTGCCAAGGAGATTATCCTGGCTGACACAACCGGTTATGCCACGCCGCAAGCGATCTGACATTTGATCCAACACATATGCGCGGCGTCGTTGGGCCAGACGTTCGCTTGTCGATTCACTGCCACGACGATCTCGGTTTGGCCGTTGCGAATTCAATGGTAGCGTTGCTCGCGGGTGCTGACGCGGTTCAGGCAACATTAGGAGGCGGCATTGGGAAGCGGGCGGGAAATACCTCTCTGGAGCAGGTCGTTGCGATTGTTGCCTGTAAGGGTGACGAGTACGGGTTGGAGACATCGATCAAAATCGACTGCTTTATACGTGCTTTCAACGAGTTGCGCGCCGCTATCGGCCTTGAGGAGCCGTGTACACGACCGCTTTTCGGTTGTTATGCCTTCGCGACGGCTGCGGGCATACACCAGCAGGGCATTCTCTCAATGACCCCGATACCTACGAGTATGTTAAGCCGTCGCTGGTTGGCCGCAAGTGTAAGCTGCTAGTCAACCGTCGTTCCAAACGTTCGATTATCCGTCATGCGATCGCCGATCTGGGCTATCCAAGTGACAACGCTGAAATCTGACAACGCTGAAATCGAACGTTTCTACAATCGGTATGTGATCGGCATGAGTCCACAGTCTGCCGAAGCGTAGATGAGCTCACCCAACTGATAGCCGCCGACCTCGCATCCGAAAGGATGGAGCGTCAGGCATGACCGCCGCGCTCCTGTTCCTCGACTTCATCAATAATCTGGTTCACCCGGATGGAAGCGTCGCAGGCAATGGCTTTTATCGCGAGGCGGAGAGGCGCGGCGTACTCACAAACGCGACCCGCGTGCTGGCTCACACCCGAAGCAGGCAAATGCCTGTCTTTCCCGTTGTCTTCGGGTTTTGAGAGGGCTTCCCCGAATGGCATCCAGCGCCAAAGCTCTTCCGTCGTGTTCCCGAGCGCGGACAAATCGTCCTCGGAAGTTGGGGTACACGCATCCATGACGCTGTTGCGCCTTTACCTGGCGAACGCGTTGTAATCAAACGCCGTATCAGCCCTTTCCTAGGCACTCCGCTAGGGACTCTGCTGCGGGCCAGATCGGTCGAGGCGCTCTACCTTGCCGGGGTTTCGACCGACTTCGTAATCTTGGCGACCGCCTTGGAAACCCATGATCGTGATTACGCTGTGACTGTTCTTTCCGACTGCGTGTCATCCCACGACGAACACCACCATCGCACGGCGTTAACGCTCATCGAGCACGTCGCTGACCTGCAAACGTCCGATCAACTCATCGATGGAGAAATCGTTCACATGACACCGTTTTATGTCTTTTCAGACGTCGAGCGTGACGCGTTACGCAGTGTCTTTGCGGAAAACCGGCAGTCCCCCTATCAAAATTACGGCGACTTCTCGGCCTCCATCGAGAACATTGCCTCGAGCAACCGCCTACCTGCTTTCTTCCG
The DNA here is from genome assembly GCA_001184395.1 of Candidatus Paraburkholderia calva. Taxonomy (GTDB): domain Bacteria; phylum Pseudomonadota; class Gammaproteobacteria; order Burkholderiales; family Burkholderiaceae; genus Caballeronia; species Caballeronia calva. The sequence continues at coordinate 5,165 of LFLF01000138.1, read as the reverse complement.
CGATCTCTACGAAAGCATCCATCTCGATCGCCGCAACGGCAAGCTGGCGCATTTGCTGCTTAATTCCACAGTCGACGAGAATATCCCGACTTTAGAGCATGAGACCCGATATCCGATCCGATAAGTATCGACTAAAGTTACCTTTGTTGGCGAAACTTTCTTGGGTGTCTTCACCAGCCTCCTTAAGAGTCCTCTACTATCCTACAAAACACGAAATAACGGAGATTTTTTCACGGATGTTATTTCGATCAACCGTTTCCGCGGCATGCGTACCGGCTTTACCGACGGAGATCTAATCTACCACAACGATCCTACCACAACGATCGCACAAGCCATCCGGTTCGTGCCGACTTCATCACTCTTCTTGGAATGCACTGCCCGCCGTCCAATTTTGTCTATACGAGCTTCGTCGACGGCGCTGATATCCTTGGACACCTATCGCCAGATGAAATCAGTGTACTGAGCCAACCGTGGTATCGTACAGTGGTCGATGATTTGACGAGGGAGTCCAACAAGAGTTGGCAGTTCTCTGAATCACACCCCATTATGCTAGGCGATCGCACAATTCGGTTCCAAGATACTCTCACCAAGCCGCTACCGACAGCGCCGATGGAAGCGCGCGATGCGTTGCTCAAGTTCAAGGACGCGATCGTCAAGTCGCCCAAAACACGACATTGCTTGCGAAACGGCGATCTGTTCGTGTTTGCCAACCAGCAAGGTCTCCATAACCGTGAGCGCATCGAATTTAACGATGCTGAAGAGACCTCACGTCGTTGGCTTTTGAAAACATACAGCATGAAGGATTCCGCTACTCGCGACACGTACGCCCGATACTGGACTGACGGTGTAGTCGGCTGCGCGCTCGACTCTTGAGGAGAAAAGCAATGACAGACCTTCCCGCCATGCTCCCTCGCGTCCTTTTCCCCAACGGGGCGGACAGTTTCGACATTCGCGCTCTCGATTTCGATTGGATCGGAGCCGAACTGATCCGATGGCCGAAAAGAGTCCTCCATCGCCTGGCTGTTCAAGCCGGAAGACGCTGACGGCTGCGCCGCTGTCATCATTCGCTACGCAGCGGGAGGCGCTGCACCGCCCCACCTGCATCGTGGTATGAGCTGATCTATGTGCTGGAAGGCGAGATGAAGACCACCCACGCGTGGTCGGCCGCCAAGATCTTGGCTGTTGGCCACTGGTAGCGGCCATGCCTCCTCAACCGATATTGGCTGCCTCGCACTTATCGTATGGCAGGGTCATCGAGCAGTTACCTGCTCGATGACCCTGCCATGCCAAAGCCGCAGAACCGGCGACGTTGGTTCATTCTTTCGATCCGGGTACTTGCGCAGGCCTGCTTCGCAATCACCTTCGCCGGCATCCCAGTGGCCGGCATGCTTATGAGGGAACAGTATAGCTTCTCCACGCCGGAACTGGGTTTGATCCTGGGTCCATGGGCTTGGGTGTAGCGATTTCCGAAATAGTGTGGGGCGTCCTGACGGACAGGTCAGGCGACAAGCTTGTTTTGTTGATCGGCCTGTTTGGCATGGGATCCACATTTCTGATCCTCGGACTATTCTTTGAACCCAGTATTCCGCCAGTCGGTAAGCTATAGTTGTAGCATCGCTGCTAGTCGTAGCAGGGTTCATAGGAGGGGGTATCAATTCCTCCTCGGGGAGAGTCGTGATGACTTGGTTTAGCGACCATGAGCGAGGCCCTGCGATGAGCATCCGGCAGACCGCTATTCCGTTGGGCGGCGCCTTGGGCTCGTTCCTCGTACCGCTGGCGGCCAGTTCTGCTGGTTTTGCTACAGCCTATTTGATGCTGACCGTCTTGTTCTATTTGACGGTTGCGGCAGTTTACATTGGGCCGCCGGCAAGAGAGCGCGCAAACGGCGGTCAGTCATCGCCTCTGCTGGCATCTCACCCTCCAGCGCTGGGATGTTTGGCGGGTCGCACTCGTCGGTGGTTTGCTTACAGTTCCGCAATTCTCAGTGCTGACATTCGGCACAATTTATCTGCATGATGATCGGCTACTTGATTACAAGATGTCAGTGGGTATATTGATTGCTGCCCCCCCAATTGGGTGGTGTGGCGCTACGCATATATATACTGGCAGATAGACTGACCGAAACAAAAATCGCCGCGCCGTCATTCGCTTGATCTCGATAGTCGCTGGGGTGTCGGCCTGCATACTCAGCGGCATGGCCAACCAAGATGTCGTGACCGTGACCTGTCTTTTCACGATAACCGGCCTCGCTGGTCACGCATGGCCCGGTATCGCATATACAGAGGCAACTGTGTTGGCGGGTGTTTCCCGTGCTGGAACCGCGCTTGGGATGATTGGGACGACGGTATTCGCCGCAGCGTTCCTCACACCCATCGCAATACCATACCTATTACACGTCGGCTGCTGGCAGCTCGTTTAGCTCTGTGTCGGCATTGCGAGCGCACTGGGTGTCATCCTCATCTCTCCGGACAGGGGAGGCCCGCATGAACCAAACACTGCTGGAGAAGATCAGGCGCAGTCACCGGGTCACTGCCTTCCCTGAGGGTGATGATCTCCTTTTCATCGACCTGCATCTTCTACATGAAATAAATACGCCACAAGCGTTCGATCGCTTGCGGGCAAGGGGATTGACTGTCCGACGCCCTGACCTGACGTTGGCGACTGTCGACCATAATACGCAGACACGAAGTGCCGCCACGCTTGCTACTGACCCACATCTAACGCGGCAGGTCGAACTGCTGGCGAGGAACTGCGCTGAATTCGGCATCCTATTCCGCCCCTTTGGTACGGTCGGTCAGGGAATAACACATGTGATCGCCCCCGAAGAGGGCCGCGTTCGTCCCGGATCGACCTTGGTCTGCTGCGACTCCCATACGACGACACACGGTGCTTTCGCCGCATTGGCCGTTGGCATCGGGTCAAGCCAGGTAGAGCAGGTACTTGCGACTCAAGCGCTCACGTTGCCACGTTTCAAAACAATGCACGTAACGGTGGACGGGCTTCTCCCGCCTGGACTTTCAGCTAAAGACCTCGCCATCGCCATCGTAAAGCGGCTCGGCACCGTAGGTGCAACCGGACATGTGATCGAGTTCGATGGCTCAGCCGTCCCTGCCCTGCAGATGGATGGCCGCATGACCCTCTGCAACATGACAGTGGAGGCTGGTGCCAGCGTGGGAGTCATTGGCGTCGACGATGTGACAGTGAGCTATCTCAAAACTGCCCTCGCGAGACGTGGCGAAAGCGGGACGACGGAGATCGAGGCAGAATGACGTCTGTGGGTCAGTGATCCAGGTGCGGTTTTCGACCGCGAGGTAACATCGACGCAGCAATGCTCGTCGAACGGGTGACATGAGGCACCAATCCGGCGCAGAGTATCGGTTTTGCTGATCCGTATCCCAGCGATCGAAAGCCCCGCAGCATGCAGGCCTGTGAATATATGGACGTGCGTCCGGGCCAACTTCTCTCCGAAATCCAGAAGGCCTTTATCGGCTTATGCACCAACGGCCGTATCGAGGACGCATGGCAGCCAGCGTCCTCGATGGACGACGTGTGCATGATGGAGTTCACCTCGTCATCGTGCCCGGATCATCGCGCGTTCGGGATGAAGCAGTCAAAGAGGGGCTTAATCGCATCTTCATGAATGCCGGCGCGGATTTTCGCCATTTCGCCGGCTGTTCATTATGTGTTGGCCTCAACGAGGATCGCTTAGCCGCAGGTCAGCGCTCGATTTCAACGAGCAATCGAAACTTTGAAAGACGACAAAGACCAGGTGCACGCACGTTGCGTCGCCCGCGATCGTCCAGCAAGTGCTATTTCGGCCGGATTGCTAGCCCTGACGAACTCACAGCTAGGAACTTGCCATGAGCCGTACCCATGTGATCGGCCGAGGCATGCCGCTTCGCCGTAGCGAGATAGACACCGACCAAATCATCCCGGCCCGGTCTTGCCTTTCGACCGAGCGTTCAGGCTTTGGGATCGGTCTTTTCGGCGATTGGCGAGAGGAAGACTCCTTCGTCCTCAACAATCCGGAATACGCGGAGGCAAAGGTTCTCGTTGCCGGGGCAGCTTGCAACGGGCTCGTCACGAGAGTATGCTGTTTGGGCAATAAGGAACTTCGGCTTCAAAGTCGTCATTGCGGGAAGCTTCGGTGATATTTTTATTCGCAATGCCGTGATAAATAATCTGCTTCCAGTAAAGAGTAGATGGTGAAGCAATTATCGCGCTCTGGAAGGCAATCGAAGAAAGCCCTACAGGTTAAGTTAGTATCGATCTTTACACCATGATTCCGCCGCAGATGTTCCGCTGCACACAATCGACGCCGACGACACGATAGGTGTGATCGGGCTCGGCCTCACATTCTTCGACGTGGTTGCCGAGCTAACTCTTGATCGCGACGGGACATTCATCGAGACAGCGAACGGCGCACTTTTCTATCAGGGGAGCGGCCGTGAGCCGACGATCATCGCTGGTTCGCGTTCAAGAATGCCGATACTTCCCCGCGGTCGCAACCAGAAGCCGTTCAATTATGAATATCATCCGGCGGTTTTCACCCATTACCGAGCGGCTGATCTGCGAGCCAAGGGACTTTTGCGGTTCGATCGCGATTGCCTTCCCATTATTGAGGCGGAACGGACACTCGTACATGCCGAGACGCGGCTCCGTGCCGAAGCGGGCGATACCGCTGCCGACGCCCTGCGCCAAGAGGTGGCAGCCAAGGTTCCTGGGAGCGCCCCTGAAGTCGCAGTCATTAGCACAGGCACACGGTATTGTCGCCCCCGCAGTCATCGACCTGAAGGCTTTGGCAGCCCCATTTTCCGGTTGCGCCTTCGCGTCCAGGGGAGACTTCACCGCCGAGCTGAAACGGCGGCTGGAAGCCGAATGCAACGAGGCAGCGATAGGCAACCTCCAGTCGCCTATAAAAGTCGCTCTGGACGTGCTTCGCAACACTCACTCGGTGATTCGAACCTTGTTCGATTTCGGCGGCCTAAGGCAACGCTGAAGCAGCCGGTTGTATTCATCGATTCAGGCGCAAACAGCGGCAGATTCATCGTGAGTGAGGCTTTGCGCCTAGATTTCCGGTCCACCAGGGTGTTGCGCCTGGGCCTGCGGCCCGCTTTCCCCCATTACGGGCGAACCTGTGCCATCAATCGCTTGCGCGAAAGATA
>LFLF01000137.1 GCA_001184395.1 Candidatus Paraburkholderia calva | reverse complement strand
GCGCGATGCTCGGACGCCCCCCTCGCGGCGCTCTCATACATCCGCGAAAAGACCGCGTCCATGCGAGTGAGCGCCTCGTTCAACCACAGCCGAATCGGTCGCAGCGGGTGATTGGCCGGAACGAAGTTAGCTAGAGAGGTTGTTGTCAGTATAATGGTCCGTTGTGCCGACGACGAGTCCAAAAGACGCCTACGGCACATCAAAGACCCCCACCGGGCTAAGAGCAGAACTTAGCCAACACCCCCAACTGTGCATTACGAATAGACTTACCAGACCGGCGCTTCCGATAGTGCCCATCGCTTTGCATGACCCATGCCGACTGATTGTCTCCGAGACAAACCGAGAGCCCTTGGGCGATAACCCGCCGCTTCAGGCGCCGATCGCGAATGGGAAACGCTACTTCCACCCGCCGGAAGAAATTGCGATCCATCCAGTCCGCACTGGAGAGAAACACATCTTCCTTGCCATTGGCATAAAAATAGAAGATGCGGTGATGCTCGAGAAAGCGCCCGACGATAGACCGCACCGTGATGTTCTCGGAAAGCTCCTCGACACCGGGTTTGAGCGAACACACTCCACGCACGATGAGGTCTATCTTCACGCCCGTATGCGAAGCCTCATAAAGCGCTGCAATCACAGTAGGTTCGAGCAGCGCATTCATCTTGGCGACGATGCGCGCCCGCTTGCCGGCGCGTGCATTATCGGCCTCGGCGCGAATCGCATCGATCAGCTTGACGTGCAGCGTAAAGGGCGATTGCCACAGCAGATGTAGCGGAATCTGCCCGCCGATCCCCGTCAGCTGCTGAAACACATGGTGCACGTCCTCGCACATCTGCTGATCGGACGTCATCAAACCGAAGTCGGTATATAACCGCGCGGTACGCGGATGATAGTTGCCCGTGCCCAGATGTACATAGCGCTTGAGCACCATCTTTCCGCCTTGCAGCACGCGTCGCACGATCAGCATCATCTTCGCGTGGCACTTGTGGCCGACCACGCCATACACCACATGCGCGCCAACCGCTTCGAGTTGCGAAGCCCAATTGATATTGGTCTCCTCATCGAAACGCGCAAGCAGTTCGACAACCACGGTCACTTCCTTGCCGTTGCACGCGGCTTGCATGAGCGCGTCCATCAGCGGCGAATCGGTGCCCGTGCGATAGATGGTCTGCTTGATCGCTACCACCTGCGGATCCTTGGCGGCCTGCAACAGCAGTTCGAGCACCGGCTGGAAACTCTCGTACGGATGATGCAGCAGGATATCGCCCTGATCGATCGCATCGAACATATTACTCGTGCTGCCGACCGCCTTCGGCACGGAAGGAATATGCGGCACGAATTTGAGATCGGGCCGGTCCACCATCTCGGGCAACTGCATGAGCCGCACGAGATTCACCGGGTCGTTCACGCGATAGCAATCGCGATCGCTCAACTGGCTCTCGTCGAGCAGACGGCGAATCATGTGCGGCGGCGTCTCCGCCGATACCTCCAGCCGCACCGCATTGCCCAGATGCCGCGCGGGCAGTTCGCCCTGCAGCGCGACGCGCAGATTGGTGATTTCGTCTTCGTCGACGAACAGTTCGCTATTGCGCGTGATGCGAAACTGGTTGCAGTTGCGCACGGTCAGATGTGGAAACAACTCGCTCACGCAGTGCTGCATGAATGAACTCAGCAGAACGAAACCATGCGGATACCCTGACAATGCTTCCGGCATGCGCACGAGGCGGGGCAGCGCGCGCGGCGCCTGCACGATGCTCATCATCGCCTGACGGCCGAATGCATCGGTACCCTCGAGTTCGATGACGAAGTTCAGGCTCTTGTTGAGCACGCGCGGAAACGGATGCGCGGGATCGAGCCCGATCGGTGTCAGTACTGGCAGCAACTCGTTATGGAAATAGTCGCGCGCCCAGGCGGTCTGCTGCTCGGTCCAGCTTTCGGTGCCGTGGAAATAGATGCCCTCCATCTCGAGCGCGGGCAGCACGATGTCGTGCAGCATCGTATATTGCTGATGCACGAGATGCTGCACGCGTTCGGATACGAGGTCGTAGACGTGTTGCAGCGACATGCCGTCCGGCGACAAGGCGCCGGAATTGTCGCGCATCTGCTCCTGAAGACCCGCCATGCGGACTTCGAAAAATTCGTCGAGATTGGAGCTGGTGATGCAGATGAAGCGAAGGCGTTCCAACAAAGGCACCGACGTATCGGTGGCTTGCGCGAGGACTCGCTCGTTGAAACCTAGAATGCCCAGTTCGCGATTGAAGAGCGGGTAGCATATGGACATCGGATGGTTTGAATAGGTCTTCGAAGAGGAAAGACAGAATACCTTCTAAATTCTCTCACAATAAAATGTAATTTTTATGTCAGAATTAATGACACAAATTCTACTCAGATTTCGGATAGCGTCGCTAGCGCAAGACGCGCGTTTAATATTGCCTATACGCGCTCCTACCTTGCGGCAACTTCCCGGTCTGACGTTGACTGGAGACGCCTTGTGCATCGGCATAGAATAGAATTCGTGCGCTGCAACAGCGCAGCCCCCAATCTCATAAGATTTCTGGATATCCGATGGTCACACATCCCCATCTACTTGCCGCAGTCGACCTCGGATCGAATAGCTTCAGGTTGATTGTCGGCCGCGTCGAGGAGACACTCGCCGGCAGCCAGATCTATCAGGTCGATGCGTTGCGCGAACCCGTGCGTCTCGCCGCGGGTCTTTCGAAAGACAAGATGCTCGATCGCGCATCGCAGGTGCGCGGGCTCGAGGCGCTCAAGCGCTTCGGCGAACGCTTGCGCGATTTTTATCCCGATCAGGTGCGCGCCGTCGCCACAAACACGTTGCGCGTCGCGAAGAACGCGCACGACTTCATCGTGGAAGCGGAAGCGGCGCTCGGTTTTCCGATAGAAGTGATCGCAGGCCGCGAGGAAGCGCGTCTGATTTATGCGGGCGCCGCGCATGCGGTGCCGGCGAGTGCGGGCAAGCGGCTCGTGGTGGATATCGGCGGCGGTTCGACCGAGTTTATCATCGGCTCGCATTACACGCCGATTCACATGGAAAGCCTGTATATCGGCTGTGTGAGTCACAGCCGCCAGTTCTTTCCGGCGGGCAATGTCGACGAATACACGATGCGTCAAGCCGAACTCGCCGCCAAACGCGAAATCCAGATCATCTCGCGCGAATACAAGCAGACCGGCTGGGATCAGGCGATCGGTTCATCGGGCACGGCGCGCGCGCTGGCCGAACTGATCGAGGCGAACGAGTTCAACGATCCGGGCATCACGCACGGTATTTCGCGCGGTGGGCTGGAGAAGCTCAAGCGTGCGCTGATCAAGTCGGAAAATGTCAACCGGCTCAAGCTCATTGCGCTCAAGCCGGACCGCATTCCCGTGCTGGCCGGCGGCTTGTCGATCATGCTGGGCGTGTTCGAGGAACTGGGCATCGAATACGCCGACACCACCGACGCCGCGCTGCGCCTCGGCGTGCTCTACGACCTGCTCGGACGTTCCCAGCATCAGGACATGCGCACGGTGACGGTCGAAGGCTTCGAGTGCCGTTATGGCGTGGATGCCGCGCAAGCGGACCGGATCGGCGAACTGGCCATCAGCTTCTACGATCAGCTCGAAGAAACCGACGAAGATCAGCGCGAAGAAAACCGCATGTTTCTCGCATGGGCGGCGTCGCTGCACGAGATCGGTTTGTCGATCGCGCATAGCGCGTATCACAAGCATTCGGCATATATCGTGAGCAATGCGGATATGCCGGGCTTTTCGCGTACTGATCAGGCGCGGCTCGCAGCGCTCGTGCTCGGTCATGCGGGCAAGCTGGGCAAGCTCGCCCAGGCGCGCGATATCGACTGGACCTTGCTGTTCTGCCTGCGGCTCGCCGCGTTGTTGCAACGCCGCCGCGTGAATGTTGGTTTGCCGGGTATCGGAGTGAAAGCGGCCAACGGTGGCTTCGAAGTGCGTCTGCCGAACGACTGGGTCGCGAGCAATCCGCTCACGGACTACAGCCTCGTGCAGGAAGCGATGGAGTGGGAGAAGATCGGCCGGCCGTATCGCGTGATTTATATGGATGACTGATTAACTCGCGTTCAATTGAAATGCCCCGTCGCTCGCGCAGCGGGGCATTCTTATTTTGAGCTTGAGCACGTCGTGCGCGCTTTAGCAGATCTGCATGTCGCCGATGAAGTGGCACGCATAACGCGCATTGATATCCGACAGGCGGAACAGCGTCAGAAAATCCGCGGTGTTGAAGTCTAGATCCCAGGCGGGCGCACCGCAAATTTTTGCGCCGAGACGCAGATAACCCTTGACCAGCGGCGGCGGGCTCACTTCCGCGCCCGTGCGCAGTTTTTCGACCGGCAGCGGGGTATGCGGGAACGCGCGGTATTCCGGCGTCGTCAGCATGTCGGTGGCAAGCGAGCTATAAAGGTTCGCCGCGTAGTGACCGCCATCGACCATGCCGACGCTCGCGCAGCCGAGCATCGTCTCGTAGCCGTTTTGCATCATGTAGGTGGCGAGACCACCCCACAGCGACATGATGACCGCGCCATTGCGATAGTCGGGATGCACGCACGACCGTCCGACTTCGACGAGCTTCGGGCGCAGATGCGTGAGACGCGACACATCGAACTCGCTCTCCGCATAGAGCCGGCCGATGCGCGCGGCCTGATGCGGCGGCAGCACGCGATACGTCCCGACTACCTTGAACGTGTCGAGATCGCGGACCAGCAGGTGATCGCAATAGGCGTCGAACGCGTCGACGTCGAGCCTGGCGGGACCGGACAGGGGCGCGCCCATTTCTTCGGAGAACACATGATAGCGCGGTCGTTGCGCGTCGCGCACCGCATCGTCGGAGCGTGCCCACGCAACCTGCAGGCGTTGCTGGCCGGTGACGGTTTTAGAAGTGCGCGGGAGATGACGGCGGGAATCGAGCGAAAGAGATGACGCTGCGAATTGCAGAGCGGGCGTCGGCATATCTTGCATTGACGTTCCTCGGCAGGACTTGGCTTGATGACTAAGTTCCCCGCCAATATAGTTAGTAATACGCGATGACGTTCGCATGGCATGGTAATGATGTTTCGATGAAACGACATTCGCATTAACGCCCGCTTACGGTGCCTGCGCCGCCAGAAAGCCCGAGTTACAGGAGGTCCGGGTTGACGACCGCGCGCAGCACCGTCTGACCGTCGCCGTTGCGCAAGCGCGACTGGAACCACCAGATGCCGGACTTCTTCATCGACCACTCGACCTGATGACCCGTCATCAGCAGTGCGGCGACGTGGCCGAGCGTCGGCTGATGCCCGATCACGACTACCGTCTCCGCGATGCCATCGGGCCAGCCGGCCGCCTCGAGCACGGCCTGCGTGCTCGCGCCAGGCGCGAGGCTGTCGACGACGCGGTAACGGTCGCCGAACGCTTCCACGGTCTGGATCGTGCGCGTAGCGGGACTGGCGAGAAACACGGCGTCGTCATCGACGCGCGCCTTCAGCCATTTGGCGATGCCTTGCGCCTGCTTGCGGCCGCGCGGCGTGAGTTGGCGGACGAGGTCGCTGGCCGCGTGATCTTCGGCTTCGGCGTGTCGCCAGAGAATGAGGTTCATTGATCGTCTCCATGGAGTGGGTGGCGCGCCTGATTGCCACGGTGCATGTGCAACTAGCGTGCCCTTGGGCTGCGGACCGTCATTTTCGTGCACTGAAACGATGCAATTGCGACTTCGGCCGAGGCGCGCTATAATAAATTGCTAGACGGAGCGTAGCGCAGCCTGGTAGCGCATCTGATTTGGGATCAGAGGGTCGAAGGTTCGAATCCTTTCGCTCCGACCACGATACTACACGAAAGGGTTACAAGTCTCGGCTTGTAACCCTTTTGCTTTTTCCTTCATTTTTTCGCCTTCGCTTTTCGATCCCGTCTCTGCAAGTCGTCAGGACGTCGATGCATCAGTCAAGGAGTCTCATGCCGCGTATCGTTTCCGCCGCCTTCCTTTCCATTTCCTTCGCGCTCGCCTTGTCTGGCTGCACCGAATTCGCACGAGCACAAGCATCCACCGCAAGATCCGCGCCCGACTATCACGGCGTGCCCACAGATATGACGCCGCCGTCCGCGTCCTCGCCGGCGGAGTAAGCGTCATCTACGCGCAACACGAAGAAGCCCCGCTGCGGATGCAACGGGGCTTCGTTTTTGTGGAGAGCACGTTTGTGCCGTAAGAACGACTTTCGGTCACTCATACTTGGCGGATAAGTTTAGATGCGATTCAAGCAAACTTTTTGCAGAGCATTTAGTGTGAACGGAACTTGTCACAGACTGTTACCGTCATGGATCTGCTCTGGGTTTTTGCCATCATCACGCCTGTTGCGATCGCGCTGCTGTTCGCGTTCGCCGCGCGTATCGATCCGGCACCCGGCCGCTGGCGCCCGCGTTAGACCCGGCCGAAGCAGGGCAGAGTGAAATCTCGCACGTCCGACTGTTTCACGCTCATTGCTTACAGCGGATGACCATCGAACGATTTTTGATGTTCGTGCCGAAGATGCCGCCCACCGAACCGCCCGCGGTCGCGCCATTGTCGGCGTCCTTAGAAATCATGTCGTAGCCGTACGCGCCGCACATTTCTCCGGCCTGCTTGTAGCACGCCGCCCAACTGGTGGAGGCGTCGCCGCCGCTGCAATTAATCGCGAAGCCCGGATCGCCCGAAGGCAGATAGGTCATCGTCGGTCCGTGCGCGCAGCCGGCGAGTGCGCCGGTCAACGCCAAAGCGAGTGCGGATGCCGCGTAGCACGCGGTCGTTTTGATCCTCTTCATCGAATGTCCTCGCCAATCCGTCTGGCGATCAGCGCGCCGGCAAATAGCGCGCCGGGTTCGTCGAACGGCCCATGTATCGCACCTCGAAGTGCAGCATGATGCGATTGCTGTCGGTGTCGCCCATTTCAGCGATTTGTTGGCCCTGCTGGACCCGCTGGCCTTCCTTCACCAGAATGGCGCGGTTGTGCGCATAGGCGGTCAGATAATCGTCGGCATGCTTGATGATCAGCATGTTGCCGTAGCCGCGCAGTCCGTTGCCCGCGTACACGACACTGCCCGCCGCCGCTGCGACCACCGGCGTGCCCGCCGCATTGGCGATGTCGATTCCCTTCGAATTCTTGCCGTCGAAGGTGTGGATCACCGTGCCCTGAGCCGGCCAGATCAGCGTGACGCCGGGACCGGCCTTGCTCTGCGCGAGCGTGTCGGCGCGGGCGCTGCCCGTGGAAGCCGACGATCCGGCCGATGCCGTCGCCGTCCCGGCTGGCGGCGCGACCCGCAGCACCTGACCGACCTCGATGGCGTCGGGATTCGACAGCAAATTCCAGCGCTTGATGTTGCTGACCGACGTGCGGTTCTCGCGCGCGATCTTGCTGACCGTGTCCCCGCGCTCCACGCGATAGAAGCCCGGCCCGACCGGCGCCGACCCGCACGCCGCCAATGCCGTGACGAGCGTGCTCACCAGTGCCGAGCAGGCGAACCTTCGAATTCCTGTGTGCAATCGCAAAACTTGACCTCGTAAAGCGCCGCCGCGCACGGCCGCGCGGCGGATCGAAAGACAGGATTTTACCGGTTCGACTATTGCATGACAGAAAGTCACATGCGGGCCGCTGCGGCACGCGCCGCGCGGCTCACGCGAGCGGCGCGACGACGAGGCGCAACAACGCCGTTTCGGTCTTGCCCGGCGCGAGCCAGCGCAGGCCCCGGCCGTTGTGGATGGCGTCCGGCAGGCCGATCCACGGCTCGACGCAATAAAAGTCCGAGGAGTCCTTCTCGGTCCAGGTCGTGACGCAGTACCACGGCACCGAATCCGGCTGATTCAGTTCGAAGCCGATCGAGCGTTTCAGTCCCGGCAGGTTGAGCCGCACCGGCTCCGTCGGTCCCGTGAAGCAATGGAAGATATCGACGATGCCCGGATCGTCGAGCGTATAGCGCGACTGGCCGGTCTGCGGCTCGCTGATGGCGCCATCGGGCAACTGATGCCGCCGCTCGGTGCGCGGCAGCTCGACGCTGCTTTGCGTGCGCTGGTCGTGCGGCAGGTCGAAATAGAAGTGATGCCCGGTGTAATACGGCAGCGCGACTTCGCCGGGATTGGACGTGGTCAGCTCGACCTCCAGCGTGTGGCCGTTGACGAACCGGTACGCGACCTCGAAGCGGAACGCGAACGGATAGCCGCCGCGCGTCGCGTCGCTGTCGACCAGCGTCATGCGCAGGCCGTGGCCGTCAGCGTCGCGCGTGGCGGAGAAGGGCAGGTTGCGCGCGAAGCCGTGTGTGGCCAGCTCATGGACGACGCCATCGGGATCGCGCCATTTGCCGATCTCGCCATCGACGAAATGCCGGCCGAGAAAGGGGAACAGCAGCGGATTGCCGCCGCGGATCTTGGCGGCGTTGTCCCACGTGGCGGAATCGAGCGGATCGGACCAGTGGATGATCTTCTTGCCGCCGACGCGCCAGGTCATGAGCTGGCCGCCGGCGTTCGGGGCGAGCCGGATCGAGGCGCCGTCGCGCTGGATTTCAATAACGTTTGCTGCGGATGACATGGGCAACGCGCTCCGTAAATGAGGGTGGAAGTGGCTTAGCGTAAGGCCGCCGGGCCTTCCGCCGGCCTGCTCGCGACCGATCGATTCTGCCTGTCTTTGCCGTACGGAGAAACCCTTTGCGGGAAATTGCGACTGCCGAACGAAACTGCAATGTGTTGTTACGAGTATCAAATGTACGGAAGCGGACGTACAGGAGCAGTCATGGACTTGGCAATGGCGATGGGGGTGGCGATGTTCGGTTTGTTCGGCGCTAGCACCACCGTGTTTTTGTACAAGCTCACGACGTGAATGGCGCGATCCGTCGCGATCGGCTGATCGCAATTGGTTCCACCTAAACCTTCGTTTTTATTTATATTCGCTTTCGATAATAATCGATTCTGCCGACGATCCCCTGTCGGCGCGGGTGGATTATGTGTGTCGGTATGGTTAGCGCTTGGCGCACGATATTGCACTAGGCATAATCGGGATCTATTGCGCGCCGTATCTTCTGATTCATTCCCGTTCCTGCTCAGATCGTTAGCTGTTCATGCGGGGAGCGGGCACGGCGCGTCTGCCTCTTTCCACCTTCACTAAAAGGACCGACGCGTGACTCTCTGGTTTCTGATTTTCCTGAGCGTGCTGCAGAGCGTGACCGAACTCTTTCCGGTCAGCAGTCTCGGTCACACGCTCCTCGTTCCGGGCCTGATCGGCATGCATATCGACAAGCATGCGCCGCAATTGCTGCCGTTCCTGGTGGCCCTGCATCTGGGCACGGCACTCGCGCTCCTGTGGTACTTCCGCACCCACTGGATCGCGCTGATCCGCGGCTTCTCCGAGTCGCTCGGTGGCCGCTGCAACGACGACGGCCACATGATGTGGGCGCTCATCATCCGCACGATTCCAACGGGCATCGTCGGGTTCGTACTGGAAAAGCGGCTGGAAGCCATTTTTCACGACCTGCAGATAGTCGTGGCGGCGCTCATCGTCAATGGCGTGCTGCTGTGGCTGGGCGACTGTCTGCAACGCGCGCCTGAAAAGCTCACGTTCAAGCAGGCATTTCTGGTCGGCCTCGCGCAGATCGGCGCGCTGATTCCGGGCTTCTCGCGCAGCGGCTTGACGATGATCGCAGGCGTGGGCGCCGGCTTCACGGCGGAAGCGGCGGCGGAATTTTCCTTCCTGCTCGGCACGCCGATCATTTTCGCGGCGGGCGTGCTCGAATTGCCGAAGCTGTTCCACGCGCCCGCGCAGATGTTCGACGCGGCACTAGGTGGCGTGCTGACCGGTATCGCCGTGTACCTGAGCGTGCGCTTCCTGATGCGCTATTTCGAAGGCCACGGCAGGCTCGCGTCGTTCGGCATGTATTGGGTGATCGCGGTGAATCTTCTTCCTCAGCTTCACCTGGTTCATGATACATCTGCAGCCGGTCTGATCCCTGCTGCTTCGATGCCCGGCCGCGCGGTATCGTACGCGACGTCGTTTCAAGATGTCTTGTACAGTGCGCTGTTACCCGCCCTTAGCTCAGCTGGATAGAGCAACGGCCTTCTAAGCCGTAGGTCACACGTTCGAGTCGTGTAGGGCGGGCCAAAGTGATCAGAAGGCTAGCGCAGGCTAGCCTTTTTCAGTTTACGCGGCGTTTGCGATGCAGGATCCGCGAATCCGCAATCGCGTGTCGGGTTTGTGAGATGCCTGCCGAACAGCGGGTGAACAGGCCGTAAGTGCGGCCAAGTGGTACCGAGTCGTCAAGCGCATATCTCAGCTTAGCGCACGATGACTCGATTAGATTGTCAACGGCGGCGGTCTGGAATGGGTTATACACTCGAAGGGCCACGGCCGAAATCGGTAAGTGAAACATCAATCAATGACGGGAATCGAAAATCTGATGCAGATCGCAAGATCGGCCCATAGTTACAATCCCGATCAGCCGTACGACCGGGACATCACGAGCAGCAAGTCGCATACTGCGACGTACCATGCAAGCCATGTACACATGTCCGGCAGCGCGAAAGGTGCAGACACGTCAGGCAAGCCGCGATCTTGCGTCAGGTACTTCCATACAGATCAGGTCGGAATGCTGCTCGAGTTGACCGGGTCCGATAGCGACGTGCAGTGGCGCTCTCACCACCTGACATGGGGCAAATCACTGAGCCTGAGAAGCGCGGCTGAGGCGGCGCTTCGCGCGGGAGAGATGCGCACACTCATCAACCCCTGCGTTTTCAAGGGCAGTACTAGGCCACGGTTCGAAGGGCGGCCCGCTGAGCGACGGCTTGGGTGGTTCCATTGGTCCTGGTGATCTGGCTGATTATGTGAAAGCTCATCCTAAGGCAACGCTGAAGCAGCCGGTTGTATTCATCGATTCAGGCGCAAACAGCGGCAGATTCATCGTGAGTGAGGCTTTGCGCCTGGATTTCCGGTCCACCAGGGTGTTGCGCCTGGGCCTGCGGCCCGCTTTCCCCCATTACGGGCGA
>LFLF01000136.1 GCA_001184395.1 Candidatus Paraburkholderia calva | reverse complement strand
ATAGCCTTTCCAGCATCCCAGTGCTTTCCAATGCTTTGCGATCCAGCAATTCGGCCTCCAACGTCCGTTTCCAGACGTCAGATTACAAAATCGCCGACACGCGTCCACGGAAATCTGCGATGAACCAAAAAGAAGGCGCAAGCCACCGAATAATGCAAAAAGCCGTTCCGGTGTCTTACCGAACGGCTTTTTTCCTGCTCACGTCAAAAATCAGTCGCGGAAGTTGTTGAAGTCGAGCGGCGTGTCCGTGACTTCCTTCTTCAGCAGCGCGATGGCACCCTGCAAGTCGTTGCGTTTCGCGCCCTGCACGCGCACCGTGTCGCCCTGAATGCTCGCCTGCACCTTCATCTTGCTGTCCTTGATGGTCTTGACGATCTTCTTGGCCAGGTCGCCCGGCACGCCTTTTTTGACTGTGACGATCTGCTTGAGCTTGTTGCCGCCGATCTTTTCCTGCTTGCCGTAGTCCAGAAAGCGCACATCGACGCCGCGCTTGGCCAGTTTGTTAAGCATGACGTCCTTCACCTGGCCGAGCTTGAAGTCATCGTCGGCGTAGAGCGTGAGTTCGCGCTCCTTTTGCTCGATGCGTGAATCCGAACCCTTGAAGTCGAAACGTGTCGAGATTTCCTTGTTGGATTGCTCGATGGCGTTCTTCACTTCGATCATGTTTGCTTCGCTGACGACGTCGAACGATGGCATGTGTTTTTCTCCCTCATTGATGCGGCTGGGCGCGGTCGCGCTATCGCTATAATCACGGACCTGACGTCATTTTACCGACGTGCCTCGTTCATGTCCCTCCTTCAGCTTCTCGCCGATTTCTCGCTTCGCCCTCACAACACGTTCGGCTTCGATGCGCGGGCGCGTTACGCTTTGCGCATCGATAGCGTCGATGCGGCCGCCGCGCTGGCTTCGGATGCGCGTATCGCCGGCATGCCGTGGTTCGTGCTCGGCGGCGGCAGCAACATCGTGCTCACGCGCGATTTCGACGGCGTGGCGCTGATTGTCGGCATCGCGGGCAAGCGCGTCATCGGCGAGGATGATGGCGCGTGGCTCGTCGAAGCCGGCGCGGGCGAGAACTGGCACGCATTCGTCGCGTGGACGCTCGCGCAGGGCATGCCGGGGCTGGAAAATCTCGCGCTGATTCCCGGTACGGTCGGTGCGGCGCCGATTCAGAACATCGGCGCTTACGGTCTCGAGATGGGCGAGCGCTTCGAATGGTTGCATGCGGTCGAACTGGCGACCGGCGCGCGCGTCGCGTTCGATCCTGAGACCTGCGCGTTCGGTTACCGCGACAGCTTTTTCAAGCGCGAAGGGTGCGGGCGATTCATGATCACATCGGTCGTGTTCCGGCTGCCGAAAGCGTGGACGCCGCGTGCCGACTATGCGGACGTCGCCCGCGCGCTGGAAAGCGCTACGGCGCGCGACGCGCAAGCCATTTTCGACGCGGTGATCGCCGTGCGTCGCGCGAAGCTGTATGACTGGACCCAGCTCGGCAACGCGGGCAGCTTCTTCAAGAATCCGGTGATCGACGCGCGAGCGTTCGATACGCTCAAGGCACGCGAGCCGAACATCGTGTCCTATCCGCAAGCCGACGGCACGGTGAAGCTCGCGGCGGGCTCGCTGATCGACCAGTGCGGCTGGAAAGGGCGCGGCATCGGCGGGGCGGCGGTGCACGAGCGGCAGGCGCTGGTGCTCGTGAATCGCGGCGGCGCGACCGGCGCGCAAGTGCTCGAACTCGCCGAGGCCATCAAGCGAGATGTGTTCGCGCGCTTCGGTGTCGAACTCGAGATGGAACCGGTCTGCCTTTGAGCCTGCGCGATGCAACGCTCAGTGATTCAGCTTGCCCAGCAGCAGATATTCCATCAACGCCTTCTGCACGTGCAGACGGTTTTCCGCCTCTTCCCACACGACGCTCTGCGGCCCGTCAATGACTTCCACACTCACTTCCTCGCCGCGATGCGCCGGCAGGCAGTGCATGAACAGCGCATCGGCGTTGGCGTGCGCCATCATTTCGGCATCGACGCAGTAGTCCGCGAAGGCCTTCATGCGCACTTCGTTTTCGGCCTCGAAGCCCATGCTGGTCCACACGTCGGTCGTGACGAGATCCGCGCCCGCGCACGCTTCGTTCGGATCGTCAAACTCCTTGAAGAACGCCTTGCTTTCTTCGGCGACCAGCGCGGGGTCGAGCTTGTAGCCTTCCGGCGTGGACAGACGCAGCTTGAAGCCGAGAATCTGCGCGGCTTCGATCCACGTGTAGAGCATGTTGTTGGCGTCACCGACCCACGCGACGGTTTTGCCGGAAATCGGTCCACGATGCTCGTAAAAGGTGAAGATGTCGGCCAACACCTGACACGGGTGATATTCGTTCGTCAGACCGTTGATGACCGGCACACGCGAGCTTTCCGCGAAACGCTCGATGATGTCCTGCCCGAACGTGCGGATCATGATGATGTCGACCATGCGCGAGATGACCTGCGCAGAGTCTTCGATCGGCTCGCCGCGGCCCAGTTGCGTGTCGCGCGTGTTCATGAACACCGCGTGGCCGCCCAGCTGGAAAATGCCCGCCTCGAACGACAGGCGCGTGCGCGTCGAATTCTTCTCGAAGATCATCGCCAGCGTGCGGTCGTGCAGCGGATGATAGGTCTCGTAGTTCTTGAACTTGCGCTTCAGGGTGCGCGCGCGTTCGAGCACGTACTCATAGTCGTCGAGTGAAAAATCCTTGAACTGAAGATAGTGGCGAATTTTTTTGGAGGTCATGAAACGCAAGCGGCGGCTTCGAACCGGCCGCGTGCGATGTATCGATCAGGATTGGTCGTATCGATGAGGCCGGACAGCACCGCCGTCGGGAGTGGTATCGCGATCAAGCATAAAGGATATAAAGGATTTTGATGTCTTTGACGAGGCGGGAGAAAAGCCGACTGGCGCTTGCCCGAATCCCGTTACCAGCCTTCTGGAAGCCCATGCCACAAGCCTCTGGCGTTTGTGTGCACTGCGGAAAGGAGGGTGCTGAGTTATAATGGGCGCCGCTCGTTTCAACAACTCTGCAACAATCAGCATAGTTTCCCGCGCCCGTCCGGCATGCTCATCCAGCATCGTCAGGTGTCTTCTTGCGTGCCACGGGCCTCAAAAGGTATTGCTACATGTGGTATTGCTAAATGTCTGAAATTGTCCCAACCCAGTACTTCATACAAGGCATCACCAAGAGCGGGCGAAAGTTTCGACCCAGCGACTGGTCGGAGCGCCTGTGCGGTGTGATGTCCGGGTTTGGGCCGAAGCAGAAAGGTCCGAACGCCTACATGCAGTATTCGATCTACGTGCGTCCGACCATGATCGACGACATCAAGGTCGTGATTCTGGATTCGCGCCTGCGCGACATCGAACCGATGGCCTTCGACTTTGTGCTCAACTTCGCTAAAGATAACGATCTGCTGGTGACCGAGGCGTGCGAATTGCCGCCGCATCACGCGGTTCAGGTCGCGCAGCGGCGCGGACCGCAATAAGCCCCAGAAGAAAGTCTGCTCGCATTGCTGCGAGCAAGAACACAAAAAAGCTCGCAGAGTTGAACCTCGCGAGCTTTTTTCTTTACTGCGCAGCGGAAACAGGAAGCAAGCCGGAATTACTGGGCAGCGTGGGCCTGCAAGCCCTTGATGGCTGCAGCCAGGCGGCTTTTATGACGAGCTGCCTTGTTCTTGTGGACGATCTTCTTGTCCGCAATGATGTCGATGGTCTTCATCGACGCCTGGAACACTTCGGCTGCTTTGGCAGTATCGCCGGCGTCGATCGCCTTGCGGACTGCCTTGATGGCCGTGCGGAACTTCGAGCGCAGCGCCGAGTTGTGCGAGTTTGCCTTGGCGGCCTGACGGGCGCGCTTACGAGCTTGTGCGGAATTTGCCATGACGGTTCCGGTTCCTTATCCTGTTCCTGCTTTACTTGTCCGGAGCGCGTTGCCCAACCTGATGGCTTTTCTAGAAGCCTGAGGTGGACCTTTGAGCGCTGTCTTTGATCTGAAATCCCGGGAACGATTGCCCGAGAACCTTGATACTGAATCGGTGCTTTGCTCGAATACATCGAATACAATCTGGCAAAGATGCGAAATTCCGCTAATTCTGCTGCTCCTCTTGGCGGAAATTCCAAGTAAACCGATTATAGCAAGCAAAAACGAGATATGACAAGCACGGTGTTCGTACCGCGCGCGCACCCAAGGCCGTTCGGCGACGGCACTATCTGTCAATAATCGGTCAATCTTGCGGACTTGCCCGCCACCGGCACGCCGCCGACACGGGAGCCGTCGCATGTGCCCCGTATAATGGGCCTCTATGAATTTATTCCGAGCCCTTCTCACGGTCAGCGGCTTCACGTTGTTGTCGCGCATAACCGGTCTGATCCGCGAAACGCTGATCGCCCGGGCCTTCGGCGCAAGCATCTACACCGATGCCTTCTACGTCGCGTTCCGCATTCCGAATTTGCTGCGGCGTCTGTCCGCGGAAGGCGCGTTCGCGCAGGCGTTCGTGCCGATTCTCGCGGAATTCAAGAACAGCCAGGGCCACGACCCGACCAAGGCGCTCGTCGATGCGATGTCGACCGTGCTCACCTGGGCGCTCGTCGCGCTCTCGATCGTCGGGATGGCGGGCGCGAGCTGGGTGGTGTTCGCGGTCGCGTCGGGCCTGAAGTACGAAGATGCCGCGTACGGCCTCGCGGTCGGCATGACGCGCATCATGTTTCCGTATATCGTCTTCATTTCGATGACGACGCTCGCGGCCGGCGTACTCAATACCTACAAGCAGTTCTCGTTGCCGGCGTTCGCGCCGGTACTGCTGAACGTGTCGTTCATCGTGGTGGCCATTTTTGTCGCACCGCACATGAAGGTGCCGGTGTACGCGCTGGCATATGCGGTGATCGCGGGCGGCGTGCTGCAATTACTCGTGCAGTTGCCGGGGCTCAAGCGCATCGACATGATGCCGCGCATCGGGCTGAATTTCCGCCGCGCGCTAGCGCATCCGGGCGTGAAGCGCGTGCTCCTCAAAATGGTGCCCGCGACCTTCGCCGTCTCGGTGCAGCAACTGAGTCTCATCATCAACACGAATATTGCGTCGAATATCGGGCCAGGCGCGGTGTCGTGGATCAACTACTCCGACCGGCTGATGGAGTTCCCGACCGCGCTGCTCGGCGCGGCGCTCGGCACGATCCTGCTGCCGAGCCTCTCGAAGGCGCACGTCGACGCCAACAACGAGGAATATTCCGCGCTGCTCGACTGGGGCCTGCGCATCACCTTCCTGCTGGCCGCGCCGAGCGCCATCGTGCTGTTTTTTTTTGCCGAGCCGCTCACCGCGACGCTGTTCCACTACGGTAAGTTCGACGGCCATTCGATGGTGATGGTTGGCCGTGCGTTGGCGGCGTACGGCATCGGGCTGACGGGCTTGATCCTGATCAAGATCCTCGCGCCGGGCTTTTACGCGAAGCAGGATATCAAGACTCCGGTGAAAATCGCGATCTTCGTGCTCGTCATGACGCAGGTGAGCAATTACATTTTCGTGCCTATCTTTTCGCACGCGGGGCTCACGCTTTCGATCGGGCTCGGCGCGCTCGCCAACGCGGCGCTGCTGTATCTGGGCCTGCGCCGCCGCAAGATTTATCATCCCTCGTCGGGCTGGGCGCGCTTCTTCGTGCAGCTGGTCGGCGCGTGCCTGGTTCTTGCTGGTGTGATGCACTGGGTGTCGCTGAATTTCGACTGGATCGGCATGCGTGCGACGCCGTTCGCGCGCGTCGCGCTGCTGGGCGCGAGTCTAGTCGTGTTCGCGGCTTTGTATTTCGGTATGCTGTCCGCGATGGGCTTCAAATACGCCTACTTCAAGAGACGCACGCTTTGATGACGACCACGCGCATCCTCGAATACTTCTCTTCGCTGATGGCCGATGACGAGAGCCTGCCGCTCACCGAGGCGGCCTTGTCGATCGCGCAGGACGCGTATCCCGATCTCGACATGCCGGCCGTGCTGGCGGAGATCGACGAACTCGTCGTGCGCGCGCGCCGCCGTATTCCCGACGACGCTGACGTGAAGCAGAAGGTCGATTCGTTCAATCGTTATTTTTTCCTTGATCTCGGTTTCTCCAGCAATCTCAACGACTATTACGACTCCGATAACAGCTATCTGAACGTGGTTCTGCGCCGGCGGCGCGGCATTTCGATTTTGCTCGCGGTCGTGTATCTGGAAATGGCGGATCAGCTCGGCATGCCGGTGCGCGGCGTGTCGTTTCCCGGGCATTTTCTGCTGCGCGTGTCCATGCCCGAGCACGATCTGATGCTCGATCCGACCAACGGCCAGACGCTTTCCGAGGCGCAGATGGTCGAGATGCTCGAGCCGTACGTGCAGCGTGTCGGCGAGTCGATCGGCAGCGCGTTGCGTGTGCTGCTGCAACCGGCGACCAAGCGCGAGATCGTTGTACGCATGCTGCGCAATCTGAAGGGCATCTACTTGCAGACGCAGCGCTGGCAGCGCCTGCTGGCGGTGCAGCAGCGGCTGGTGATCGCGCTGCCGGGAAGCATCGAGGAAGTGCGCGATCGCGGCTTCGCGTATGCGCGGCTCGATTATCTGCGTTCTGCGCTGGAAGATCTGGAGCGCTATATCGAAGTGCGGCCCGACGCGGAAGACGCGACCGCCGTCGAAACCGAACTGCACGAACTGCGGCAGCGCACGCAGAACGACTGAGCTTTCATGCAGCGATGACGGCGGACTTTGACGACGAGTCCACCGTTTTTGCTTTTACTTCGGCTGCATGCGGATCGCGCCGTCGAGACGGATCACTTCGCCGTTCAGCATGGTGTTGTCGAAGATATGAGCGACGAGCATCGCGTATTCGTCTGGCTTGCCGAGGCGCGAAGGGAAGGGGACCATCGCGCCGAGTGCGTCCTGCACATCTTGCGGCATGCCGAGCAGCATCGGGGTTTCGAACAGGCCCGGTGCAATCGTCATCACGCGGATGCCGCTGCGGCTCAGGTCGCGCGCGATCGGCAGCGTCATGCCCGCGACGCCGCTCTTCGATGCCGCGTAGGCCGCCTGGCCGATCTGCCCGTCGTACGCCGCAACCGATGCCGTGTTGACGATCACGCCGCGTTCCCCTTCGGCGGTGGCGTCGAGCTTTGACATCACGTTGGCCGCGAGCCGGATCATATTGAAGGTGCCGATGAGATTCACCGCGATCACCTTCGAGAACAAGGCGAGCGCATGCGGCCCGTCACGTCCGACCGTCTTCGACGCTGGCGCGATGCCCGCGCAGTTCACGAGTCCGCGCAGTGTGCCGAATTTCACGGCGGCATCGACGGCGCGTTGCGCGTCGGCTTCCTGACTCACGTCGCACTTCACGAACTCGCCGGACAACTCGCGCGCCAGTTCGATCCCCGCCGCCTCGTTCATGTCGGCGAGCACCACCTTGCTGCCTTTCCCGGCAACGAGCCGCGCCGTCGCCGCGCCGAGTCCGGACGCGCCGCCCGTGATCAGAAAGACGTTGCCTTGCATCTCCATGTCTCTTCTCCTTGTATGAGCCGATGATCGTTCTTCGTGGGACCGTCCGATTGTAGCGAAGCGCCGAGCCGCAATTTCGCATGACGGTCATGTACCGGTTCGCACGGGCATAAAAAAACCGCTCGGCGAGAGCGGGTTTTTCGCGAAAGCGGACAGCGGCCGGACGCGCTTACTTCAATGCGCCGAACGCGCGCGCGCGGATTTCATCGACCGCGCCGAGGCCCGAGATCTTACGATACACCGGCGCCTGGAGGCCGTTTGCCGCCGCGCCGTTCTTCGCCCAGTCGTTGTAGTAGGTGATGAGCGGCTTGGTCTGCGACTTGTACACATCGAGACGCTTCTTCACGGTCTCTTCCTTGTCGTCGTCGCGCTGGATCAGCGGTTCGCCGGTGACGTCGTCGGTCATGTCGTTCTTCGGTGGGTTGAACTTGATGTGATACGTCCGGCCCGATGCCGCATGCAAGCGGCGACCGCTCATGCGCGTGATGATCTCGGCGAACGGCACGTCGATTTCCAGCACGTAGTCGATTGCGACGCCCGCTTCCTTCATGGCTTCCGCCTGCGGCAGCGTGCGCGGGAAACCGTCGAACAGATAGCCGTTCTTGCAGTCGTCCGCGAGCAGACGTTCCTTCACGAGATTGATGATGAGCGAATCCGGCACCAGTTCGCCGGCGTCCATGAAGCGCTTGGCTTCGACGCCCAGCAGCGAACCCGCCTTGACCGCCGCGCGCAGCATGTCGCCGGTCGAGATTTGCGGAATGCCGAACTTCTCTTTGATGAAGTTTGCCTGGGTGCCCTTGCCCGCACCGGGTGCGCCCAACAGGATCAAACGCATGATGACTCTCCGAATCGTCTATAAACCGCGCCGCGAGGCTTGAAAGATATCCGGTGAGCAGGCCCGGGCGGCGTCAACGAAGCAAAGGCGCGGCCGGTTCGGCGACAAGCCGAACACGGTGCGGCACCCACGGACAGCGGCGGAATTGAGCGTGGCGCTGACCGGAGGCTCGCGCAATGCTGTCAATTATGCCACGTCGAATGACAGTTTCGGCCGTAATAGTGCAGATAGAAAATGCTAAGAACCCCGCCGAATAAGTCTCCGGCGGGGTTTACACGGGTTGTGCGGCGGCTTTAGTTCGCGCCAGGGAATAACCGCGCGGACGCGTTCGAGATCGGCCGGCGTATCGACGCCGGGCGGCGGTGTCTCATGCGTGACGCGTACCGCGATGCGTTCGCCATGCCACAGCGCGCGCAGTTGTTCGAGCGCTTCGGCGGTTTCGATCGGCGCGATCGAGAGCGTGGGGAACGCGCGCAGAAATTTCGCGCGATACGCGTATAGGCCAATATGCCGCAGCACGTTGTCCGGCACGGCGGGAAGTTTCGCCAGTGCCGAAACGTCAGGCCAATGCGACTGCCAGGCATCGCGGGTCCACGGGATCGGCGCGCGCGAGAAGTACAGCGCGCCGCTCCGGGCATCGAGCACGGCCTTCACGACGTTCGGATTGAACACGTCGGCGGGATCGTGGATCGGATGTGCGGCGGTAGCGATCGCGCATTCGGGATGCGTCGCCAGATGCGCGGCGACATTGCGCACGAGTTGCGGATCGATCAGCGGTTCGTCGCCCTGTACGTTCACGACGATGGCGTCGTCGGGCAAGGCGAGACGCGTCGCCACTTCCGCGAGCCGGTCGGTGCCGGTCGGATGATCGGTGCGCGTCATCATCACTTCGATGCCGTGATCGCGCGCCGCATCGACCACGAGGCCGGAGTCGGTCGCGATCAGCACCTGCGTCGCGCCCGATTCGCGCGTGCGCTCGGCGACGCGCACGACCATCGGCTTGCCGCCGATATCGGCGAGCGGTTTGTTCGGCAGACGGGTGGACGCGAGACGCGCCGGAATGACGGCGATGAACGGAACGGACATGGGTTCTTTCGGACCGGAAGATCAGTTGCTGCCGACCGGTTTTAGCGGCTCGACGGGCGTACCTTCGACGGCCTGGCGCGCTTCCTCGACCAGCATCACGGGAATGCCATCGCGGATCGGATAGGCGAGTTTGTCGGCGCTGCAGGCGAGTTCCTGCGCCGCGCGGTCATAGCGCAGCGGACCTTTGCAGAGCGGGCAAACGAGGATTTCAAGCAGGCGTGCGTCCACGGAGTTTCTCCACAACCAGGGCAATGAGGCGAGGCTGAAGCACGGCTTGCACGGGAACGACCCAGATGCGCGCGTCGCGCCAAGCCCCGAATTTTACTGCATCCTTTTCCGTCACAAGGATCGCGTCGGCCTGCACCGACTCGAACGGATTTTCGCGATACGAATAGTGGTCGGGGAACGCGCGCGTGGACGGCGTCATGCCCGCCGCGCAGAGCGTCGCGAAGAAGCGCTCGGGCAAGCCGATGCCCGCCGCCGCGACCACTTTTTCGCCGACGAACGCGCCGAGCGGGCGGCGCACGGACGGATCGTCGAGCAGCCACGCATCGCCGGATTCGAGATCGAGCGGAAAGGTGTTCGGCCACGGCGGCAGCGCACGATCGTACGGGCTGTTGATGAACGTCGCGTCGCGATGGCGCGACATCGGCTCGCGCAGCGGACCGGCGGGCAGCAGAAAGCCGTTGCCGCCGAGACGGTCGTCGAACACGACGAGTTCGAACGCGCGCGCCATGCGATAGTGCTGCAGGCCGTCGTCGGAGATGAGCACATCGACGTTCGGATGCGCCTGCAGTAGTGCCTGCGCGGCCGCCACGCGGTCCGGGCACATGAACACCGGCGCGTGGGTGCGGCGCGCGATTAGAAGCGGCTCGTCGCCGACTTCGCTGGCGAGGCTCGTCGGCGCGACGCTGGTCGGCTGCTTCACCTTCGCGCCGTAGCCGCGCGACACCACGCCCGGCTGAAAGCCCGCCGCGCGCAACGCTTCGACCAGTGCGATGACTGTCGGCGTTTTACCGGTGCCGCCGACGGTCACGTTGCCGACGACGACCACCGGCGCGCCTACGTCGATGCGCTTGAACCAGCGCGCTTCATAGAACGCGCGGCGCGTGCCAGCGATCGCGCCGAAAATGCAGGCGAGGGGCGTCAGTGCCCAGGCGATCGGGCCGCGGCGACGCCATTCACGCGCGAAAAAGTTTTCAATCGACGGCTTGAGGTCAGACATGGACCGCCTTCGCCTTGGTGGGGCATCGGTACGACGAATACGGGGCGAGGATGAGGTACGGCATGGCGCGCAACGGCAGCTCCTTCGATTTCAGGTAAGCGTTGAACGATGTGCACGGCGGCGCGTCTCTCGATACTCTCAGCGAAATGTGACGCCTGTCCGTGCTCGAACCCGGCACTCTAGCAGGCTGTTGAAATACCCTCTACGCGGGTCATCTTACGCGGATCATCTGATTGGGAGGGGCAAACTGGGAGGGGCAAACGTTGAATCAAGGAATCGAACGACACTGAGACCGAAACGATGCGCAGAGCAGACGGCTACACCGAATTGATGTTCATGATGACCACGCTGGATAACTTGGTTCCGGCCAATCACCCGCT
>LFLF01000135.1 GCA_001184395.1 Candidatus Paraburkholderia calva | reverse complement strand
AGATCGGTGCTCGCGTTGAGCAGGGGTTTGCTGTTGTCAAACGCCTGTGGGGCTTCACGAAGGTGCGCTATCGGGGTCTGGCGAAGAACGCCAATCGGGCTTTCGTTGCGCTGGCGTTGACCAACGTTTATCTTTCTTTCGCGCAAGCGATTGATGGCACAGGTTCGCCCGTAATGGGGGAAAGCGGGCCGCAGGCCCAGGCGCAACACCCTGGTGGACCGGAAATCCAGGCGCAAAGCCTCACTCACGATGAATCTGCCGCTGTTTGCGCCTGAATCGATGAATACAACCGGCTGGTTCAGCGTTGCCTTAAGGTACGCGGAGAACGAAGCAATGACGAATCTGGCAAACAAGCAACTTCAAGACGCATACATCGTCGCCGCGAACCGCACGCCAATCGGCAAGGCGCCGCGAGGCGTGTTCAGGAACACGCGCCAGGACGAACTGCTGGTCCACGCGATCAGATCGGCCGTCGCGCAAGTGCCGGGGCTCGATACCGGCGTGATCGAGGACGCCATCGTCGGCTGCGCGATTCCCGAAGCCGAGCAAGGGCTCAACGTCGCGCGCATGGGCGCGCTGCTCGCCGGCTTGCCGAACACGGTCGGTGGCCGTGACCGTCAACCGTGTCTGCGCGTCCGGCCTCACGGCGCTCGCGATGGCCGCGGACCGCATTCGCGTCGGCGAAGCGGACGCGATGATCGCGGGCGGCTGCGAATCCATTAGCATGGTGCCGTTGATGGGCAACAAGCCGTCGCTGTCGCCGCATATCTTCGATCGCAACGAGGACGTCGGCATCGCCTACGGCATGGGTCTGACGGCCGAGCGTTGGAAGATCAGCCGCGAGGCGCAGGACGCGTTCGCGGTGGAATCGCATTGCCGTGCGCTGGCGGCGCAGCAGGCAGGCGAATTCGCCGATGAAATCTGCACCTATACGCTCAACGAGCGCTTTCCCGATCTCGCCTCTGGTGACGTCCGCGTAAATGGCCGCGAAGTCGCGCTGGACGAAGGTCCGCGCGAAGGCACGACCATGGAAGGTCTCGCCAAGCTGCGCCCCGTGTTCACAAACAAGGGCTCGGTCACGGCGGACAACAGTTCGCAGACGTCGGACGGCGCAGGCGCGCTGGTCGTCGTGTCCGAGAAGGTGCTCAAGCAGTTCAACCTGACGCCGCTCGCGCGTTTCGTGAGCTTCGCGGTGCGCGGCGTGCCGCCGGAGATCATGGGTATCGGGCTGAAAGAGGCAATTCCCGCCGCGCTGAAAGCGGCCGGTCTCAAGCAGGACGACATCGACTGGATCGAACTCAACGAGGCTTTCGCGACGCAACGCTCGCGGTGATTCAGGACCTCGGTCTCGACACGTCGAAGGTCAATCCGCTCGGCGCGACGGGCGTGATTCGTGCGGCCACGGTGGTTTACGGCCTGCGCCGCCGCAACCTGAAGTACAGCATGGTGACGATGTGCATGAGCACCGGTATGGGCGCGGCGGGCATAATCGAGCGTCTGTGAAGGCCTATGTCCACGCGTCGGCGGCACGTGGATGCACTGGCATCCGTATCGATTAGACGCACACATAGGAGACAGCGCATGGATATTCTGATCGAGCGCGCCAACGGCGTGTTGAGCATCGTGCTCAATCGTCCGGACAAGAAGAACGCGATCACCTCGGCGATGTATCAGGAAATGGCCGATGGTTTGAAAGACCCGGCCGTGCGCGCGGTGCTGCTGCGCGCCAACGGCGTCATGTTCAGCGCGGGCAACGATCTCGACGAGTTCCTGAACGATCCGCCGTCCGGTCTGGACGCACCCGTGTTCCAGTTTCTCAAGCGCATCAGCGTGTGTCCGAAGCCGATCGTCGCGTCCGTGCCGGGCGTGGCAGTGGGCATCGGTACGACCATGCTCTGCACTGCGACATGGTCTACGCGACCGCGAGCGCGAAGTTCTCGCTGCCGTTCGCGCAACTTGGCCTGTGCCCGGATGTGGCGTCGAGCCTGTTGCTGCCGCGTATCGCCAGCTATCAGCGCGCCGCCGAAAAACTGCTGACGGGCGAAGCGTTCGACGCGAACGAAGTCGTGAGTATGGGCTTCGTGAATGGCGTGATCGATGCCGCCGAACTCGAGGCGTATGCCATGGGCAAGGCGCGCAAGCTGGCTGCGTTGCCGGGAACCTCGCTGCGTCTGACCAAGTCGCGGATGAAGACCGCGCAGGCGAACGAAGTGCTCTCGCACATGGAAGACGAGGCCGGGCACTTCGCGCGCGCATGCTCAAGGCGCCCGAGGCACGTGAAGCGTTCACGGCGTTCTTCGAGAAGCGCAAGCCGGATTTCACGAAGTTCGACTGAAGGAGCGAGATTGCATGCGATCCACTTTGCTATGCGTCGCGATGCTGCTGTGCGTCGGTGCGCCGGTGTGCCGGCGTGGGCGACGCAGCCTGCGCAAACCGGTTGCGCGAACGCGCCGACGCAAATGGCGATGAACGAGTGCGTTGGCAAGAGCCTGAAAGCCGCCGACCAGAAGCTGAACGAAACCTACCGCACGCTCGCGGCCAAAGTCAGCAAGGACGGCGCGGCGCAGTTGAAGAAAACGCAGCGCGTGTGGCTCGCGTGGCGCGACGCGCAATGCGAGTTCGACACCATGGGTTCGCGCGACGGCAGCATCCACACCATGGTTCAGGCGATGTGTGTCGAAGACCTCACGAGGGCACAGACCCGACGCCTCGATGCGCAGCTTCCTTGTCAGGAAGGCGATACGGCGTGCGGAGGTCAGTGACGCGCTCCACGCTCACTCCACGTCGTATTCGACGAAGCTGTTCTCCCGCGCGAAGCTGACGAGCCGCAAGCCCGCCTGCTTCGCGATGGCGATGGCGATGGCGATGGCGATGGCGAGCGAGGTCGGCGCGGAAATGGTCGCGACCATCGAAATGCCGACGCGCGCCGACTTGCGCACGAGTTCATAGCTCGCACGACTGGAGAGAAACACGAAGACGAAGCCTTGCGTCGTGTTCACGCATTGTAGCACGAGATTGCCGATGAAGCTTGTCCAGCGTGTTGTGACGTCCCACGTCCTCGAACGCATGGCACACCGCGCCGCTTTCGTCACACTATGCGGCCGCATGCAAGCCGCCCGTCCAGTTTGCTGAGCCGCTGATGCCCGCTCAACTCGCGCGCCGCGTGTTCGATGGCGTTTGGCGCGAACGTCGCCAGAAAGCCGGTATCCGGCACACGCTCCGGCTGTAGATCCAACAAGTCGATGCTTTCGATTCAGCACACGCCGCAACCGGTGCGTCCCGCGAGCGCGTGGCGCTTGTCTTTCATCGCCATGAACGCCTGCTGAACGACTTGCAGATGCACTTTGGCATGCGGCAGTGCGATACCGTCGTCGCGGTAATACACCTCGATATCGTGGATATTGCTGCCGCGTTCGACGATGCCTTCGGTCAGCGAGAAGCCCACCGCGAACGCTTCGAGATCGTGCGGCATACACATCATCACCGCGTGCGAGATGCCGTTGAAGACGAGCGCGACCGGCCATTCCTGGCCTACGTCGTCGGATGCGATCGACGTCTCGCCCTTGCGATGTCTGCGCACCTGACGCGCGACATAACCGGGTTGATCGTCGGTTTCGAGTGGGTTCACTTTATGTGCTCCTTATCGCCTTTAACCCAAGTGACTTGGGTTAAAGTCTGGGTACGTCGCTTGCTGATTCAACGTGCCGCATACGCCTAGATCTGTCTTCCACCTGCACATGCAGCCGCTCTGATTGCCGATGATTGGACTCGAATACAAAAACAAGACTTTTTACGATAACTTAAGCGGGCAATGCGCGCCCTTCAATCCAATGAGGCTATCGCCATGGGACTTTACGACACCGCTCGTCTCTTCGGATTCGAGGTCGAATCCTCGGACAATCTGCGCTTCATTCCGCTTGCGGTGCACTTCAATCTTGACCGTTTCGGTTTGTGTATCTCGCTCGAGCAATGGCAAATGCTGCCTTACGACAATCGCGTGCTGCTCGCGCGCTTTCCCATAGAAGATGAAGCGGGGCCGGAAAAGAACTTCGATCTCGCGCTCGAGGAAATGCTCAAAACCCACGCCGACAGCGCGCCCGAGAAAGTCGAGGGCGACACCGAGCCGGTTTGGGCGCATGCCGACGCTGTGCCTGAGACGGTGATCCGTCAAAGCAGCCTGTGCGGCGTGAGCGCGCCGAGCCTGTCGAAGTGGGCGGAACTCGATCGCTTTCAGCGCTATGCGTTGGCCAAACTGTCGCACAACACGGACAAAGCCAATCACGATTTTCTTCCCGCCATGCGCGAGTTCGGTCTCACTGAATAACGAGGCCAATAAGGCGGCCGGTAACGCGCTCGCGCGGTCACCCCTCGCGCATGCAAATGTTTTGCGTGCGCTTTCATCAGTTTATTTGACTGCTTACCCTAAAGGCGGCCTGCACGCTGCCGATATCGGCGATATCCATTGACCGTGGAACGGACGCTCGTGCCATTCCATGTCAGGTGTGGACGTGTGCTTTCGATGACACGCATCCGACGTGCATCCGCAGGGCCAGCCAAAGAGATCAGCCGTCGCATGACCCGTTTCATCTCCGGGCGTTTGCTCGTCAATATTGCCGTCGCGCTCGCCGCACTCGGCGGCACCGCGTTCGTCGTGTCGGGACGCATGATCCTTCCGCTGATCGTCGCGATGCTCGCGGGCGGCATCCTGATCTGGCGGCTGGCGCGCGAACCGCGCTCGTCGCGGGAACCGTCCGGTATCGCGCATCAGGTGCCGCAAGCCGACGAACGGCTGCACGGCATGTTCGAGGCACATCCGGTGCCGATGTGGATCGTCGATCGCGAAAGCATGCGCTTCGTCGCAGTGAATCCGGCGGCCATCGAGCATTTTGGTTTTTCGGAGCCGGAGTTCATGCGCATGACGCTCTCCGGTTTACATTACGCGGAAGATTTCGACAGCTTCGCCGCACGGCTCGTCCGCAGCGAGAGCCGCGGCTCGGCGGGCGTGTGGCGTTATAGCGGCAAGGACGGCCACGGCGATCAGCGCCGACGTCTCATATCACGGGCTGACCCATGCGAACCGTCCAGGCATTTTCATGCTCGCCAACGACGTGACCAACCGCATCAACGCCGAAGCCGAGGCGCGCCGCTCGAACGAGATGCTCGAAGCCGTCATCGACAATATTCCGCAGCGGGTGTTCTGGAAGGATCGCGAGTCGCGCTATCTCGATTGCAACAACGCCTTCGCGCGCGATGCGGGCCTCGTGCGCGCCGACGACGTCGAGGTGATGACGACCACCGTGCCGAAGATGCACTACGAACGCGATATCGTGATGTGCGATACGCTGCGCACGGTCGTCACCAGCAAGATGCCGCTAATGGACGGCGAAGGGCAGATCATCGGCGTGCTCGGTTCCTATCAAGACGTAACCGACAACAAGTGCGCCGAACTCGCCTTGCGTCTGCAAAGCCGCGCGCTCGACGCAAGCGTCAACGCCATTCTGATTACGGGCGTGGTGAACGGCGCGAACGGCATCGAGTATGCGAATCCGGCGTTCAAGTGCATCACCGGTTACGAGCCAAGCGAAGTGATCGGGCTGGACTGCGGCTTTCTGCATGGCGACGACAGCGAGCAGGAAGGGCTCACGTCGAATCTGGAGACGAGCGTCGTCGTGCGGAACTATCGCAAGGACGGCGTGCTATTCTGGAATCAGCTATTCGTCGCGCCCGTGCCGAATGCGCAAGGGTTGACCACGCATCACATCGGCGTGGTCAATGATGTGACGGACCTGATGAACTATCAGGAGCAACTCGAGTATCAGGCCAATTACGACGGCCTCACGCGTCTGCCGAACCGCAATCTGCTGTGCGACCGCCTGCAGTACGCGATCGAAACCGCGCGCCGTCGCGATACAAAGACCGCCGTCGTGTTCATGGACCTCGACGGCTTCAAGAATGTCAACGACAGTCTCGGCCACAGCGTCGGCGACCGGCTGCTGGCGGTGATCGCCGAGCGTCTCGCGCGTTCGGCGCGCACCAGCGATATTGGCGCACGCCACGGCGGCGACGAGTTCGTGATCGTGCTGCCCGACCTCACCGACGAAGCCGGCCTGATCGCGTGGATGGAACGCACGCGCGCCGCCATCTCCGAACCGGTGATGATCGACGACACCAAATTGTACGTCGGCTGCAGCATGGGCGCGAGCCTGTTCCCGCAAGACGGCGACGACGCCGAAACGGTGATGAAGAAAGCCGACCTAGCGATGTATCGCGCGAAGGACATGGGCCGCAACAACTATCAGTTCTATCAGCCGGAGATGAACGCGACGGTCGGCGCGCGCATGAATCTGGAGCGGCGTCTGCGGCGCGCGCTGCGCGATGGCGAGTTTCTGCTGCACTATCAGCCGCAGGTGGATATGGTGGCGCGTCAGATCGTCGGTATCGAAGCGCTGGTGCGATGGCTCGATCCGGAGCAGGGGTTGGTGTCGCCCGCGTCGTTCATTTCGGTGTCGGAAGAGAGCGGCCTGATCCGGCCGCTGTCGGAATGGGTGCTGCGCGAAGCGTGCCGTCAGAACAAGGCGTGGCAGGCCGCGGGCTTGCCGGCGGCGCGCGTGTCGGTGAATCTGTCGGCGCGGCATTTCCAGCAGCGCGATATCGCCGCGCTGGTGACCTCCGTGCTCGACGAAACCGGGCTGGAGCCGCGCTTCCTCGAACTCGAATTGACCGAAAGCGCGATCATGCGCAACGCGGAGGAAGCCGTGTCGATGCTCGAGGAGTTGTCGTCCCTCGGTATCGGTATTGCGATCGACGACTTCGGCACGGGCTATTCGAGCCTGTCGTATCTGAAGCGCTTTCCGGTGCACCGGCTGAAGATCGACCGCTCGTTCGTCGCGGATATCGGTTCGTGCGGCGACGACGAAACCATCACGTCGGCGATCATCGCGCTGGCGCACTCGCTGGAAATCAGGTGATCGCGGAGGGCGTGGAAACGTCAGCGCAGCACGAATTCCTGCGCGAACGCGACTGCGACGAGATGTAGGGCTTCTACTTCTCGCGCCCGATGCCGCGCGACGCGATTCCGTCGTTGCTGCAACAGGGCGTGCTGCCCAACTAGCTAGCAAGGCGCGGGTCAGTCCCGATTCAGTCTATCGACGGTAGCATGCGCGGACGGCAGTCGCGG
Organism: Candidatus Paraburkholderia calva; assembly: GCA_001184395.1. Taxonomy (GTDB): domain Bacteria; phylum Pseudomonadota; class Gammaproteobacteria; order Burkholderiales; family Burkholderiaceae; genus Caballeronia; species Caballeronia calva. The sequence continues at coordinate 4,185 of LFLF01000135.1, read as the reverse complement.
TCGGTGGCGACGTAGGTGAGCGTCGCCTCTGTCACCTTGACGACTTCGTCCTGCAGGCGCATGCGCTGCACCCACACTTCGACGTACACGGTGACCGACGTGTTGCCGGTCTTCACGATATCCGCGTAGAAGCTCAGCAGGTCGCCGACGAACACCGGATGCTTGAAGAGGAACGAGTTCACCGTGACGGGCGCGATGCGGCCGTTAGCGCGGCGGCTCGCCGAAATGGACCCGGCGATATCCACTTGCGCCATGGCGCCATGATCCATCCGCCGAACACGTTGCCATGCACATTGGCGTCGGCGGGCTGCGGGACGACGCGCAACGCAACCGGCTTTTGGGGAAGATTGGATTCGTTGGGCATGGCAGCATTCCGGTTCGCATCGCCGCACGGCAGGGTGAAAGGCCGAGCGCGCGAGCGGGGCCTTGAACCTTCTGCGACAATGCCTATTTGACAATGCCTATTTATGAGTCAGCCCAATAGCGCCGGACGGCGCGCGGGCATGCAGCAAATTGTACGGGAAAGCACGCGTGCGACGTGCGCCTCGCTCGACGATAACCACGTCCCCGAACGCCGCGCGTGCGCCTGCTTGCGACTTCTTGCGCCCGCTCGCACGGCGAGTCACACGATCACGAAATGCGCCGTTTCCTTACCCGCGAACCCGGCCTGCCCGCTCAAGGCCCACGCAACGACTGGCAGACGATCCTCTCGCTGCTGCCTTATCTCATCACGTACAAATGGCGCGTCGCGTTCGCGCTGGCGTGCCTGATCGGCGTGAAGGTCGCGAACCTCGGCGTGCCGATCGTGATGAAGTGCATCGTCGACGGTTTGTCGTCGGCGCAGCATCTGACCGCGTTCGGCCGCGCACAGATGCGCCCGGCGCCGTGCTGATCGACGGCATCGGTTTGCCCGTGGTCGCTTATGCGGCCGTGCGCCTGTCGACCTCGCTCTTCACCGAGCGGCGCGAACTGCTGTTCGCCAAGGTTACGGAAAGCGCCGTGCGACAACTCGCGCTGAAGGTGTTCCGGCATCTGCATTCGCTGTCGCTGCGTTTTTATCTGGAACGGCAGACGGGCGGCATGTCGCGGGATATCGAACGCGGCACGCGTGGCATTCAGCAACTCGTGTCGTATTCGCTCTACAGCATCCTGCCGACGCTTGTCGAATCGGGCTCGTGCTGACCTTCTTCGTGACCCGGTACGAAGGCTATTACGCAATCGTCACGCTGATCGCGCTGCTCACCTACATCGTGTGTTTACGGTGAAGGTGACGGAGTGGCGCACGCATTATCACCGTACCATGAACGATCTCGATTCGAAGGCGAATTCGCGTGCCATCGATTCGCTGCTCAACTACGAAACGGTGAAGTACTTCGGCAACGAGGAGTGGGAAGCGCGCCGTTACGACGAGAACCTGCAGCGGTATCGCGCGGCGGCGATCAAGTCGCAGCGTTCGCTGTCGATGCTGAACTTCGGCCAGCAGACGATCATCGGCACCGGGCTCGTGTTTATCCTGTGGCGCGCGGCGCAAGGCATTATGGCGGGGCGTCTCACGCTCGGCGATCTCGTGCTGATCAACACGTTCATGCTGCAATTGTATATTACGCTGAATTTTCTGGGCGTGGTGTATCGCGAACTGAAGCAGGCGCTGACGGACATGGACCGCATGTTCACGCTGCTCGGCGCGGGCCGCGAAGTGCCCGATGCGCCGGATGCCGCGCCGCTCGCGGTGAGCGGCGGCGCCGTGCGGTTCGAGGACGTGAGCTTCTCGTACGAGCCCGCGCGGCAAATTCTGCACGGTGTCGATTTCACGATCGCCGCCGGGACGACGACGGCAGTCATCGGGCATAGCGGTTCGGGCAAGTCGACCCTGGGGCGCCTGCTGTTCCGTTTCTACGATCTGGAGCGCGCAAGCGGCGGGCGCATCGTCATCGACGGGCAGGACATTCGCGATGTCACGCAGGATTCGCTGCGCGCGGCGATCGGCATCGTGCCGCAGGATACCGTGCTGTCCAACGATTCGATCTACTTCTACTACAATATCGCCTACGGACGGCCTTTGGCGAGCCGCGAAGAGGTCGCACATTCACGACTTCATCGAAGCCTTGCCGGCGGGGTACGAAACTGCTGTCGGCGAGCGTGGGCTGAAGCTGTCCGGCGGAGAAAAACAGCGCGCGCGATCGCCCGCACACTGCTCAAAAATCCGCCGATTCTGATCTTCGACGAAGCCACCTCCGCGCTCGATTCGAAGTCCGAACGCGCGATCCAGCGCGAACTCGATTCCATCGTGCGGGAACGCACAACGCTCATCATCGCGCACCGGTTATCGATGGTCGTGCACGCGCAGCAGATCATCGTGATGGATCACTGGCGCATCGTGGAGCGCGGCACCTTCGCGGAACTGCTAGCGGCGGATGGTCTTTTCGTGCAGATGTGCGTTGCAGCAGCAGCACGCCAGCGATGCGCCGAGCGATGCCGCGTTAGATACCTTGAGCCTGGACCGCTGACGCCGAGGCTCACTCCATCGCATACGCGCCGCCGATCGCGACGCCGTACGCCTTCGCGGGCGTCGCAGCCCAGCGCAACCACTGACCGCGCAGCATGAAGAGCGCGCCGAACGCGCAGGTCGCGAGCACGCCGCCGAATGTCGCGAAGCCCATCTAGCTGCCGGTGCTTTCCTTGGCAATGCCCATGATCACCGGCAGATAGAACCTGCCGATGCCGTCCGCCGCGCCCACGATCCCCGACAGCAAACCCGTCTTGCCTTTCCAGCGTTGCGGCACGAGTTAGAACGTCGAGCCGTTGCCGAGCCCGAAGGCGATATACAAACAGATGAGGATCGCGACACCGCCCGCGACCGGCGGCATCCAGATCGCGAACGCGAAGTCGCCGGCGGCGGTGATGGCCAACAGTACCAGCAGGGCGCGCACGCCGGTCACGCGATCGGCGACATAGCCGCCGAACGGCCGCACAATCGCGCCGAGAAACGCCAGCAGCGACATGAAAAGACCGGCTTCGAGCTTCGGCATCTGATAGAGCAAGGTCAAAAGCAGCGTGACATACGAGGACATGCCCACGAACCCGCCGAACGTGATGCTGTAGATCAGCGTGACGATCCACGTATCGCGTTCGCCCAGCACCGCGATGGCGATGAGCGTGCCGATCACCGACAGTAGCAGGACACCGGCCTTCCCGGTGCCGAACACGCTTGCATACACCGCCAGCACCAGCACGACGAGACTCACGAGCGTCACGACGAAGCTCGATCGCGCATCGTGCTGCCGGTTTTTTCGCCCGCATCCGACGCCCACGCATACAGCGCGACGCCCGTGATCGCCAGCAGCGGCAGGGCAGCAGTGGCGCGTTGCCAGCCGAAGGCATCGGCGAGATGGGGGAACAGGAAGCCGTCAAGCACCACGCCGATATTGCCCGCCGCGGCGAGGCCGAGTACCAGCCCCTGCACCTTCGGCGGATAGCTGCTGCCTGCCATCGGCAAGGCGACCACGAAGCTCGCGCCACCCATGCCGAGAAAGACGCCGAGCACGAGCAGCATCGGATACGAGGGCACGCCGGTTGTCATCGGCAGCACGATAGCGGGAATCGCCGACAGGACCACGCCCATCGGCGCGACGCGGCGTCCGTCGGTCGATCGATACAGGTTGCCAAGCGTCACGCGCAAAATTGCCGCGGCCAGCACTGGCACCGCGACGAGCAGGCCTTGTTGCGCGGCGGTCATCGTCACGTCGCGGCCGATGAACGGTGCAAGCGGCTCGTACAGCACCCAGACCGTGAAGCTGGTGTCGCCGTGAAGCCGGTGTCGAAGTAGAGAAAGCTGGCGGCCAGCGAGCGCCAGTTGCCGCTTTTGAGCAAAGCGATGAGATTGGACATGACGGTTCTCGGATGCGTATTGCGCGAGCCTGGTCTAGCAGGCTGTTGAAATAGTTTTTTTGAATGTGCGCCTACTCATTCGAAAGAGCCAACGCGACGTTCAGACCCAACTAATTTAACGCCGGACTTCGTTGATTCAGGTGCTGCTAATGTCGCATTCTTTTCGACGTTCGCTCTCATGCCGCCCGAGCGGCCAGCGTTCCCATGCGCGTCAGGTTGTAAGCTGCCTGGATCAGCAGAAAGAATTGGTCGACGCGCTTCAGTCCTCGATACATCGCCTGCCGAATCCTCCCGACT
>LFLF01000134.1 GCA_001184395.1 Candidatus Paraburkholderia calva | reverse complement strand
CCAACGCCGCCTGACCAAAGAAAACCATACGCAAAATCCTAGATGTAAGTCGCGCTTCCCACGCCAGCAGATTTGCAGCGCTAGGCAACATTCATGCGCATGCCTGTGCGCTCAAATTGGCGCTTACATTCCTTCATCAGCAGCGCTTCGGCCCGGCGGTCCGTGGTGTCTTTGCCGTCGCGCCCGATGATGGCGTAAGGCTCCGGCCCGAGTTCGCAGATAAAAGACAGCGACGCGTCCGCAACGGCGCGCCGCCGCCACGACGCAAAGCGGGTCAGGCGGTGGCCTTTCTGATCGGACGTCATTTGCAGGACGAGTCTTCGCCCGCCGTCGCAGTGGTGGTCACGACGTTCTCGTACACGTGCCACGAAGATCGCGAGATCGGCTTTCGCTCCTCTCTGCGGCAGCGCTTTCCGAACGTGAATCTCGTCGAGGTGATCAAGGGCGAGGATTCGGGGTCGGCCACGTACAAGGCCACGCAACGCTTTCTCGGCACGCACGGCGATCTTGCGGGCATCTACACCGTCGCGGGCGGCAACGAAGAGCTGGCCGCCGCGCTGCGCGAAGGCGGACGCACCGGCAAGACCTTTTATGTGACGCGCCTTACATGCGATCCGCCGCGATCACGGCATCGGCGTGCGCGCGCGTTCCGCGCAGCCCGTGATGCTGCTCGCACGGCGCGATCATCCTTTGGCCCTGTGCGGCGGCACGGCGTCGATCCACAATCTGGCGGACTATCCGCTCGCGCTGATGCCGCCCACGTTCGGCATCGGCCATGTGGTGAAGATGTTTGAGATGACCGACGGCGTGAGCGTGCGGCCGACGTTCACGACCAATTCGCTGAGTGCGCTGAAACGCGTGGTGAGTGCGGGAAATTTCATCGCGCTGATAGGCGAATTGACGACTGTGAGCATCGCGCATCCGCTATTCGAGGATGCGCAGGCGAAAGTGCTGTTGAAGGAAGGCAGGCCTTGCTCGATTCGATCCTGCGCGACATGCCGATGTTCGCGCAGCCCGCGCAAAAACGGTCGAAGCGCGCGCGGAAATAGCGCGCAGAGGCACTTCAATGCACCGTCTGCGCCCGGCCGCCGATATCGAGTTCGAGCAGGCATTCCATCGGTACGGGACGACCCAGCAGGAAGCCCTGCAGCTTATCGCATCGCGCAGACGGGCCAGTTGCTCGGGCGTCTCCACACCTATTCGGCGACGACCGTCACGCCAAGCTTGTGCGAGATCGATCACGCCTTCCACGACCGTATGGTCATCTCGTCGGTCGCGATCGTATCCACGAACGACTTGTCGAGCTTGAGCAGATCGGGCCTGAAGCGCGCCAGATAGCTGAGACTCGAATAGCCCGTGCCGAAATCGTCGATGGCGATGCGCACACCCATCTCGCGCACCTGCGTCAGCACGGCCTGCGCGTCATCGACGTTCTCGATCAGCGCGGACTCGGTAAACTCGGTAATCTCCAGCGTGATGCGGTGCGGATCGATGCACCAGCGCTTGATCGCCTGACGCAGCACCGAAACGAGGCACGGGTTGCGGAACTGCTTCGCCGACACGTTGATCGCCATCGACTTGACCGCCGGCATGGTCGTGGCGAGACGGCCGACCGCCTGCACCGCTTCGCGCAGAATCCAGTGGCCCGCATCGAAAATCAGCGTGCTCTCTTCCAGCCCCGGCACGAACGCGCCGGGGCCGATCAGACCCAATTGCGGGTGATTCTAGCGCACGAGCGCCTCGACGCCGACGAGTTCGCCCGTTTCCACCACGTATTGCGGCTGATAATGCAGCACGAACTGATCGTCGCGGATCGCGTCGTGCAATTGTGCTTCGAATTGCACGCGCCCGAGATCGTCCTTCTCGCGCTCGCCGAACACGTGGAACGTGTTGCGGCCCGTGCGCTTGGCGGCATACATGGCCATGTCGGCACTGGTGAACAGTTCCTCGGGCGTGCGTCCGTGCTCCGGAAACAGCGCGACGCCGATCGAACACGACATCGTCACGCTCTTACAGCCGATCTTGATCGGCCGATGGCATGCCAGCGAAATGCGGCGGCACGCGCGTTCGATACGCTCCTGATCGAACACGCCCGGCAGCACGATGGTGAACTCGTCGCCGCCCGGACGCGCGACGATGGCGCTATCCGGCAGCGCGGCGCGAATGCGCTCGGCGATCGCCTTGAGCACGGTATCGCCCGCCGTATGGCCGGCGGAATCGTTGATGGCCTTGAAGCGGTCGATATCGACGAACAGGTACGCGAGCTGCTTGCCCGACGCGCAGCGCTCGACGATCGCTTCCGTCATCGCGTTGCGGTTGTGCAGGCCAGTCAGACTGTTGATGTTTGCGAGCCGGTGCAACTCGGCGAGCCGCATGCGTTCCTCGGTTGCATCGACGCATACGTCACCACGCGCGACACCGCGCCGTTTTCGATCACCGGGTAAATATCCGCGGGCACCCAGCGCGTGCGGTCGTCCGGCAGCGCGAGGTGGAAGTAACTCTGCGTCGGCACGCCGGTATTGACGGCGGTGCGCGTCTTGCCGCGCAAGGCCGGCATGTCCTCGGTGTGCACGCGCTGCGTCCACGCCTTCTCGTTTTCTTCGAGCGCGGACTTGGGCATTTCCCACATGCGCTAGAACGCCCAACTCACATGCAGCAGTTCGCGGAAATCGGCGCTGGCGGTCCAGAACACGGCATCGACATGGTCTTCCATGTCTTTTTGCACACGCGCATTGCCGCGCAGTTTGTCGATGAGATTCACTTCCGCCGTGATGTCGCGCGACTGGCACAGCACTGCCGTGACCTTGCCGTGCTCGCCGTAGACCGGCGCGAAGCTCGACGTCCACCACTTGAACGCGCCGCCGAAAGTATGGCAGGCACCCGAGAAGTGCGTGGATTCGCCGTCGAGCGCTTGGTCGAACGGGATGCGCGCATCGGCGCCGTCCACAAACCCGAGCCAGTCGATACCGACCAGATCGTCGACGCATTTCGCCTCGATCAGGCTGCGCCCCACCTCCGACACGTAAATAATGCAGCCTTCGAGATCCGAGCAGCTTGATGCAGTCCTCGGCGATCGACAGCGGACCGTGCGAAAGCTGATTCGCCGCGAAAACCTTGCGGCGCGCCTGCTGCCCCTGATAGATGAACGCGCCATCGCGGCGGCCGCGCCCATCGCCAGCATGTTGCTGAAGGGCGGCGACAGCATGAACAGCGAGGCCACCGCCATTGCCACTACCGCGAAGAACGCCAGACCGAAACGGTCCAGGCGAACTGCCCACTCGATGTATGGCAACCGCTTGGCGACCGTGTCGCTCACGTGTCCGAGAAAATTGCTCGCTCTTCCCTGCACCGCATTAACCTTATTTATCGTTGATCAAATATTGGACCCTTGAGCTATTTGTCGGTGCTATCAGCAAATTCTTTAGATTGATGCTCTATAAAAGCATCTTTTCAGCAATAATTACATATCAGGCAGGAAGCCCTGAGCGCCGCGCTGCAGGGCGTTCGCGATTTCCTTGGCGAGCATTTCGGCGCGATACGGCTTGTTGAGCAGCGTGACGTTCGGCCTCAGCACGCCGTCGCGCGAGAGGATGTCACGCGTGTAGCCGGATGCGTAGATCACCGGCACGGGCCGTGCTTGCGCGAATGCCCACTCGGCGAGATCGGCACATTTCACCTTGCCGGGCATCACGACGTCAGTCAGGATCAAATCCACACCGACGCCGCTTTCCAGCATGCTCAGCGCCGCGTCGCCGTCGGCAGCCTTGAGCACCGCGAAGTACATCGTCTCCAGAATCGCGACGGTCGAGGCGAGCACGGCGGGATCGTCGTCCACCACGAGCACAGTAGCGTTGCCTGTCAGCGCGGTCATGGTCAGCGCCTCGGCGGGCGCGGATTCGTGATCGCTCGAATGAGGGAACAATATCTCCACGGTCGTGCCGACATCGACCGTGCTCGACACCGCGATGTGGCCGCCCGACTGCTTGACGAAGCCGAACACCATCGACAACCCGAGACCGGTGCCGTGGCCGTCCGGCTTGGTCGTGAAGAATGGTTCGAACGCACGTTCGAGCACGTCGGGCGTCATGCCGGAACCGGTGTCGGACGCGGTCAGGCGCACGTATTCGCCGGGGCGCAGGTCTTTGCCTTCGCAGGCCGCGTCGTCGAGCGTTTCGTTGGAGCAGGCGAGCGTGAACTTGCCCTCGCCGCGAATCGCGTCGCGGGCGTTGATCGCGAGATTGAGCAGCGCGTTTTCCAGTTGATTGCGGTCCACGCAGAAATTCCACGGATGCTCCGGCAGGAGCGTCGCAATCGTCACGCTGGAACCCACCGCATGCTGCAACAGTTCGCGCAGTTCGTCGAACAGGCGGCGCGGGTTGATCACGACAGGCGACTGCAGCTGGCGGCGCGCGAACGACAGCAGTTGCGATGCGAGCTTAGCGCCGCGCTGCACCGCCTCGAGTGCGGCCTGCACGCGCGTCGGCACGCGGGCGTCATCGGGCGGGAGGTACTGCAGCAATTGCAGGTTACCGCTGATGGCCTGCAGCGTGTTGTTGAAATCGTGCGCGACGCCGCCGGTCATCGCGCCGAGCGCTTCCATCTTGAGGCTCTGGCGCAGTTGCGCTTCCACCGCGACGCGCGCCGCCACCGCTTCCGAAACCTTGTCCTCGAGACTGCGCCTCATCTCCTTGAGGCTTTCCTCGGCGATCTTGCGGTCGTGAATATCGACGATCACGCCGGGGAAACGCCGGGGATGGCCGTCGGCGTCGTATTCGCAGCGGCCCGACGCGGCGATCCAGGTCCAGCCTTCGGCCTCCGAGCCGACCCGGTATTCCGCGCGATACGGCGAGCCGTCACGCACCGTGCGCGTGATCAGCGCCGTCACGCGTGCGCAGTCGGCGGGATGAATGACGCTCAGCGCGCGTTCGATCGGAAAGCCGCGCTCGGCGTCCTCGCGCGAGAAGGAGAACGTGCGCGCGAAACGCTCGTCGCCGTTCACGCGGTTCTCGTGGATTTCCCACACGAAGGTACCGCGCACCGCGCCCGAGTTGAGCGCGAGTTGCAGGCGTTCGCTGGCCTCGCGGAAGGCCGCCTCCGCCACCGCGCGGTTGCGTTCGAGCAGCACGCGCTCGGTCGTCTCCACGACGATGGCGAGCGTGCCGACCGGCACGCCTTCGTTCGATGCCACCGGGCTATAGTGCAGATCGAGCCACACTTCGGACGGCTCGCCGTTGCGCGCGAGCGAAAACGAGATGTCGCGATACGACAGCGATTCGCCGCGCAACCCGGCATCGACGACATTGCGATTGAATTCGGCAGCCTCGGGCCACGCATCGATGATCGACATGCCGAGTATCGACGGATGCCGCGTGCCCGAAAATTTCGCGTACGCATCGTTATAGAGCAGCGTGCCCTCTTCGCCCCATAACACCGCCATCGGCAGGACGTTGCGCAGCATCACCTGCACGACGGAGCGCAAATGCTGCGGCCAGTCGTCGATGGCGCCGAGCGGCGTATCGCTCCAATCGAACTGACGAATGGCCTGGGCGGTTTCGCCGGTCCATGAATCGAGTTGCAGATGATCGGAGACAGTGGAAGTCAAAGCGGTTCCCTTGGAATTAGCGTGCTCGGCTACGCGGCTCGCACACAGGTTTTGGCCGACAGCTTAAAGGCTATCGCGAAACGGCGCGAGACGGCATCGTTCTCGTCATATGAACACCTTGCCATGTCGGCGATGCACAAAGGAAGCGCGCCGCGCCCGGTGCGCGTGGATGCGTGGGGCCGCGCGTGCGATTGGCCGCATGCGAAGCAAGCCGCACGCCCGGTCCGCTACGATCCACCACGGTTCGCAAACATTACGCACGAAACGAAACGCCCCCTCGGCATATCAGAACGCGAGGGGCACATGAACGGATGACAACGTGGCGTGCGATTCGGCGCCTTTTTCAGGGGCGTTTCCGCTTCGCGCGATGGAAGTTGCTTGGCAAGCGTCTTGCATTGTCGTTTCGGATTACTCGCTCTTCGATGCCTTGCGCGCCGGCCTGCGCACCGCGCGAATCTTGCCCGTGCGGCCGCCGCCGCAAAAAATCGCTCCTGTCCGTCCGATTCGAGTCCAGGACACGCCTGGGCCTTCTCAGGTCGCGTGCCACAATTCGCCATGACCCACGTCACGCCGGTCACGAAGCGGTTCGACTCGATGGTGTGCAGAACCGCGCCGTTCTGCGGATCGACCTGATGGATCTTGCGCGCCTGATACTGCCCGACCATAGCGTGCCTTCCACCTAGGCGAGCCCGGAATCCGCGCTGCCGCGGGGTGCGGGAATGGTCGAGAGTACGCGGCCGGTCTGCGGATCGATCTTCTGAATGCGGTCCTCGGCGATCTGATACAGATGCGCGCCGTCGAATGCCGTACCCGCGTGAGCGGCAACGTTCAGCTTGCGCGGACGCTCGCCGGTTTCCGGGTCGAGCGCATTGAGCGAATTACCGGAGGCGAACCAGACTCGAACGCCGTCCCAGGTCACGCCGTGAACACCATCGATATCCGCAAACGGCCCGTATTCGCAGATGATTTCGGCCTTTGCGCGTTTCATGTTTGCGTCCTCGCTGGAGTGTCGATGGTGCGTTCATGCTACTCATGCAACGCCATGCGCGGGAGTAACAACAGCGTCGTAAAACGTGTTTCAGTCACTGGTGAGCGTCGCGGATAGCAACAGCGCGTTCGCGAAGCAGGGCATCGGCGGCGTCCGATCGATTGCACCTTGTTCTCCGATGCAAGCGTATCCAGCGCGCGCCGCACGGTGCGCTGACTCGCGTTCAACGCGAGTGCGAGAGCAGAGCTGGACCACGCCTGTCCATCTGACAAAAATGCGAGCAGCAGCGCATAGTCGCCCTCCACGGGACGCACGAGCACCGCGACTTCCTTCGCGCGACACGGCACGAGCGCGAAGCCGCGTTCGGTCGCGTTGATCTCGGCGAGTGGACGCAACACCATGCGTAGCCGCTCCAGCTCGACGCACAGCCGCGCGCGATGCGTATCGTCCGCATGCCGGATGCGAAACGCCCCGGCGATCAACGCCTCGCGCGACGCATCGCCGGGCCATGCCTCGCCGAGCATGCGTGCGAGCGCGAACAGCACCGGACGCGTGGCGAGCGGCACGATCGCATCGCGTACGCGCACGCCGTTGCGGCAGGCATCGACGACGAACGTGGCGGAGCCGAACAGCGCTTGGACATCGTCGAGCAGCAGCGCGCGACGAGACGCGCGGCCGGTGCGCGCAGCAGTTCCACCGCCTGTTCCACTTCCGCCATCAGCACACCGATGCCCGAGCGCCGCGCCATCTCCGCCGTGTGCGCGGGTTGCGTGCGCAGGCCGCGCATCGCGATGCCCACTTCGATCAGCGCCTGGACTGCCTGCGATGCGGGCGGCAATGCGGCGGCATCGAGAGTGGCGAGCAAGCGTTCGGCATCGTCGAGATGGCCGATGAACGCGAGCAGCCGCACGTCGAGCGCGCGTGCATGCACGGCGTTGACGTGATCGCCGTGCGCGTCGAGCGTTTCGCGCGCGTGATCGAGCGCTTTCTGCGGTCACGCGAGATCGCGCGAGGCCAGCGCGATTTCCGCCTGCGCGACGATACAGCGCGCACGCGCCACCGCCTGCTTCGCGCCGAAGCCGCGCGCGGCGCTTTTTATGAGAGCCTTGGCGCGATCGAAGTCACCGAGTTGCGCCATCGCGATACCGCACATGCGAGCGCGGGCGCATCGTCACGCAGCGCGACGCGATTGAGCGGTTCACCCGCTGCAAGCGCTCTCGCCGCCGCGGTAATCAGCGAGTCCATTCAGGTCCTTGCATCGTTTCCCGCCACACTTACCACTCCCGTCGACGACGCGCCGCTTTCTCATCGCCGCAACGCTGGTGTTCGCGGCGAGCGTGGCCGTTACCATCGCCGCATCGCACTCGATGCTCCCGATGCACGACCTTCCGATACCCGGCGGCTGGACCCTGGTCGCCGATGTGGACGCGCGAGTGCGGCAAGACCTGGCTGCGCGCGGCGGCGGCGTTCATCGGCATGTGGATCGCGATGATGACGGCGATGATGCTGCCGTCCTTTGCGCCGCACTTACGCGGCCGAAGCATCGCGCGCGGCGTGGCGATGAGTATCGGATATATGAGCGTGTGGATCGCGTTCGGCATCGGCACTTATGTAACAGGCGTGATGTGCGCCGCCTTGCTGCTGCGCGTGCAATCGATGGCGCACTGCGTGCCAATGGCGGGCGCATGCGTCGTCATCACCGCCGGCATGTTGCAATTCAGCCGCTGGAAAGCATGGCGGCTTGCGTGTTGCCGCATGCGTGTGCCGGGTGTTGCTGCGTTGCGGCACGGCATGCATTGCGTGTCGTGCTCGCGCTGCTTACCGCCGCGTTGTTCGTCTTCGGCGTGATGGACCTGCGTTCGACGGCGTTCGTGACGGCGGCCATCACATGCGAACACGTGTTTCCGGGCGCGGAGCGGACGATCGGCGCCATGCCGATCGCAGCGGGCTGCGTGCTCTTATCGACATGAGATAACCGCAGGTAATCACCCCATAAGGCGAATTCAATAGACGGCTATCGGTCTTTTCTCCAGACTGCGGAGCGTCGGACCACCCCCGGTCCATCCTCGATAAAAGTGCGCCAGCCGATGCGAGCACGCGGCGCAAAAGCTTGGGAGGAGACACCGTCATGCCCCATCGCCCGAAAGTCACCCGGTCGGTTCTCGCGCTCATGTGCGCGATGTCGTTCATCATGTATCTGGATCGCGGGAATTTGTCCGCAGCCGCGGGGCTGATACGCAACGATCTGCATCTCTCCAATACCGACGTCGGCCTCGTGTTCGGCGCGTTCGCGTGGACTTACGCGATTTGCCAGGTGATCGCCGGATGATTCAGCGATCGCATGGGCGCCGCCAAGACGACGCTTGCGCTGTGCGCCTCGATCTGGATCGTCGCGACGGTCGCAACGGGTTTCGCAGGCGGTGTCGTGTCGTTGTTCTGCGCGCGCATGCTGCTGGGCGTGGGCGAAGGCGCGGCACTGCCAGCGCCGGCGCGCGCTGGTGAACTGGTATCCATCGAACAAGCGTGGCTTCGTGCAGGGGCTCACGCATTCCTTCTCGCGGCTGGGCAATGCGCTCACGCCGCCGCTGACCGCCGTGTGGGTGCTCGTGTATGCGTGGTACTTCAGGAACGATCCGCGCAAGCATCCGCATATCAGGGCGGAGGAAGTGGCGGGCTTGCCGCCGGAAACGCGCGCTTTTGCCGAGACCACGCGCGAGCCGACGCCGTGGAGCCGCCTCGTCAAACGCATCGCGCCGACGATGATGGTCTGCTTCTGCTAAGGCTGGACCGGTTGGTTGTTCTTCACGTGACTGCCGACTTTCTTCATGCATGGACGCTGTCTCGATCTGAAGAGTTCGGCGCTGTTTTCGGCAGGCGTGTTTTTGTCGGGCGTGGTCGGCAACACGGCGGGCGGCATGCTGTCGGACCGCATTCTGAAGCGCACAGGCGACGTGGTGGCCGCGCGGCGCAACATGATCATCATCCGTTTCTGGGTGCGCTGCTGTTTCTCGCGCTGATGCTGGTCGTGAAATCGCTGCCGGTAATGGCCGCCTCGATGAGCCTATCGTTCTTCTTCCTCGAAATGACGATCGGACCGATCTGGGCGGTGCCAATGGACACCACGCCGAAACACGTGGGCAGCGCGAGCGGGCTCGTGAATGCCGGCTCCGCGATCGCGGGCATCTTCTCGCCGATCGTGTTCAGATTCGTCGTGGACCGCATGGGAAGCTGGACCCTGCCGTTCGCGGGATCGCTCGGGCTTTTGGCGCTGGGCATCGTGATGACGTTTTTCATGCGGCCGGATATTCGGCTGGAGTAGGATGTAGAGGCATCGGCCGATCCCGCATTGAAGCTGGCTCCGCAACGCCATTGAGGCGGAGGCACCGGCACGTCACCCTCCCCGTATCGCCTCGATCACCAACTGCGTTGCTGAGCTGATAGGCCGGTTCTTCCGCAAGATCAGTCCATACGGCGCAAGCCTGCCGCGCAGGGCGTGCTCAGCGCTGCAATCTTGCCGAGCGCCGCGTAGTAGTCCGTCACCGACACCGGCAATACCGCCAGCATGTCCGAATCGCGCAGCAATGACAGTGTGGTAAGAATCGACAAAGTTTCCACCGTACTGATCGGCGGCATCACGCGCGATTCGCGGAAGGTCTGATCGATGACCTCGCGCATCGGGCTAGGATACGGCTGTACGATCTACGTGAGCTTCGCCAGTTCTGCGAGCCTCGGCCTGCCCGCATCGACAGCGCCGGATGATCCGGCCGCGCGACGATTGCAAGCGCTTCTTCCGACAAGGTCTCGACTCTGCGCGGCATCGTTCGTGCTGTTGTGGGGCAGTCTCTACTGGAGCCTGCCTTCGCTGCTCGCGACGCCAGAGTGCGTCGGCCTGCTCGGCGCGTGCATGAATTGCGCGGGCAGCATCGGCGGCATTTCGATTCCACTCATCATCGGCTTCATTCTTCAGCGCACCGGTTCGTTCGAGGCGGTGCTGCATTTCTACAGCGTCTGCGCGCTGGTATATATCTTCGGTTCGCTCGCAATCAATCTGCGCCAGACGAGCTGAACTTCGAACACACGAGGTACTCACGACATGAAACCCCGCATCGCGGTTCTGCTCGGCGATCCCGCCGACATCGGTCCCGAACTCATCGCGCGTCTGAGCGTGCACCCCGACAATCGTGCGCGCGCCGATCTCCGATCTGCTGATCATCGGCGACCGGCGCGAACTCGAGCACGGCATGGAGATCACCGGGCAGCGCTTTGATTACACGGTCATCGGCAACGAAGCCGATGCGAAACGCGACACCAACGTTCCCGCGCTCATCGATATCAGTATCGGTGACGATGCGCCGTATGAACGCGCCATATCGACGGAATGCGGCAGACGATATAGCCTCGAAGCGTCCAAACACGCGCTGTCGCTCACGCAGAACAAGCGCAGCACCCACGCGATGATGTTCGCGCCCGTCAACAAAACGTCGCTTCATATGGCTGGCATGGAAGAGAGCGACGAGATGGGCTGGTTCGCGCGGCAGCTCGACTACGGCGGCACGTACTGCGATCAACGTGCTCGACGAGCTATGGACTTCGCGCGTCACATGACTTCGCGCGTCACATCGCACATGGCGCTCAAGGTCGTGAGCGCGAAGCTCTCGGAAGAACGCATTGTCGGCGCGGTGAGGTTATTGATACTTACGTAAGTCATGACATCACCACAGCTCGGCTTGTTTCCAACATGCGGCGATGATTGATTTGCGTTTCTGCCCGCTCTTGAGCATATTGCGAGCGGTGTACTTCAGTGCAGCGAGGTTGTCAGGACAGAAG
>LFLF01000133.1 GCA_001184395.1 Candidatus Paraburkholderia calva | reverse complement strand
AATCTCGATCGTGTTCATCGTGTCAAGCAACTCGTCGCGTCGCGTGCGTTTGCGGCAAATCTCGAACCCCGCACCTTGATCCGCGGCCATCGCCAGCGTCTGCTGCTTCATCGTCGTTTGCCTTTCTCCTTGCACGTGCGCTCTATAACACCTGACAAGCACAAGCGGTGGACTTAATCAGCGTTGCCTTAACGCTTTTTCGACTTACCACTTCGAGATCGACTTCGCTTCACGCGGCGTCTGGCCGATGAACAACTGACGCGGACGGCCGATCTTTTGTTCAGGATCAACAATCATCTCGTTCCACTGCGCGATCCAGCCCACGGTACGCGCCATCGCGAAGATACATGTGAATATCGACGTCGGAATACACAGCGCGCGCTGCACGATACCCGAGTAGAAGTCGACGTTCGGGTACAGCTTGCGCGATACGAAGTATTCGTCTTCCAGCGCGATCTTTTCCAGTTCCATCGCGAGCTTGAACAACGGGTCGTCGTGCAGGCCCAGTTCGTTCAGCACTTCGTGGCAGGTTTCGCGCATCAGCTTGGCGCGCGGATCGTAGTTCTTATAGACACGGTGACCGAAGCCCATCAACTTCACGCCGGAGTTCTTGTCCTTCACCTGCTTGATGAACTCGGGGATGTTGTCGACCGAGCCGATCTCTTCCAGCATGTTCAGCGCGGCTTCGTTCGCGCCGCCGTGCGCCGGGCCCCACAGACAAGCGATGCCGGCCGCGATACACGCAAACGGATTCGCACCCGACGAACCCGCCAGACGCACCGTGGAAGTCGACGCGTTCTGCTCGTGGTCCGCGTGCAGGATGAGGATACGATCGAGGGCGCGCACCAGCACGTCGTTGACCTTGTACTCTTCGCACGGGTTCGAGAACATCATGTACATGAAGTTCGCGCTGTACGACAATTCGTTCTTCGGATACACGAACGGCTGGCCGATGCTGAACTTGTAGGCCATGGCGACCAACGTCGGCAGCTTGGCGATCATGCGAATGGCCGACACTTCACGATGACGCGCATCGTTGATATTCAGCGAGTCGTGATAGAACGCCGACAGCGCGCCGACCGCAGCCGTGAGAACCGCCATGGGATGCGCATCGCGACGGAAGCCACGGAAGAAGAAGTGCATCTGTTCGTGCACCATCGTGTGACGCGTGACGAGATCGACGAATTCCTTGTTCTGCGCTTCGGTCGGCAGTTCGCCCTTCAGCAGCAGATAGCAGGTTTCGAGGAAGTCGGCGTTCACCGCGAGTTGCTCAATCGGGTAACCGCGGTACAGCAGTTCGCCCTTGTCGCCATCGATATAGGTGATAGCGGAATTGCACGACGCCGTCGACATGAAGCCCGGGTCATACGTGAACTTGCCGGTCTGACCGTACAGCTTGCGGATGTCGATCACGTCCGGGCCCATCGTGCCCTTGTAGATCGGCATTTCGACGCTCGGCGAGTTGTCGCTGAACGATAGCGTGGCTTTAACGTCTGACGGGGTCATAGCACATCCTCAATCGAAGGTATGGATACAGGTTTCGATAATTTGCACGACGGAAGCTGTGCTGGCAAAGGCCTGTACTGGTGGCCGGGGTTTCTTGTCCGGCCTGTTATTTAGCCGGTCTGTCGTGAAGCCTGAGTTAAGCACTCAGTGCAGACCTGCCTATTTTGCAAAACTCCAGGGATTTCTGCCGAAATCACACGGTACGCAGCATCTGCAGCAGGCGCGCAACGTCCGGCGTGGCGAGATCGCCCTCCGGTTCGGTGCGCGCGAGCAGCAGGTCCATCAGTTCGTTGTCGCTCAACTCCAGCAGGCAGGTCAGGGCGGCCACGTCGGCATCGCTGAGCTGTTCTTCATATTTGCTGAAGAAACTTTCGAAAATCAAATCGTTTTCCAGCAGACCGCGCCGGGCGCGCCAGCGAAGGCGGGTACGGCGCAAAGGATCGGACTGATGCGATTCGTCGCTGTGTTGATCGACCATGACATTGTCCCTATCAGACCGCGCGCCGCACCATCAATTCCTTGATCTTGCCGATCGCCTTGGTCGGATTGAGGCCCTTCGGGCACACGTCGACGCAATTCATGATCGTGTGGCAACGGAACAAACGATACGGGTCTTCAAGATTGTCCAGACGCTCACCGGTCGCTTCGTCGCGGCTGTCCGCGATAAAGCGATACGCCTGCAGCAAGCCCGCCGGGCCCACGAACTTGTCTGGATTCCACCAGAAGCTCGGACATGACGTCGAGCAGCTCGCGCAAAGAATGCACTCATACAGGCCGTCGAGTTCGTCGCGCTCCACCGGCGACTGCAGACGCTCCCTCTCCGGCGGCGGCGTATCGTTGATCAGGTACGGCTTGATCGAATGATACTGATTAAAAAATTGCGTGAAGTCGCAGATCAGGTCACGCACCACCGGCAGACCGGGCAGCGGACGCAGCACGATCTTCTGCGGCAACTCGTTCAGGTTTGTCAGACACGCCAGACCGTTCTTGCCATTGATGTTCATCGCATCCGACCCGCACACGCCCTCGCGGCACGAACGGCGGAACGACAAGGTCTCGTCCACTTCCTTGAGCTTGACCAGCGCGTCCAGCAGCATGCGCTCGTGCTTCAGTTCCAGCTCGTACGTCTGCAGGCGCGGCGCCGCGTCCTTGTCGGGATCGTAGCGGTAGACTTCAAAAGTTCTCTTTGCCATTTCGATTCTCTCGTTCCGTGCCTTAGAAGGTCCGTGCCTTCGGCGGCACCGATTCGACCGTCAGCGGCTTCATCTGCACCGGCTTGTAGTCGAGGCGATCGCCCTCGCTGAACCACAGCGTGTGGCGCATCCAGTTCTCGTCATCACGATGCTCGTAATCGCTGTGCGCGTGCGCGCCACGGCTTTCCTTGCGTGCTTCGGCCGACACCATCGTCGCGCGCGCCACTTCGATCAGATTCGCCAACTCGAGTGCTTCGACCTTCGCGGTGTTGAACACCTTCGATTTGTCTTTCAGATGCACATGCTTCACGCGCTCGGCTAATTCGCCGATTTTGCCGACGCCCTCTTCGAGCAGCTTGGCCGTGCGGAACACGCCCGCGTGCGCCTGCATCGTCGCGCGAATGTCGTTGGCGATGTTCTGCGTGTATTCGCCCGAGGTCGACTTCTCCAGCACCGCGAGCCGTTCCAGCGCGAAATCCGCGGCATCCGCCGGAAGGGGCTTGTGCTCCTTCATTTCCGTCGCATGCTTGATGATGTGATTGCCCGCCGTGCGACCGAACACCACGAGGTCCAGCAGCGAGTTCGTGCCCAGACGGTTCGCGCCGTGCACCGATACGCACGAGCATTCGCCCACAGCATAGAAACCGTTGACCAGATCGTTGTAGCCCTTGGACGTACCGACCACCTGACCGTGCATATTCGTCGGAATGCCACCCATCTGATAGTGGATGGTCGGCACCACCGGAATCGGCTCCTTGATGCAATCGACGTTAGCGAACTTCAGCGCGATCTCGCGGATCGACGGCAGACGCTTAATGATCGTCTCGGCGCCGATGTGCGACAGGTCCAGCAGCACGTGATCCTTGTTCGGACCCACGCCACGGCCTTCCTTGATTTCCTGATCCATCGAACGCGAGACGAAGTCACGCGGTGCAAGATCCTTCAGCGTCGGCGCGTAACGCTCCATGAAGCGCTCGCCGTCCGAGTTGCGCAGAATACCGCCTTCGCCACGCACGCCTTCGGTGATCAGCACGCCCACGCCTGCTACACCGGTCGGGTGGAACTGCCAGAACTCCATGTCCTGCAGCGCGATGCCCGAGCGCGCCGCCATGCCGAGACCGTCGCCCGTATTGATGAACGCATTGGTCGATGCCGCGAGGATGCGCCCCGCGCCGCCCGTGGCAAACAGCGTAGTCTTGCCTTCGAGGATATAGACCTCGCCCGTTTCCATCTCGAGCGCGGTGACGCCGAGCACGTCGCCGGCGGCGTCGCGGATCAGGTCCAGCGCCATCCATTCGACGAAAAAGTGCGTCTTGGCGGCGACGTTCTGCTGATACAGCGTGTGCAGCAGCGCGTGACCGGTACGGTCGGCCGCGGCGCACGCGCGTTGCACCGGCTTCTCGCCGTAGTTGACCGTGTGGCCGCCGAACGGGCGCTGATAGATGGTGCCGTCCGCGTTACGGTCGAACGGCATGCCCATGTGTTCGAGTTCGTAGACGGCGTTCGGGGCTTCCCGGCACATGAATTCGATCGCGTCCTGGTCGCCGAACCAGTCGGAGCCCTTGATCGTGTCGTAGAAGTGGTAGTGCCAGTTGTCTTCGCTCATGTTGCCGAGCGATGCGCCGATGCCGCCTTGCGCGGCCACCGTATGCGAACGCGTGGGGAACACCTTGGAGAGCACGGCGACGGAAAGGCCCGCGCGCGCGAGTTGCAGCGACGCGCGCATGCCCGAGCCGCCCGCGCCGACGATGACCACGTCGAAACGCCGACGCTGCAGGGATGTCTTGATTGCAGCCATGTTCTTTTAAACTCTCCAGAGAATCTGTGCGGCGTAGCCGGCGCAACCGAGCAGCCAGAGGATCGTGAGCACTTGCAGCAGCAGGCGCACGCCCATGGGCTTCACGTAGTCCATCCAGATATCGCGGATGCCGACCCATACGTGGAAGAACAGGCACAGCAGCACGACGAAGGTGGCAAGCTTCATCCAGTGCATCGCGAAGATGCCGGCCCAGCCTTCGTAGGAGAAGTTATGCGCGCCGAAAAACAGCACGAGCAGCACGACGGTATAGACCGCCATCGCGACTGCGGTGATGCGTTGCGCGAGCCAGTCGCGCAACCCATAGTGAGCGCCGACGACCAGGCGCTTGGGGCCGACTCGGTTATGGGTAGCCATGTTTTATCGATTCCTTTAGAACACGCCGAACAGCTTGAGCACCATTGCCAGCGTGAGCAGCAGCGACACGATCAACACGATGAGCGCGGTCTGCTTGCCGCATTCCTTGTTCACCGCGACGTGCGTGTCGAGCAACAGAAAACGAATACCCGCGCAGAAATGATGCAGATACGCCCACGACAACACGAGCGTGACGATCTTGACGATGGGGTTGGCCAGAAAACCCTTGAACGCCTCGAAGCTCAGCTCCGAGGTCAGGCTCTGATCGAGCAAATACAGGATGAACGGCAGACACACGAACAGCAGCAGGCCACTGACTCGATGCAGGATCGACACCTTCCCTGCTAGCGGCAAGCGGTATTGCGCAAGTTGGCCGATCCCGATGTTCCGGTACTCGGGCCTTGTTTTTTTTACGGCTTCAGCCATGCTAGACCCCTAATAACACTAATCTGTCATTTTAGCGCCTTTTCATTTCGCGCTGCAGCGAAACTCCGCAGAAGACACTATTGTTTTCCTCGCTAAAATCACGTACCTGCGCGCCTGGCGAATATCGTCGGCCGATGTCCGACAGACCCTTCCTCCATTCGCTCAACTCAAGTCGTTCTGATAGTAGTAGCCGGTCGTCACGTACCAACCGCGCTGGACTTCGACGGGGCGATCTCCGTAGGTGTACGACACGCGCTCGACCGACAGAAGCGGAAACCCCTGCGCCACGTCGAGCAACTGCGCGACGTTTTCATCGGCGGCGACCGCACGGATCTTCTCCGATGCGCGAATCATGCGCGTGCCGAACTCGGTCTCGAACATCGCGTAGAGCGGGCCTTTGTAGTCCGCGAGACGCTCGGCCGTCAGCCCGCGAAACACCGCGCCGGGGAGCCAGATTTCGTCGGAGACGGTGGTCACGCCATCAAACTACAATAAACGCTTGATAAGAACGACGGGGTCGGCAGGCTTCAGATCGAGCTGACGCGCGATCTCGGCCGGTGCGCGCAGGCGCCTGCATTCGAGCAGGCGGTTGACGTGAGGATGAACGTCGCCGTCATCGGAAAGCAGGCGCAGAAAGCGGAACTGCACGCGGTCTTCGCTATGCGTAGCAACGAACGTGCTTTTACCCCGACGGCGCACGAGAAGATTGTCGGCGACAAGTTCGTCGATCGCCTTGCGGACAGTGCCCTGACTCACCTTGTAGCGAGCGGCCAGTTCGACCTCGCTCGGGATGATCTCGCCGGGTTTCCATTCACCCGATTCGAGGCCCTGCGTGATGAGCGCCTTGATTTGCCGATAGAGCGGGCTGAACGTCGGCGATGGCGCGCCCGCCGGCTCAGCCACAGGTGCGCCGCCGTCGGTATTCGTCGTGCTCGCCGGGTTGGGATTCATGCCGCGCATTTCAGCACAAAGGTTCACTGTGCGTCCAGATTTTTCCTGGCAGATTCTTATGTCTTTATATTCTTATGTCTTATTTATGTCTTATAAGATATAAGATAGGATAGTGTTGACATTACCTCGGAGTCCGAGGCACTCCTTGCCGAGCAAGGGTTTGCGGGTCACTGCACGGCCGGAACATTTGCCAGCCGGCGTGTTTTCCCTGCGTTTTTCGCACTGAATCGCGCCGCTCACTGAATCGCGCCGCTGGCAGGCAGCAGGTCACAGGCCGCGCATGCAACCGCCAGGCACGCCCTTTCGCTTCGCCTTACGCCGATCGGCCATTCGATTCGCGCGCCGCTGCCTGCCCTCCGCCTCGCAACGTCTAGCGCAATCTCGTCTCGGGCGCTTACCGTTTTACGCGAGCGAATTCCGCGTCCCTTCCGGAACTTCCTGCATACTTCCGCTCGAAAAAGATTCCCGGCATGATAATCGAGCCGCGCTGGTGACCCGCCACGCGAATCCTCACGTCGCAAGCCCGCTTGCGGCGGCGCTTCGGGGCGTTCGCACGCGGTCCGGCTGGCATATCTCTATCAACGCTTCGCGTATCGGGCATAAAATGGGGTTTTACCGAGTGTTCCACGCACCGTCCAGGAAAGTTATCAATGGCTAAGTCCGCAAAGCGCGTTGCCGTTACCGGCGCCGCAGGTCAAATCGGCTACTCGCTGCTATTCCGTATCGCCAACGGCGATCTGTTCGGCAAAGACCAGCCCGTGATTCTTCAACTGCTCGACCTGCCGCAAGCGCAAGGCGCGGTCAAGGGCGTCGTGATGGAACTGGAAGATTGCGCATTCCCGCTGCTCGAAGGCGTGGTCGTGACGGACGACCCCAAGGTCGCCTTCAAGGATGCCGACGTCGCGCTGCTGGTCGGTGCGCGTCCGCGCTCGAAGGGCATGGAGCGCAAGGACCTGCTGTCGGCCAACGCCGAAATCCTCACGGTGCAGGGCAAGGCGCTGAACGACGTGGCGAGCCGCGACGTCAAGGTGCTGGTGGTCGGCAACCCGGCCAACACGAACGCCTACATCGCGATGAAGTCGGCGCCGAATCTGCCAAAGAAGAACTTCACCGCCATGCTGCGTCTGGACCACAACCGCGCGCTGTCGCAACTGGCCGCCAAGTCGAGCAAGCCGGTCGCGTCGATCGAGAAGCTGGCCGTGTGGGGCAACCACTCGCCGACCATGTACCCGGACTTCCGTTTCGCGACGGCCGGCGGCAAAAACCTGACCAAGCTCATCAGCGACGATGAGTGGAACCGCAACACGTTCATCCCGACGGTCGGCAAGCGCGGCGCGGCGATCATCGAAGCGCGCGGCCTGTCGTCGGCGGCATCGGCGGCCAACGCTGCGATCGATCACGTGCGTGACTGGGTGCTCGGCACCAACGGCAAGTGGGTCACCATGGGCATCCCGTCGGACGGCTCATACGGCATTCCGGAAGACATCATCTACGGCGTGCCCGTCACCTGCGAAAACGGCGAGTACAAGCGCGTCGAAGGCCTGGAAATCGACGCGTTCTCGCGTGAGAAGATGGACGGCACGCTGAACGAACTGCTCGAAGAACGCGACGGCGTTTCGCATCTGCTGGGCAAGTAAGCATCGTTATCTCTGCGGAAGGCCTGCGGGCTTTCCGCCGGCGCGAACGCTACCGCGCGTTCGCGCCTGATTCGGACGCGCTTGAACATCCGCCTGAACGACTTCGAGCGCGACCGAGTCGGAAGCATTGAGCCAGACCGAATTTTCATCCCCAAAATCGGATTCCACGCCGACGATGCGCGCTCTCACTCCCGCCGAAGTGCTATTTGACGGCGAACCCCAGCCGGCCGTGCTGCCGCCGCCCTGCGATCACTACGCGGGCAGCGAGAAACTCATCCGCAAGTCGCTGGCGCTGCAGGCGCAACTCGGGCCCGTGTTCGACGTCACGCTGGACTGCGAAGACGGCGCGCAAGTAGGCCGCGAAGTCGAGCACGCCGAAATGGTCGCGTCATTCGTGGGCGGGGAGGAAGACCGCTTCGGCCGCGTGGGCGTGCGCATTCACGACTTCAACCATCGCGCGTGGCGCGACGACGTGCGCATCATCCTGCGTCAGGCCAAGCATGCGCCCGCCTTCGTCACGCTGCCCAAGATTTGCAGCGTATTCGATGCCGCCGAGATGATCGCGTTCATCGAAGCGACGCGCGCCGAATACGGCATCGCCCAGCCCATTCCCTGCCATCTGCTGATCGAAACGCACGGCGCGCTCGCCGAGGTGTTCGAACTCGCCGCGCTGCCCGGCGTCGAATCGCTGAGTTTCGGCTTGATGGACTTCGTCTCCGTACATAATGGCGCGATTCCCGACTGCGCCATGCGCTCGCCCGGCCAGTTCAATCATCCGCTGGTGCGGCGCGCGAAGCTGGAGATCGCGGCGGCGTGTCATGCGCATGGGAAGGCGCCGTCGCACAACGTCTCGACGGAAGTGCGCGACATGAGCGTGGTCGCGCAAGATGCCGCGCGCGCCCGCAACGAATTCGGCTATACGCGGATGTGGAGCATCCATCCGGATCAGGTGAAGCCGATCGTCGAGGCGTTCTCGCCGCGCGACGACGAAGTCGCGCTCGCCGCCGAGATTCTGCTGTCGGCACAGTACGCGAACTGGGGACCGACGCGTCACGGCGACACGCTGCACGACCGTGCGAGTTACCGCTATTACTGGTCGGTCCTGCGCCGCGCACAGGCGCCCGGACACGCCATGCCGAACGAATGCGCGGCATAGCATGTCGCATAGGTATGGAAGAGACACGGCGCGTGCGAGTTCAGGCTGCACGCGCATTTTGAAACAGCACGAAAAGTAACGCCGCATCATGAGCGCTGACCAGGAAACTCGAGAGAATGAGCGATACCGCATCGACCGCAGCACCCGCCACCGGCGGTTTCAAACCGAAAAATCGGTCACGCTGTCCGGCGTGACGGCGGGCAATACCGCGCTGTGCATGGTCGGCCGCACCGGCAACGACCTGCACTACCGCGGCTACGACATCCTCGATATCGCCACGACCAGCGAATTCGAGGAAATCGCCTATCTGCTGGTGCACGGCAAGCTGCCGACCGGCGCCGAACTGAAAGCCTACAAAGCCAAGCTCAAGGCGCTGCGCGGCTTGCCCGCGAATCTGAAGGCCGCGCTGGAGTGGATTCCCGCCTCCGCGCACCCCATGGATGTGATGCGCACCGGCGTCTCCGTGCTCGGGCACCATCCTGCCGGAGAAGGACGACCATAACATTCCGGGTTCGAAGGACATTGCCGACCAGTTGATGGCGTCGCTCGGTTCGATGCTGCTCTACTGGTATCACTACTCGCACAATGGCAAGCGCATCGAAGTCGAGACCGACGACGATTCCATCGGCGGCCACTTCCTGCATATGCTGCACGGCAAGGAGCCGTCAAACTCGTGGGTCGATGCGATGCACGTCTCGCTCAATCTCTACGCCGAGCACGAATTCAACGCATCGATGTTCACGGCTCGCATGATCGCGGGCACGGGCGCGGACATGTATTCCGCAATCACCAGCGCGATCGGCGCATTGCGCGGCCCGAAGCACGGCGGCGCGAACGAAGTCGCATTCGAAATCCAGTCGCGTTATCAGAACGCCGACGAAGCGGAAGCCAACATCAAGCAACGCGTCGAGAAAAAGGAAGTCGTGATCGGCTTCGGCCATCCGGTCTATACCATCTCTGACCCGCGCAACAAGGTGATCAAGGAAGTCGCGAAGAAGCTCTCGAAGGAAGCGGGCGACACCAAGCTCTTCGACATCGCGGATCGCCTCGAATCGGTCATGTGGGATGTGAAAAAAATGTTCCCCAACCTCGACTAGTTCAGCGCCGTTTCGTGTTTAGTATCACATGATGGGCATGCCCACGGCCATGTTCACCCCGCTCTTCGTTATCTCGCGGACCTCCGGCTGGGCGGCGCACATCGCACATCATCGAGCAGCGCATCGACAACAAGATCATCCGGCCGAGCGCAAATTACACCGGACCGGAAAATTTGAAGTTCACGCCACTAAATAAGCGAAAATAGCGAGCTGCGCGATCGGGATTCGCGAGGGAATTCCACACCGCGTAGCAATCGCCATTCAACCCAAGTTTTCGAAAAGGTTTCATCGATGAATAAACTTCTGATCGCTGCAATCGTCGGCACGCTGGCAACCACGAGCGTGTTCGTCAATGCCGACGCCTTCGCCGCGACGACGACCAACTCGAGCGCGTCCAAGGCCAAGCGACCCGCTCCCGCACGACGCATCATCAAACCCAAGGCCGAAGCGGCCGCGGCGACGAAGACCAATCCGATCCTGGAAGGCGCGACGAAGTGGTCGTGCAAGGACGGCATGGCTTTCTATTTGAAGGGTAACATGAAGGGCGATGCTATCGTCACTGTGAACTGGGCGAAGAAAGATTACAAATTGCCGCGTCAAGACACGACGACCGGCGCCGATCGTTTCCACGACTCGGCATCGGGCATGGATCTGATCGTGATTCCGACCAAGGCGATGCTGTTCTCCGACAAGGACGAATCGCGTCTGGCCGACGAGTGCGTAACCGCCGAAATGGCTGCCGGCGCGACCGCGCCAACGCAGTCCGAGGCGCTGAAGAACAACCTGCTGATCGCACCGGAAAAGTAAGCCCTGAAGTCGGAAGCCCCTGGAAGCCCTTTAGGGGCAACGCTGATTAAGTCCACCATTAGTGCTTGTCAGGTGTTATAGAGCGCACGTGCAAGGAAAAAGGCAAACGACGATGAAGCAGCAGACGCTGGCGATGGCCGCGGATCAAGGTGCGGGGTTCGAGACTTGCCGCAAACGCACGCGACGCGACGAGTTGCTTGACACGATGAACACGATCGAGATTCGTCTCGAGCAGCGCCGTGGACGTCGGCGCGGATCTGGTGGAAATCTCTTCGCCGAGGTGGGGCGAGTGCTGCAAGCCAGCGGTATGAAGCTTGCCAACGGCACCATGGTGGACACGACCTTGATCGCCGCCCGCAGCTCGACCAAGAACAAGGAGCAGGCACGCGACCCTCAGATGCATCAGACGCGCAAGGGAAAGCAGTGGTATTGGGGCATGAAGTTGCACATCGGGGTCGATAGTCAAAGCGGCCTCGCACATAGCGCGGTGGTCACGCCGG
>LFLF01000132.1 GCA_001184395.1 Candidatus Paraburkholderia calva | reverse complement strand
AGCGGGCCGCAGGCCCAGGCGCAACACCCTGGTGGACCGGAAATCCAGGCGCAAAGCCTCACTCACGATGAATCTGCCGCTATTTGCGCCTGAATCGATGCATACAACCGGCTGGTTCAGCGTTGCCCTAATTTACTCTGCAAGTTAATAAAGGAGGTTTCCGGTTGCGCTGATTAGAAGCTTATTGTTCCTGCGAGAACCAG
Organism: Candidatus Paraburkholderia calva; assembly: GCA_001184395.1. Classification (GTDB taxonomy): domain Bacteria; phylum Pseudomonadota; class Gammaproteobacteria; order Burkholderiales; family Burkholderiaceae; genus Caballeronia; species Caballeronia calva. Next base: position 11,364 of record LFLF01000132.1, on the reverse strand, counting down.
ATCGTTGTCGTTAGATGAGGTTCCCACCAACACTTGATACGTCCCACTCGGCGTTCTCCATTTTGAAGAAGCTTTGTCCCAGATGTCGAACGGGTGATTGGACGCGTCTGGATCAACGACAATACTCAAAGTTTTCGTTTCACCAGGATTCAACCATACCTTCTGAAATCCTACGAGTCGTTTGGGCGGTTCCTCGATACCACCTGGCATTCTCACATAGATCTGCGGGACCTCTGCACCGTATGCTTTCCCGGTGTTCTGAATAGAAAGCTGAATAGTGATGGGAGATCTGTGGTTCGCGGAGCCTTGTGAAACACTAAGCTCTGCGACCTTGAACAAGGTATATGATAAGCCGAACCCAAAGTGGAATGTTGGTTTAACATTGTTCTGGTCGTACCACCGGTAACCAATGAACAGACCTTCCGAATAGACGACTGTCGGCTCGCCATCGACCTGAACCCCCCGGAAACTGATTGGGTGCGCTTGCTGGCCAAGTGTTGTTCTGTGGTGGGAAGGTGACGGGAAGCTTGCCCGACGGGTTCGCCAATCCAAATATCAAGTCACCGAGAATGTTGCCACTTTCACCGCCAGGAAACCAGGTCTCTAATACTGCGCCGGCCAAGTTGAGCAAACTATCTACCACTGCAGATGAGTTGTCGTTCAAAACCACGATGGTCTTCAGGTTAGCCGCCGCAACTTCGCGGATCAGTTCGTCCTGTTTATAGCTTAGACTGGTCGAGGTGCGATCGCTACCTTCGGATGACGTAGTCCCGGTAATTATGATAGCGATATCCGCTGCTTTCGCCGCTTGAACGCCAGCGGCAAAGTCGGCCGGAGTAGTGCCAGTCACGTTAACTTGGTTGACAGCCACACTCGCACCAATCTTGGCCAGCGTGTTACGGATACCTTGTGCAGGCGGGACCTTGACCAAGGGGTCGACTGTGGAACTACCGCCCCCTGGATAAGCTGAATCAATCAACGGAGAGCGACCAATCAAAGCGATAGACCTGATCGACTTTGCATTGATTGGAAGTAGAGGCGTCGCGTCGCTATTCTTTAGCAACACAGCCCCTTGTTCACCTACTTGCCTCGCCATCGCGGCACCTGCGTCGACATCAATCGGTGAAGTTTGAAGAGGATGATCAAACATGCCAAACGTGAACATTTGGGTATAACGGCGCGTCAAAGCAGCGTCGATATCCTTCTCGGTAAGCGTCCCTGCTCCCAAGGCTGCCTGAAGCTTGGTAGCACTCCACTGCCCCGGCGTGTTCATCGTAAGATCCATCCCGGACTTCATCGTGTCGACGGTCGTGTAGTTAGCACCAAAATCGGACTGGACGAACCCTCCGAACCCCCACTCATTACGAAGTATCCCCCATAGTAAAGGTTGGTTTACACACATCTAATGTCCGTTCACCCAGTTATAGGAGCACATCATTGAAGCAACCTTGCCGTCTTTGACGCTCATTTCAAACGGCAACAGATATAACTCGCGCAAGACGCGGTCGTCGATGACTTTTCTGATTGTCGTTCGGTGTGTCTCCTGCTCGTTCGCGACGAAGTGCTTGGCCATCGCGATGATATTCTTTCGCTGTATCCCCTTGATTTCAGCGAATGCAATAGTGCCGGCAAGAAACGGGTCTTCGCCGAGATACTCGAAGTTTCTGCCCCCCTCCGGATTGCGCGCTAGATTCATCCCTGGCCCTTCAATCTCTTGATAGCCAAGATTGTTTGCTTCAATTGCCATCGTTGTGCCCGCGCTAGCGGCCACAGTCGGATCGAACGATGCCGCCAAACCAATCGACGACGGGAATGCCGTTGCCTTGTCGGAACAGTTGTTTCCACCTATCCCCACTGGCCCGTTTGTGATGCGGAACAACGGAATCTCTAACGCGGGAATTCCAGTGATATGCCTCACCCCTCTCGCGCAAAATGACGTGTCGTCGATATTTCCGCTAAGTTGCTGCATTTTCTGAGCGAGTGACATTGCTTTGACGAGGAGCGACGCGCGATCCGCTGAAGTCAAGCATGTGCTCATCCAAGGGTGACTAGGGTTGTTCGAAGATTGACATGCATGTCCGGTCGAATCTCCAGTGGAACTTCCTGCTGTCCCGCTGGCATCGCCAGCAGGATTGGCGTTGCCCGCGTTTCCAGTTAAACCATTTCCACTACTACTACCAGCGCTGCTCTGACTTCCTCTGCTGGGACTCGAGCTTCCCGCGCCACTGGCGCCCCCTGGGCTACTCGCAGTTCCCCCAGGTGCGCTTGCGGAGCCTCTGCTCGAAGCGTTCGAACCTTGTGCCGCGTTGGGGTGACCATCAGAACCATTACCACCGCATGCACTGGTGAGCAACGAGATTGCTAGGAAGGTTACAATCAACCCACAATTCATATAGTCTCCTAATATTAATTCTTTTCTAACCGTGTCACTTGAACACCGCAAAGCGACTCAACAAGTCATGTGATCAGTCAGTACTTTTCCTCCCGTCTCGGTGCATGTCATTGAATTACATTTCTAGTATTTAAATTTAGTATGCTTAATAGAAAGTGATAAAAAATTCTGGATTACATCATTTACCGCAACGCTGAATCGACGAAATTTTGGCAAGAAGGCCGTTTTAGCTTGGCCTTTACGCCTGCCGAAATGTCCATCTCGTCATCTTTCAACCATAATTGATAAAGGACCTGCTCCTCGCTTAGATCAAAGAGATTGGCGAACTGAAGTCTTGCTTTGCATTGAAAAAATGATAGACAGGAGAAACACGAGCTTTCGCCAGCGCCGTAAATCCAACGTTGGATTACATTTGAATGGTTTTTTTGCATCGAGCAGTTCGGGTCTACCTGACTAATCGCCCATTTTGCGAACATTCCAGTCGTTTTACGCATCGATTTGCGCGGTAAACTGTAACGCTCCTTAGCGCTACGTACACCTTAGCGCCACGTATGTTAGTGACGCTAAGACCATGGGCTATTAGACATTTCTGTAAATTCATCGTTTGCAATTTCTCACTACCCTGGGAGCATGAGCGAAGACGAACTTCTCCCGGTTACCGCCGGCTGCCCAGACGGATACCCGTGAATTCGAGGCACGCAACCAGCCAACTGGCGAACAGGTTGCACAGTTGGACGAGCAGTTTCGCCTGACCTGAGCAAGCGCTTTGCGCCGAGCAGCGAAAATCTGGAGGATTGCGTATTCGACGAGGCCGAACTTATTGCCGCCACGGAAGATGATGCTGGCAATGCCAAAGACGCGGTCGCGCGGCCCGATACTGGTCTGTCAAATATCCCCGAGCCGGCACGAAACAGCTCCAGACGCAAAACGCCGCCGGCGCGCCTGCCAGGTCAGCGCATCGAATACGGTCTGCCCGAAAAGCAGAAGGTCTGCCTTGCTGCGCGCCCCCGCTTTACCGCAGGGGTGAAAAGGTCACCGCACAGTTGCATCCAAAGTGACGGCGTCCGTACTGCCGCACGTGCACTTCAAATATGCGTGCCGCTACTGTGAACGCCATGCCGAACACACGTCGGTGATAACCGCATCGATGCCGTCGCAACTGTTGCCGGGTAACGATGCCAGTGCGGCAATGATCGCCACCATCAAGGCAGGATAGTATGTCAATGATGCCAGCGCCCAGCGGGCGTACATGACGGCGCGGTTGCCCAAGCGTCGTCGGTCGACCACAGTCGATCGCGACGTCTCGGGTTGCCTGGCTGCGGACCCACATCGACCTTCGACCAGCCGATCGATGTCTGAACTGTCGGAGACGCGGGCACAAAACGGCTTGAAAGGGTTCACATGACGGAGCTTCCCACCCGCTACAATACGGACATGAGCAAATCTCGTGGGCGACCATGACGCTGCAAGAGACGGGATTTACTTGGCGAACTGCAAGGAGAAGAATCCGTTATCCACAGCGATGAACGGGCACGACGCCGTGTACACGCAGGCAAGTGCGCGGTGAAATGCGGTGATGCGATCTTCGAACGTGACGGGAACGTGTTGTGGCAATGTAATGCCGACGCGGAGCTACGTTTTGCACTCGAGCAAGTCGGAAGCGCAGTGCTGTCAGTTTCGACTGTCAACGCCGGCAATACTTTAAGACACGCGCTCTTTTGAACAGATCACCAATGATAGCTGCAAAACAGCCTCGTCACCCCAAGCTCACGAACGCGCCAACTCTATAGAAGAGAATTGCTTATGCTGGCAACCGTGTCACCGGACTATCGAGTCGATGCGCCGGAAACGCGTGACAGAGTAATGCATTTCCTCAATAGGATCGGGGTTCGCGCCGGATAAGAAGATGGCGCAACTGGCTTCTCCGAAGGATGCTGTATCGCGCAGGGTGCGCTACATGTAGGTCACGATTGCCGGATTTCGACGATTCTCCACGAGGCGGGACATCTGACGATTACCCCACGGTGCTTCCGATCACTTATACCTATGCACGGAAATTTCTACGCGGGTCAGCGCGAGATGCTCAAGATCGTCGATGAGGCAGATACTTGTCCGGACGATCACCTTTATCGTGCAGTCATCCAATGCTCGGATCCAGAGGCTACTGCATGGGCAGCCGGTACCGAGCTGAGTCTGCCCGGAGAAGAGATCGTTCGAAATGACGAGTACGGTGGTGATGGTGAGCCCATCCGGCGGGCGCTGCAGATGTGTGCCTACCATTGGTGTGCATGGACTCGTTCATGCAGGCTTTTGCGAGATTCGCGAGTGGAACGGTGTTGCTGCGTGGCCGCGCCTGCCTTTCTGGACCCAAGAGGTTGGGTTCCCGGAGTCAATTCTCGCTGGAGAGTAGGGCAACGTTGAAATATGAAAACCGTTGAAATATGAAAACACCAGGCAAACCTTGTGCATCATGTTCCTGGCGTCTCGCAGCGGGCGCGGCTGACATTCCAAACTTCAAGCTTGAACTGGCCGAAAAGCTGGCTGGTACGTGCCCTGACCATCGGGGCATGGGGCCGGACGTTGAAGCTAGTATATTTGCGTATCACCAATCCCGGCGAGGAGAGGAGTTCGCGTGCGCCGGATGGCTGGCGAAAGTCGGGCACCGCCACCCCGCTGTGCGCCTGGCATTGATCTCTGGCCGGCTTGATCCAGCAACGCTCGAGCCCGGCGTGGACTGGCCGGAACTGTGCGACAACTATTGGGAAGTACTGGACAAGTTGCGTGCAACCTCGAATGTTGGAGACGAGGTCGCTGGAAATGGAGCGGCAGTTAGAAGCGAGTAATCGAATGCCAGTAGCCGTTATTCGGCATTGCCGCCTCGCGGGACTGCCTCACTTTTCAGCAAGCCAAGTATCACGTGCGCGCACGAATGGCGATATAAACCCGGAAAGCTGTGGTTTTTACAAAATCTTTGGATAGTCAGTAGCTTTCTCAATATCCAGCACACCGGGTATTGAAGGTGTGTTCAAACGAGCGCTTACCACTACTCCTCATCCATAGACATAGATCATGACTGACCTGAGCAGTTTGACATTGACTGATTTTATAATGTCAGGGCGTCTAACAGGCTGTTGAAATAGTCTTTTTGAATGTGCGCCTACTCATTCGAAAAGACTATTTCAACAGCCTGCTAAAGGTACCGTGAAGGGGTACCGTGAAGGCCACGCTCGGCTCCGTGAATATCCCCGTGGTCTGCGCTGGCGCACTCGTCACGCCAGGCGATGTGATCGTCGCCGATGACGACGGTGTGGTCGTCGTGCCCTCCGTGATGGCTGCCAAAGTGCTCGAAAAAGCCACCGCGCGCGAGGTGCTGGAGAAAGAAAAGCGCACGAAGCTCGCGTCCGGCGTGCTCGGTCTCGACATGTACAACATGCGCGAACCGCTCGCCAGGGCCGGCCTGCGTTATATCGACTGAGGCGCGCGCGGTCATGAACATCACCGGCATCTCGTCGATGGCCACGCGTCAGGTGCTCGCCGATCTCGCGGATGCCTACGCGCTGCGCACCGGCCAGTGCGGCGCGATCGAATCGGTAGGCGGTGTCGCGGCGTTCAGACGCGTGGAAGCGGGCGAAGTCTTCGATCTCGTCGTGCTCGCGTCCGATGCCATCGATAAACTCGCAGTCACAGGTCGCATCGATACCGCAAGCCGCGTGAACCTTGCGCGCTCGGGTGTCGCGGCGGTGGTCGCAGCGGGTGCTGTGCGACCCTCGATAGCGTGCGAAGCCGATATGCGCGATGCCGTGCGATTCGCGCGCAGCATCGGCTATTCGACTGGATCGAGCGGCGAGCGTCTCGTCCAAACGCCGCCGGGCGTCGCGGCCGGATCGCTGATAGCGAACGGCGAAGTCGAACTAGGCTTTCAAAAGATGAGCGAGTTGATCGGTATCGAAGGCATCGACATACTCGGGCCGTTGCCGCGCGAGATTCAGACGCTGACCGTGTTTCAGGCCGCCGTCTGCACGTCCGCGCGCGTGCCCGACGAGGCGCGCACGCTGCTCGCCTTCATGACATCGCCCGATGCCGATGCAGTGAAGCAAAGCCCGGCATGGAACCCGTGTGACCGTGACGCGCGCGGGCCAACGGCGCGTCAACGCGCTTTCGCGCCTTTCGACTTCTTCCATTTCGCGCGCCGCCGCTCGGTGTCGTCGAGATGCGTCTGCATGGCGGTGAAGGCGGCTTGTGCGTCGCGCGCGAGGATGGCGTCGAGAATTGCCTTGTGCAAGGGCAGCGAGATGCGATGGTTCTCGTCCGACCGCAGATTGGTGATGCGCAACGATGCCGTGAGCATAGTGCGGATCGCCTGCGCGATGGGCAGCAGGAACTGGTTCTCGCTTGCCTCCAGAATCGCGGTGTGGAACTCGAGATCGGCCGCCATGAGTTCCTCGACCTTGCCGCGCGAGCGTTCCATTTCCGCATAAGCGTCTGCAATGCGCTTGCGGTTCTCGGTGCCCGGGCGCTGTGCCGCGAGCGCCGCCGCCGGCGGCTCCACGATGTGCTGGACTTCCATCAATTGCTGCATGGCGTTATCCGCGACGTCGGATGCGCCATGCCATTCGAGCAGCGACTGATCGAGCTGATTCCAGTTTGCGCGCTGCCGCACCGTGGTGCCGCGCCGCTGCTTCGAATCGACCAGTCCCTTGGCCGACAACACCTGCAACGCCTCACGCAACACCGTGCGGCTCACGCTGTAACGCTCGAGCAATTCGCCTTCGCTCGGCAGGATATCGCCGGGCTGCAACTCGCCGTTGACGATGCCGCGGCCCAGCACTTCCACCAGTTGATCGTGCAGATTGCGCTTGAAGGGCACGGTAGAAAAAGTCATATTTAATTGAAAAACGACGATATGATTTGTTAGGCTGATTCTACTTTTTCACTGCCTCCGCCCGTCCGCTTTCCTCATGAAAATCGCGCAAATCCGCACGCATGTGCTCGAAGCGAAGCTTTCGGAACCTTTCGCCTATTCCCGCGCGTGGTACGACACGCGCATGGCGATGATCGTCGAGATCGAAACGGACGAGGGCATCACCGGCTGGGGCGAATGCTACGGGCCGGCCTGGCTCACCACCCCGTCAAGGTGATGACGCCGTGGCTTGTCGGCATGAATCCGCTGCATACGGAGCGCATCTGGCAGGAGGTGTATGCGTGCTTGCGCGATCACGGGCAGAAGGGCGCGGTGATCGAAGGGCTTAGCGGCGTCGATATCGCGTTGTGGGACATCAAGGGAAAGTTCTTCGGCGGGCCCGCTTACGTGCTGATGGGCGGGCCACTGCGGACCAAGTGCGGGCATATGCGACCGGCTTGTACAGACGTAAATCGGGCGATCCGCTGTAGTATCTGCCGCAGGAAGCCGCCGAATATGTGGCCGATGGCTTCCGCGGCGTGAAACTCAAGGTCGGTTTCGGCGTGGAGGAAGATGCGGCCGTTACGCACGCGGTGCGTGAAGCCATCGGTCCCGGCGTGGCGCTGATGGTCGATGCGAACCATGCCTACGACTACGACGCTGTTGACGTTGTGCGCCTCGGCCGCATGATCGAGAGGCTAGATATCGGCTGGTTCGAGGAACCCGTGCCGCCGGAAGATCGCGAAGGGCATCTGTATGTGAAGCGCGCGCTGTCGATTCCCGTCGCGGGCGGCGAGTGCGAGTTCACGCGGCTCGGCTTTCGCGACATGTTCGTCGCGCATACATTCGACATCGTTTAGCCGGATACGTGCGCAGCGGGCGGCCTCACGGAATACAAGAAGATCGCGGACATGGCGCACGCGTTCGGCATTCGCTAAAACCCGCACGTATGGGGCACGGGAATTGCAATGGCGGCATCGCTGCAACTGCTCGCGGTGGTGCCCACGCATACGCCCACTTCGCTCGCGTCGCTCGAACCGCTGCTCGAATTCGATCGCACCGAGCATCCCATTCGCCGCGCGGTGCTGAAAACCCATTGAGCACGTCGACGGCGTGGTGTCCATTCCGGGCAAACCGGGACTCGGCATCGAGGTGGATCGCGACGCGCTGGAGCATTTCGCCGCACGCTAGGACAATCGGCTTTCATCGAATAACGATATGGCAGGAGATCGGGATGGCGCAATCGAAGTGGTGGAGCATAGGCGGGGTTTGCTGATGCTCGGGCTGTGCGTGGCATATCTGGACCGCACGACGCTGTCCGTCGGCTTACAGGCGGTCACGCAGGACATGGGCTTCGCGGGCGACAAGTTCGCGGTCACGGCCAGCCTCGGGCTGACCATCTTTCTGATCGGTTACACACATGTCGAATGTGCTCGGCGGCATTCTCACGCGCCGCTTCGATCCGAAGCCGGTGGTCATCTGGACCTTCGCGCTGTGGTCGGCGGCGACGGTGTTCGTCAGCTTCACGAACTCGCTCGCCGTGCTGTGTGCCACCTGATCCTCGGCGTCGCTGAAGGCGTGTACTGGCCGCAGCAGTCGCGTTTCGCCAAGGCGTGGTTCGCGCCGGACGAACGCACCAAGGCCAACGCGATCATCTAGTATTACGGGCAATATCTCGCGCTCGCGTTCGGTTCCATCGTGCTCACGCCGATCTTTCACGCCTTCGGCTGGCGCTCGATGTTCTTTCTGATGGACGGCATCGGGCTGGTCGTGATCGTGCCGCTCTATATGGCCAAGCTTGGGCCAGAGAGCGAAGCGCCGTATCGCACCGTGCCCGTTGCGGGTCCGGCGGGGCGACTCACGCTCGAATCGCTCGGCGGGTATGTGTTTCTGCTGCTGCTTCTGAGCTACGTCACGCAGGGCATGCTGTTCTGGGGCGTGACGCTGTGGATTCCGCTCGCGGTGCAATCGGTCGGCTTTACCGGCATGTCGCAGGCGTTCGCAAGTTCGCTGCCGTATATTGCCGCCGTGCTGCTCGCGGTGCCCATGTCGCGTCTGTTCGATCGCACCGGCAAGCGCGTGCTGATCGCCGCGCTCGCCCTGTTGATTCCCGGTATGCCGATGCTGTTGCCGATGGTCCAGAACGGTGACGGCAAGCTCGCGCTCATCAGCGTCGCGCTCGGCTACTACGCGAGCAGTTACGCCGAACATCTGGTCGATCCTGCAATCGACCGAACCGCAAGCCATCGGCCCGGCATCGGGCATCATCAACGGCATCGGCACGGTCGGCGGCACTATCGCGGGCTTTCTGGTCGGCTTGCTGTATCGCTCGACGGACTCGTATATGTCGGGCTTCGTCGTGCTGGGCGCATTGGTCATCGTCGGCAGAATCGCGCTGCTGCTGTACGGGCGCATTCAGAAAACGCGCGTGCGGCGCGTCGTCGAAACCGGCTTTAGTCAGGGCACCCAGGAAGCGCGCTGACGCGCTTTCGTTGCGCTGTTTTTCAGATGCCGTACAACTCGCACGCGTTGTCATGGAACATCGCGAGCCGTTCCTCGCGCGTGCGATGCGCGACGATCGCCTTGAAGCCGTCGGACAACGCATCGAGCGTGACGACGAGGCTATCGACCGGAAAATTGCTTGCGAAGAGACAGCGCTTCACGCCGAAGCATGCAATCGTATCGCTCACCACGGGGCCGTTACGCTCGACGCTCCACCGCACACCCGCTTTGCCGATGCCGCTGATCTTGAGCCGCACGTTCTCATGCCGCGCAAGCGATTCGAGCGCGTGGCGCCACGCGGCGAGCGCTTCATCGCTGCGATCGGCGGGCAACCCCGCGTGATTCACCACGATCGTCGTGCGCGAAAAATCGCGCGCGAGTTCGCCCGCTTCCTCGAAATGCCACTACGGCGCGCCTGCAACTCGAACATCAGCCCGCTCGCATCGAGCAGCGCATAGCCGCGCCGCCAGCGCTTGCAGTGCATCGATCCGGGCGGAAACTGGCGCGATAGTCCGCGCGCGGCACGGTCCTGGGCTTATGCCGCACGCTGCGCACGAGCGGCAGCTCCCGATACGCTGCGAGCACATCCGCCAGGTCATCGCGATCCAGCCAGATTTGCGCGGCCAGCGCGTTCGGCAGGCCGGTGCGCGCGTTCAGCATGTCCACCCAGTGCGCTTCGCCCGTGGGATCGCGCGGCCCCATTCGCCTTCCATCATCACTGTCTTCACGATGCGATGCGCACCCGCCTGTGCGAAATAATCGTCCGGCAGGAAGTCGCGGCAGATCGGCGCGTAATCGCCGTAACGAAACACGATGTGCGGCAGATCGCGCAGCCACGGATGATAGTTGCGCGTCAGGTCCCAGAAATGGGGATGCGCATCGACGATGGGCAGGTTCGCATCGTCGCCGCTTTGCAGGAAGCGTTCGTGCAAGGCTTCGATATGCTCTCGCATCACGACGACAAACGGTCCTGCGCCATGCGCACCGCGATATCGAAGGCCTTCTGCGTGGCGCCCAGGTCGGCCTTGCCTTGTCCGTAGATATCGAACGCGGTGCCGTGCGTGGGCGTCGTGATCGGTACGGGCAGACCGCCGTGCACGGTGACGCCGCGCCAGAAACCCATCAGCTTCATCGCGATCTGGCCTTGGTCGTGGTACATCGTGACGATGCCGTCGAAGGCCTTCTGATCGCGGGCGCGCACGAAGGATGGTATCGGCGGGGAAGGGGCCTTGCGCGTCGAAGCCGAGCGCCCGCGCCCGGTCCACGGCGGGCGCGATCACGTCGATCTCTTCGCGTCCGAACGCGCCGTTGTCGCCGTTATGGGGATTGAAGCCCGATACGTGGTCGCGCGATGCCTGCGCGCTTGAGCCATTCGTCGATTATTGAGATTTTACTAAATCTATGACAACCGATTCTCGGTTTGACCGTTATACGATCATCGCCTTGATGAGGGATAAGATTCATGACCAAAATGGATGAAGCGCCGCGCAAGCGAATGCGAACCGGACGCCTCATGCTGGCAGGCAAGACGCCAGCCGAAGCTGCCAAGGCCGTTGGCGTGGCGCGGCAG
>LFLF01000131.1 GCA_001184395.1 Candidatus Paraburkholderia calva | reverse complement strand
TCCTTGCTTATGGTGGATGGTTTTGTTGTTCGCTGGTTTCCGACTTCGACAATCAGATTCTCAGCTGAAACCACCACCGCCTTCAATTTCCTGCCTCAACTACCCATACCACTTCCGACTTTAGCTCATGTCGACGTCCTACTGGAGCTTGAAGGGTGCTGAAGATCTCGGCAATGGCTATAAGGCCATCTTCACGTTGGAATCCTTCTTCCGCGTACGGAACGGCCAGTACAGACGTTTCCAGGGCGAAACCTTCTTCGCCTGCAACTCGTATGTCGGCATTCAAGGTCCGATCGGTATGCTCACCGCCGGCCGACTGACGACGCAACTCTTCATCTCGACGATTCTCTTCAACCCGTTCGTCTATTCGTACACCTTCTCGCCGATGGTCTATCACGTGTTCCTCGGCCAGGGCACGTTCCCGACCTACACGACCGATCAGGGCGTGACGGGCGACTCGGGTTGGAACAACTCGGTGCAGTACACGACGCCGGACTTCAACGGCCTGTCGGGCAGCGCGATGTATAGCTTCGGCAACACCGCGGGCGACGGCCACTCAAAGAAGTACAGCGCGCAGTTCCTGTACTTCCACGGCCCGTTCGCCGCGACCGGTGTCTATCAGTACGTGAACTTCAACAACACGCCGGGCGATCTGCCGACATCGAACGCGTTCACGATTCCCGGCTTCAAGAGCCAGAGCGTCGCGCAACTCGGCGCGTTGTACGACATGAAGTTCGTGAAGTTCTTCGTGCAGTACATGTACACGAAGAACGATATCGAGCCGACCTCGTTCCACGTCAACATGGGACAAGGCGGCGTGACCGTGCCGCTCGGCCCGGGCACAGTGATGGCCTCGTATGCATATTCGCGCAGCAACGGCGGTCTGGATCAGACGCACAAGAGCTGGGCAGTCGGTTACGATTATCCGCTGTCGAAGCGCACGGACGTCTACGCCGCATATCTGAACGACAAGTACACGAGCATCTCGACCGGCGACACGTTCGGTGTTGGTATTCGCGCGAAGTTCTAAACGCGTCTTCGCCAAACCAAAACACCGCGCTTTCTGCGACGAAAGCGCGGTGTTTTACTTTTCAGCAGCTCGACCCAAACATCGACCCAAAGGTCAACCAATACCCAACCGCGCCTTCGCATCGTTGTATTCGCGCTTCAGACGCGCGACAAGCTCCGCCATGCTCGGCACGTCTTCCATCAGCCCGACGCCCTGGCCCGCGCCCAGATGTCTTTCCACGCCTTCGCCTTGCTGGTGCCTTCCTCGAAGTTCATCGCGGTCTTGTCGGAGACCGGCAGATTGTCCGGATCGAGCCCCGCGCTCACAATGCTTTCGCGAATGTAATTGCCGTGCACGCCGGTGAAGAGGTTCGTATAGACGATGTTTGCCGCACGGGCATCGACGATGGCCTGCTTGTGCTTGTAGCTCTCGAGCGCATGCGCTTCTTGGATCGCGATGAAGCGCGTGCCCATGTAGGCGAGGTCCGCACCCATTGCCTGCGCGGCAAGAATGGAGCCACTGTTCGCGATGGCGCCCGACAGCACGATCGGACCGTCGAACATGCGGCACACTTCGCCGACCAGCGCGAACGGCGGGGTGATGCCCGCGTGCCCGCCCGCGCCGGCGGCCACGAGAATTAGGCCGTCGACGCCTGCTTCGAGCACCTTCTGCGCATGTCGCAGGTTGATTACGTCATGTAGCACGATACCGCCATCGATCATTTCCTTGACCGGCACGCGCAGGCTGGTGATGAAGATGGGCACCTCGTGATCGACGCACACGCGCACGTCCGCCTCGAGCCGCGCATTCGACTGATGCACGATCTGATTTCCCGCGATGGGACCGATCACTGCCTGCGGATGAGCCGCTTTGTGCGCGGCGAGTTCTTCCTGAATCTGCGTGAGCCACGCGTCGAGCATGTCGGCGGGGCGCGCATTGAGCGCCGGAAACGAACCGACGATGCCCGCCGTGCATTGCGCGAGCACCAGTTCGGGGTAACTCACGATGAACATCGGCGACCCGACGACGGGCAGCGCGAGGTGCCGTAGAATGGCAGAAAGGACCATGTCGCAGATCTCCTGAAAGTTTCTGGAAAGCCGTGATTGATTCTACGGTCGTCGTGCCCGGGTCGTCGTGCCCGATTACGCACGTTTTCGATTGGAGCGTCCGATCGATTCGAGTGCGAACGAGCTCTTGGTTATAGGCAAGTCCGGTCACGCGACGGAACCCTCGATTTCCCGAGTACTTCCTCGGTTTTGGCGGACGAGCGGCATCGCGCACGTGGGGATCGTGAATGGCGCGCCTACAATGAAACGCAATGCCATGAACCCATACGATCATCGACGCGGCGGGCGTCGGAATCGTCGGGAAGAAGGTAGGGGACCGTCCGCCGCTGTTGCTCCTGCACGGTTATCCGCAAACGCATGAAATGTGGCACACCTGCGCCGATGAACTCGCGCGCCATTTCACCGTGATCGCTACCTATTTGCGCGGGTACGGCGTATCGGACAAACCGGCGAGCGACGCCCATCACACGCCCTATTCGAAGCGCGCAATGGCCGCCGATCAGATCGCGGTGATGCGCCACTTCGGCTTCGAGCGCTTTCTACTGTGCGGCCACGATCGAGGCGCGCGCGTCGCGCATCGGATGGCGATGGACTTTCCCGACGCCATCGACCGGCTGATGCTGCTCGACATCGCGCCGACGCTCACCATGTACGAGGCCACCGACCTCGCGTTCGCACGCGCCAACTTCCACTGGTACTTTCTGATTCAACCGGCGCCGCTACCGGAAGCGCTGATCGGCGGCAATCCGAATCTCTGGCTCGAACAATTGATGGCGAAACATTACGCGGATGCTTCCCCGTTTGCCGCCGCGTTTGCGCCTCACGCGATGCAGGCGTATCGCGACACCTTCGCCGCGCCCTGCGAGGATTACCGCGCATCGGTGAGCATGGACCTGGATCACGGCCGCGCCGATCTCGAGCGTGGCCGCAAGATCGCGTGTCCGGTGCGCGTGTTGTGGGGCGAGCAGGGGACCCTTGCCCGCTGCTTCGACGTGCTTCGCGAATGGTGCAGGGTCGCGCGCGATGTGAGCGGCCACGGGCTGCCGGCCACGGGCTGCCTTGTGGGGCACTACATTCCAGAAGAACAACCGGTCGCGCTGCTCACATAAATGCGTGCGTTCTTCGCGGCGGGCACGCATGAGAAGTGAGTTGCGAGCGCACAAACGACACGTACGAAAATCCGCGTTCGAGCGCGATTTTTACCGCGTTAGCGTGTCGTCAAAATTCTGTAGGGAAAGCACGGATGCATGGATATTTATGTCGCGCTATGATGATTACGACGTTGATCACGTCTATACATTCCGCCGCTTGCCGTAGCTGACAAGCGGCTTTCTTTTTTCTGTCGCACGTTCCTTACTTCGCGTAAACGGTGTCGCCGTTCACCGTCACCGCGCCGATTTTCGCCAGTTCCCCGATCAGCCTTTCGAGCAACGCCCGATGTTCGCATTCGGGTGCGAGCGCTTTCGCGGCTGCTTGCATCGCGCGGGAGGAATAGGTCAGCGCGCACAGCGCGTCGAACGTCATCGCACGCACGTCCATCAGCTTGAAGACGATCAGCACTTTCAGCGCGTTCTTGGCATTGCGGGCCGGATCGGCCTCCAGATAATCGAGCCGCGAGTGCGCGTTATCCAGCGCCCGCGCGACATCGGCGAATGGCGCGCCGTGGCCGGGAATGACGACATCCACTTCCAGCCGCGCGATGAGATCGAGCACCGTTCGCTCTTCCGCGAAACTGCTTTCGCCTTCGAGTTCCGGAAAGCTCACGCCGAAGCCGTTCTCCCACAACGCGTCCGCGCTGATCAGCCCGCGTGTTTCCGGGCCATGCAGCATCAGCGAATGCGGATCGTGGCCCGGCGCGCCGAGCACGTTCCAGTCGAAGCCGCCGAGCGCGAGCGTCGCGCCGGGCGCGATGGTCCAGCTGAAACCGAAGCGCTCGCAGCGTTGCCCGGTCGCGCGAAAAGTCAGCGCGTCTTCGTTCCAGTCGCGCACGGCGTCCGCTTCGCTGGAAGGAATCAGCGTGTCGCAGGAATACGCTTGCTGGAGCAGCGCGTTGCCGCCGCAGTGATCCGAGTACAGATGCGTGTTGACGATTGCATCGAGCCTGCGCGTGCCGAGCGCCTGCCGCACCAGCGCGAACGTCTGCGGCGCGTGGGATACGTAGCCGGTGTCGATCAGCGTCGCACTGCCCGCGCCCGTAAACAACACGTTGTTCGATGAAAGCCAGCCACGTTCGAACATGGTCATCGCATCGCGCAAAGCCTCGGGAACGAGATTCACGCGCGCGTCTCCTTCGGCATCGCGACGATGGTCGCCGTCGCTTTCATCACGGTCTCGCCTGACGCGTACACGCGCCGCCTTCGAGTTTGACGAGATCGCCGTTCAGGCTCGTTTTCCATTTTGCTTCGACGACCTGCCAGTGCATGGTTCAGCACGCCGTCGGCCATGACCGCGCGCGTCAGCTTGATGCCGAATTCGAGGCCGAGCGGTTGCGCATAAGTCTAGAAATGCGTGGCGAGCATCGCCATCAGATGCGCGGTCGGCTGCATGCCGGACGCGATCAGGCCGCCGAAGCGGCCTGCGCGCACGTAGGCATCGTCGTGATGCAGGCGGTTCGTATCGTTGACGAGGGTCGCGAAATGCCAGACCGAGTCGGGCGAGAGCGCGAGGGTCACCTCGAACGATTCGCCGAGCATCACGAGCCGCGCGCCTTGTTTGCGGCTCTCGACGCGAGCGAGGACCGCGCGCTTCTGGTCATCGCCGTACAACGACCACGGGCAATTTCATCGATGGTGCGAAAACAGCCATCGCAGAAACCCGTCTCCGGATTCATGCGGCACACGTCGATGCACGGCGACGCCACGCCGTTCATGGTGCGGTGGTCTCGCGCAGCGCGACATCGGCGGCCGGCGCGCCGGTCAGTTCGATCAATTCCTGCGGCGACAGATTGAACACCGCATGCGGATGCCCGGCGGCGACCCACAGGCTATCGAGCGCGAGCAGGTCTTCGTCGATCAACATGACCGGCGGCACCGCGTGCCCGATCGGACACACGCCACCAATGGCGTAGCCGGTCTTTTCGCGCACGAACTTCGCATCCGCGCGCGGTAACCTTCGCTTCATCCACGCGATTCGCGCCGCTCGCGATCACGAGCACGTCGGCATCGCGACGGCGGAACAGGATCGACTTGGCGATCTGCGCGATGGAACAGCAGGCCCGCAGCCGCTTCGGCGGAAGTCTTGCCGGTTTCGGGCAGCATCACGACTTCGTGCGAATGGCCGCGCTCCTTGAGCAACAGCGCGACGCGTCGCTCGGAATCGGGTAATTGATCGATCATCGTTTGCCTTTTTGCTGTGTCTTGTCCGTCAGACGCATGCCGCGACGCCGTCGCGCTTTTTGGTGAGCAGCGCCCTGCCCGCGTGCGATGCGCTCGGTTTGCCGATGGCGCGCGAGATGAAGTCGCCGATTTCGATCAGTTGATCCAGATCGACGCCCGTTTCGATGCCTAGCCCGTTCAGCAGATAGACCACGTCTTCGGTCGCTACGTTGCCGGTCGCGCCTTTCGCGTACGGGCAGCCGCCGAGCCCCGCCACCGACGCGTGAAAAATCTCGATGCCTTCCTGCAGCGCCGCGTAGATGTTGCCGAGTGCCTGGCCGTAGGTATCGTGGAAATGGCCCGACAGGCGTTCGCGCGCAAACACCTTCGAGGCCGCCGCCATCACTTCGCGCGTGCGCTTGGGCGTGCCGACGCCGATGGTGTCGGCAATATCGATTTCGTCGCAGCCGAGCGCCTTCATGCGTTCGACGACATCGACCACCGCTTCGATGCTCACCTCGCCCTGATACGGGCAGCCCAGCGCGCAGGAGATGGATCCGCGCACGCGCATGCCGGCGTCCTTGACGGCCTTCGCGACCGGCTCGAAACGCGCGATGCTTTCCGCGATGCTGCAGCTGATGTTCTTCAGCGAGAACGCCTCGCTGGCTGCGCCGAAGATCACGATTTCGTCGGCGCGAGCTTCCAGCGCACCTTCGAAACCGCGCAGGTTCGGCGTCAGCACCGAGTAGACCGTGCCCGGCCGGCGCTCGATGCCGGCCATCACGGTGGCGGCGTCGGACATTTGCGGCACCCATTTGGGCGACACGAAAGACGTGGCTTCCACGTTCGCGAGTCCGGCGCGCGCGAGGCGGTCGACCAGTTCGATCTTGATTTCGGTGGGGACGAATTCCTTCTCGTTCTGCAGGCCGTCTCGCGGCCCGACTTCGACGATTTTTACTTTCGTGGAAATCATGCTTTTGCCTCCTTGAGCATATGAATGCCGGCCGGTCATGGTCGCCGTGAATCCGTCTATTTTCCCGGTAAATGGCTTTGCGTGCCCAAAAATGTTCGCCTCTTGCCCCGCCGGGCCTTGCCCGATCACGCGAAAAGCCTAGTCGAAACGACCGATCTACCCGGTGGCCAAATTTGAATTTGGATTGCTGATCAATGATGAAAGGTGTTTGGAGGTGATGCTCGCGCCGGAAAAATTCAGAAACACTTTATTGGGTGGTTCTGTAGATTTTTGCCGCACTCAACAGTCGATCGAGAGATGCGCTCACTATCATCTGTCGCCCGAAGCGAAGATGGCCGGGCGTAAGACTCATCGTGCCTCGCATCTTTGCTCCGTCTCCATGACGAATCGTTGAAAACGAGGCATAATAATAAAATTCGAAGTCTTTTCGCTGGCATGCACGCAGTCTCGCGCCCGGTGCACGCAATTTGTGCGCGGTGTTCCGCCTGGACGGTGCAGCCGATGCGCCCTGTTTCGTGCAGCGCGTTGCTCAGCATTGCGAACCTTTGTGCTGGCGCGTCATTCATGCGGAGGACGGACTTCGTACGGGTTGCACGACGACGCCCTTGCCGAGCTCGGCGTCATCGATTTCGGCGACGTCAACGAAGCGGGTGCGTCACCCACGATCGCGGCGCTGTGCGAGCGTCCGCTACGCATGGATGCGGGCGCGGCGTGGGCGATCACACTGCTGCGCGGTGCATCTGCGAGCTATCTCGTATTCGCATGCCACTCCGGTCTGCTCTACCGCTTCTCGTTGCAGCCGCTGTCCGAAGCGTTTTCGCAAGCCTATGCCGATGCGAACGGCGCGCTGCCCGAACGACTCGGGCTCGATCAGCAAGCCGTGCTCGATGCGGAGCGTGCGTCGCTCGAACCGGCGCAATGGCGTCGCGATCTGGCCTTCTGGGTGCGCGAATTGGGCGACGGCGCATTCGCGTGGCAGCCGCCGCGTCTGGGCGGCGAAGTGGGCAAATCGAGCTTCGTCGTGCCGCTCGGCCGCGCGCTCAGCGGCGAACTCGCCACGCTGGCCGAGTCGCTCGGCCTGAACACCGAATTCCTGCTGCAGATTTCGCTGCACGTGCTACTGCAAAAGCTCTCGCATCAGTCGGTGGTGATCACGGCGCACCATTAGCGCGGACGGCGGGAATCGCTCGGACGGATCGGCTACGACGAGCGCGTGCGTTTCATCCGCGGCAAATTCGACGATGCAATGACGCTGCGGCAATTTCTGCATCACGCGGCCACGCAATCCGCAATGGCCGACTTCCACGCCAACATTCCCGCAGGCGATGTGTTCGACGAACTCAAGCGCCTGCATCCGGACTACGACCGCGCGACGACCGTGCTGTGCGAACGCGACGCGCTGCATCTAACCGGTGTGCGGGCCACGCTGCTCACGCGCTTCTGCCGCCGTCCGCAGCGTCGGGACACGGCCATCTTACATGCGTCTGGGCGTGCGGGACCCGCAGGCGGCGGCGAGGCTCTCGCTAGCGCTCGAGCACTATATCGCGCGGCTCGCCAGTCTCGACGCGCAACTCGATATGCCGATCGGCCAGCTTCGCTTCGATACCCCCGAACTCGATGCGCGCCGCCGCGCGTGGTCGCACGGAACGCCGCTCGCCGTCTGGGGCGTTGCTCGAAGGCTGTTATACGCGTGGCTCCGACACGCGCTGGCTGCAGTTCGCATCGATCAACTTTGATGCGAGCGTGCTCGAGATCTTCAATCCGCTCACGCACAGCAGCCACCTGGTCATCGTGCCCGGCGAGGTGCGCGCGAATCCCGAGGCGATGCACGACTTCCTGCGCGCCGAACTCATCACGCACGCGTTCTTGCCGCCCGCCGTGCTGCGCCTGCTGCCGCGCCGCCCGATCGAGGGCATGAACACGATCATGTGCGGCGGCAAAGCGAGCGACGACACCGTGCGCTTCTGGTCCTACGTGCTGCGGCTGTCGAACATCTACGGCTCGACGGAAGCGACCGTGCTCGCAACGGAAAACACTTTCGGCGCCTAGAAGCTCGCGAACCAGCTCGGCCGTCTGCTGCCGGGCTACGCGCTCCATCTGCTCGATGCGAATGGGCGGGGCATGCCGCTCGGTGGTATCGGCGAGATTTGTATCGGCCGACCGTCGGTTGCGCGCGGCTATCTGCGGCGTGAGGAATTGACCGCGCAGAAGTTCATCGACAGCGCCGACGGCGAAGGGCGTCTCTATCGCTGCGGCGACCTCGGGCGCTTTTTGCCGAACGGTGAAATCGAGTTTCTCGGCCGCAACGACTTTCAGGTGAAGGTGCGCGGCTATCGCATCGAGATCGCCGAAGTGGAGCAGACGATTGCCTCGCAGCCTGAAGTGGATGGCGTGTGCATCGGCACGCACGCGCATCAGGGCAGCGTCGCGCTGGTCGCGTGGTATTCGGGCCGCGGTCTGAGTCCGGCGGAATTGCGCGGACGGCTCGAAACGCAACTGGCCGCATACACGATTCCTGCGTTCTTCGTTCCCGTGGATGCCTGGCCGCTCACGCTGAACGGCAAGATCGATCGCCCGCGTCTGCCTGCGCCGGCGCTTGCGGTGCCGAAACCGGCCGCGCGCGAACTCGATGCGCTCGAATGCATCGTCCGGTCCGCGTGGGCGAGGACGCTCGGCACGGCTGACGAGGCCATCGGCACAGCGAGCCACTTCTTCGAGGCGGGTGGCCATTCGCGGCTGGCGACGCAGGCGTGGGCGCGCATCGGCGCGGCGCTCAGCGTGAGTGTGAAGCCCGCGTTGCTGCTCACGCATCCGCGCTTCGACGACTTTTGCCGCGCACTGCGTTCGGCCGCGGCCTCAGCCGCCGACGCTTTGCCGCCGCTGACGCACGCTGTGAGCGCCGCTGAAAGCGTGCCGGTGAAGAGCGGCATTGTTCAGGCAATGCATCACCGCGCGAGCTTCGACCGTTCGGACAACACTTACAACATCGTCGTACGCGTGGATTTCAGCCGTGAGGTGCATCCGCTCGAACTTCACGCGGCGCTCAGGCGTGTGTTCGCGCGCGATCCGCTGTTCGCGTCGACGCTCGCCGATGTCGGCGGCGAACTTCATCTGATGCGCACAGCGACGGATGCGCCGTTGATACGCATCGAAAGCGCGACACAAGCGTCCATTCATGCGCAACTCGAAGCGTGGCGCGCCGCGCCCATCGCACCGGACGAAGCGCCGTGCTGGCGCGCGCTTGCTGCTCGATACCGATAGCGGCGCGAGCACGCTCTGCATCCATCACGCGCTGTTCGACGGCTGGTCGCTGAAGCTGTTGCTCGACGAGATCACGGCGGTGTACGAAGGCCGGGACCTCGAAGCACGCGATATCGACTGGTTCGATTTCAATGCGTGGACGCACCGCATCCGCGACTCGCAACCGTACGCGCAAGCGCGCGACTACTGGACGCGCAAGCTCGCGGGGGTGACGCTGCGTTTCGATCTGCCGCATGACGCGAGCGCGCCAAAGCCGGATGCGAACCGCGTCATCTCGATGCAACTGACGCCCGCGCAAGCCGATCCGCTTCGGCGGATCGGCTTGCGCACGACACCACGCTCGCGCCGGTGCTGTTCGCGCTGCATCTGCTATGGCTCTGGCGCGTGACGGGACAGACAGCGCTCGCGAGCGGTTATCCGCAAGCGGGGCGCGACGTGCCCGGCAGCGAATCGGTGTACGGAATGCTGGTGTCGATGGCGGTGATGAGCGTGCGGATCGATCCGCGCCAACGCTCCGGCGATCGCGTCGCGGCCGTGCATGCGCACATGCTCGCCGACCGCGACGCGTTGCTGGCGTCGCCGTATGAAGCAGGGATCGCCGATATCGGCGCGCTCAATACACTGTTCAGTTTCTAGCACGGCATCGATCTGCACGGCGGCATTGGCGATGGCGCATACACAGCGGAAGAGTTGCCGT
The DNA here is from genome assembly GCA_001184395.1 of Candidatus Paraburkholderia calva. Taxonomy (GTDB): domain Bacteria; phylum Pseudomonadota; class Gammaproteobacteria; order Burkholderiales; family Burkholderiaceae; genus Caballeronia; species Caballeronia calva. Next base: position 1,253 of record LFLF01000131.1, on the reverse strand, counting down.
CGATGACCTCGAAGGTCGACCTCTCAGCAATCTTCTACGTGAATCCGCAAGGCGGCATCGACGGCCGGATCGAATACGACAATTCGCTCATCGACAGCCGCTCCTCCGAATCGATGCGCGACATGCTGACAACGCTCGTTGAATCGGCCGCGCGCGCCCGATGCGCTCGTCGGCGAGTTGCCGTATCTGAACGACGCGCAGCGCTCGCTGAGTCACCGGCTTCGCGCAAGGCATGCCGATGCACGACGCTGCGTCGTCCATTCTGGCGCGTTTCGCGACCGTCGTGGCGCGCTTCGGCGACAAGGCGGCCGTGCGCTTTGCGGGCGAGGCACTGAGTTATCGCGAACTGGACGACCTCAGCGGACGGATCGCGAGCGGGCTGTCGGCGCGCGTGCCGCTGGGCGCGTGCGTCGGTCTCGCAGTGGCCAAGGGCACACGCCTGATCGCCGCAATGCTCGGCGTGCTGAAGGCCGGTTGCGCCTACGTGCCGCTCGATACTTCGTATCCCGCTGAGCGCTTGCAGCACTTCGCGGCGAATTGCGCGTTGACGGCGTGCATCGCGGATGCTGGATCGCGTGACGGTCTCGCCGCCGCTGGTCTCGCGCATCTGCAATGGTTCGATCCCGACGATCTCGCCCAGAGCGACGCGCTCCTGCTCGCGGATGTGCCGCCCGACATGCTTGCGTACGTGATCCACACGTCGGATTCCACGGGCAAACCGAAGGGCGTGCTGATCGAGCATCACAGCGTCGTGCGCATGATCGCGGGCGCGGCCGGGCCGCTCGGATTCGCGCCGGAGTGCGTCGGCACGCTGATCGCATCGACTAACTTCGACGCAAGCGTACTAGCAGGCTGTTGAAATACCCTCTACGCGGGTCATCTTACGCGGGTGATCTGATTGGGAGTGGCAAACTGGGCGGGGCAAACGTTAAATCAAGGAATCGAACGACACTGAGACCGAAACGATGCGCAGAGCGGACGGCTACACCGAATTGATGTTCATGATGACCACGCTGGATAACTTGGTTCCGGCCAATCACCCGCTGCGACCGATTCGGCTGTGGTTGAACGAGGCGCTCACTCGCATGGACGCGGTCTTTTCGCGGATGTATGAGAGCGCCGCGAGGGGGGGTCGTCCGAGCATCGCGCCGGAGAAGCTGATTCGCGCACTGCTGTTGCAAGTGCTGTATTTGATTCGAAGCGAACGCATGTTGATAGAGCAAATCTTCTACAACCTGCTGTTTCGCTGGTTC
>LFLF01000130.1 GCA_001184395.1 Candidatus Paraburkholderia calva | reverse complement strand
CGAGTGCTGCAAGCCAGCGGTATGAAGCTTGCCAGCGGCACCATGGTGGACACGACCTTGATCGCCGCCCGCAGCTCGACCAAGAACAAGGAGCAGGCACGCGACCCTCAGATGCATCAGACGCGCAAGGGAAAGCAGTGGTATTGGGGCATGAAGTTGCACGTCGGGGTCGATAGTCAAAGCGGCCTCGCACATAGCGCGGTGGTCACGCCAGCCAACCTCCACGACCAACATCCGCTGCCGAAATTGCTAGTTGCACCGTCGCGCCGATCTTGCTCTGCCCCACGCCGAGGCCGATCAGCATGCGTCGGCGGCGATTGCCCGCGTCGATGCTGTCGATATCGCCCCTCACCACCAGCACGTTCTGGTCGTCGGGCGGCGGCATGTCGGCGCGAATGGCGCGCAGGCCCATCGATTGCAGCTTGGCGACGATCGCGTCGGCGACTTCGTCGCGCGCCTCCGGCGCCTGCTGCACTTGCTGTTGCGCGGCGCTGTCGTTGGACAGCGCGTTGCTTAGCTTCTTCACCATGCCGTGATTATCGAGTTGCACGTCGCTCGCCTCGCTGTCGAAGGCGTACACATAAATGTTGTCGGGACGCGCCGCGACCGCGGCCGACGCTGTCCGCGTCCGCGACCGTGCTCGCGCAGCCCATCACCAGCGCCGTGTCGGCGAGCAGGCTCGCGATCACCGCGCGCCGGGTCTTACCGATGAGCGTTTTGAGCGAATTAGTCATCACACACCTCCGGGAATCATTGTCGTATGCATCGCGCGAACGAGGGGCTTCGATGTATGTCCGCCTCTCTCCGCGACGCCTGGCGACACTATGGACGAAGGTACGGCGGGAGGCCATCGAGGAGTTATGTCGAGGTGTTTCAAGTGCTGCTCGCGCCCGCTGGGCAAGGCTTTGCGAGATGCGGTCAACCACGTTTCAACCGGTGGCGTAACGTATTTTCGTTCGATAAGGGCTATCGTCAGAGCAATAGGCACGCGCGCATGTCATCTCGTGTCTATTGAGACGTTTCCGAACTATATTCGAACTGACTCGCGCCCATGATCACCGTCTGAGCAAACTTTCGCGCCTTCTGGTTTTCTGGTTAACTACTGCTCACGCGGCGCACGCGATATGCGCCTTTCCGCCACTTTTTTCCCAAAGGAGCCGACATGGACCTCAAGATCGACAACAAGCTCGCACTCGTATCCGGATCGACCAAGGGCATCGGACATGCCATCGCAGTGGCGCTCGCCCGCGAGGAAGCGCGCGTGATCATCAATGGCCGCACGCAGGCCTCCGTCGACGATGCGCTCGCCCGGCTTCACAATCTGGTGCCCGACGCGCGCGCCGAAGGCTTCGCGTGCGACATGTCCAATGCCGCCAACGTCGATGCGCTGGTGAAACGCTATCCGCAAGTCGATATCCTCGTGAACAACATGGGCATCTTCGATCCGAAGCCATTCGAGGATATCTCCGACGACGAATGGCAGCGCTTCTTCAATGCCAACGTGATGTCGGGTGTGCGCCTCTCGCGCGCCTATCTGCCGAAGATGAAGGAGAAGAACTGGGGCCGCGTGGTGTTCATCAGCAGCGAGAGCGGCATACAGATTCCCGTCGAGATGATCCATTACGGCATGACGAAGACCGCGCAACTGGCGCTCTCGCGCGGCCTCGCGGAAACCTGCGCGGGAACGGGCGTGACGGTCAATTCCGTGCTGCCGGGGCCGACGAGTTCCGAAGGGGTGACAGAGTTCGTCAACAAGCTGAGCGGTGGCAAGAGCTTCGACGAGTTTCAGAAGGAATTTTTCGAGCAGGCGCGGCCGAGTTCGATCCTCAAGCGTTTAACCACGCCCGAGGAAATCGCGAACATGGTGGTCTACGTGTGCTCGGAGTTGTCGTCGGCGACCAATGGCGCAGCCTTGCGTGCCGATGGTGGTGTGGTGCGCGCGGCGTTCTGACGCGTTGACGCCTAGCCGCTGAGCGCACGCGCTTTCTCGAGCGCATCGACGATGGCCGCGACGGTGGTCTCGCGCGCGGTCTCGTCGTCCTGGCGCAGCGCATAAGAAGGGTGATAGGTCGCGACGATCAGCTTGTTGCCGTAAGGCGTCACGCGCCCGATGTGCGCCTTGAGCGGCGCACGGCGGCCGAGCAGCACCGCCAGCGCAGTTGCACCGAGCGTGACGATCACGTGTGCGCCGACCTCGCGCAATTCCTGTTCGAGCCAATAGGCGCAAGCCTCGACCTCCTGCTGCCCCGGCGTCTTGTGCAGACGGCGCTTGCCGGGCGGTTCCCATTTGAAATGCTTGACCGCTTTGGTCAGATAGACCTGTTCGCGCGGCCCGCCGGAGCGGCGCATCGCGTCGTCGAGCAACTGGCCTGCCGGCTCCACGAACGGCTCGCCCTTCAAATCCTCCTGATCGCCCGGTTGCTCGCCGAGCAGCATGATGCGCGCATCCGCCGGGCCTTCGCCCGCAACGGCCTGCGTGGCGTGACGCCATAGTTCGCAGCGGCGGCAGTCGCCGAGCGAGGTGGGCGCATCGCGTTCGGGCTGGGCATCGAGCGCGCCCACGCGCGGCGCCTGCCCGACCCGGCGCGCGCCTGACTGAGCAGATCGGGAATCAGCGCGCCTTCCGGCAAGCCTTTCCAGAAGCGCACCGGCATGTGCTGTTCGAGCACCGCTTCGTTCAGCCAGGCCGGATTGAAAATGCTGCGGTAATAGGTCATCCACAGCACCTCGGCGGCGTCGGGCGTGTCGCACCGGTGGTCGGCGGCGAAGTTGCGGCGGCGCTCCAGATGCAGATACGCGCCGTCAAACATGGCCGCGCCATCGGGCGTGGTGATGAGCCACGTCGAGCGCCCCACGCGAGCACGTCGTGATCCGGCTCGTACTACGCGACGTACTTCGGCGGCCCGAGCGATGCATCGCGCTGGCAGAAGCGCACGTACGCGATCATGTCGTGCTGCGCACGGCGCACGGATTTCGCCATCTTGTTCAGACGCGCGCCGTCTTCATCGGCGGGAGAAGCGGACGAGCGGTCGCCCAGCGCCACAACACGCGATAGAGAAAGCCCCAGCGGTTCGGATCGCGATAATGGCGGCGTCTTTCAGTTGCGAGGCGAGTTCCTTCGAAACGCGCACCGGCGATGCATCGGGCGTTTCGCCCGGCTCCGGCGCCTTACGTTGCGGCGGCGCATCGAACAGCGAGAGCGCGCCCGCTTCGTCGCGCGTGCTGCGTCATTCGATCGACTCTCGGGCGTCCAGTGTCGCGCGAGCGCATCGCGCGCCACCTGGCGCCAGGCGTCGAAATCGTCGTCGATGGTAATGACGTGCACGTGCGTTCGCCGCTAGATGAGCGAAAGCTGCACCGGGTCAGTGGCACGCGCGCGACGCAGGTGGTCCGACTGCACCTCGCGCAGCGGCGGCCGGTAATCTTCGGTGACGACGAACGGCTTGACCTTCTCCATGCCGCACCGCAACCGCACCAGATCCTGATACCGCACCCGCCGCGCGCGCCGCAATTCGACGATGCGCTTCGCATTGCACATGCCGATGCCCAGCACGCGCGCGATCATCCGCATGGGTGCTTTGTTCAGGTCGACCGGAAAGCTTTCGCGATGCGTCAGCGCCCACGCGAACTTGGGATCGACATCGAGAGCGGCAGATTGCCTGCGACGCCGAGCAGTTCCGCGGCGGCGAAGCCATAGCCACGCATCAGAAAGTCGGCCTGATACAGCCGATGCTCGCGCAACAACGGTGGTGCATTCGACGGCACGCCCGAGGGGCTGTCCGGTATCGGGCTGAACGCCGAATGTAGACCCGCTTCAACTGGTACGAGCCGTACAGTGTTTCCGCCGCGCCGAGGATAGTGCGGTCGTCGGTTTCATCCGCGCTGACGATCATCTGCGTGCTCTGCCCAGCCGGCGCGAAACGCGGCGCGCGCGGCTCCGCTTCAGACTCCTCGCTCGCCGCGCGGCTGTTGCCCATCGCGAGCTTGATAGTGTGTCCGCTTTTTTTCGGCGCGAGCTTCGCGAGACTGATCTCCGTCGGCAATTCGATATTCACGCTCAGCCGGTCCGCATAACGGCCGGCCTGCTCGATGAGTTCGTCATCCGCATCCGGAATGGTCTTCAGGTGAATGTAGCCACGAAAGCCGTGCTTCTGCCGCAGCGTTTTGGCGACGAGCACTAGTTGTTTCATCGTGTAATTCGACGAGCAGATAACGCCGGAACTGAGAAACAGGCCGTCGATGCAATTGCAGCGATAGAAATCCATCGTCAGCGTGACGACTTCGTCGGGCGTGAAGCGTGCGCGAAGCACGTTACTCGACCGGCAGTTCACGCAATACTGGCAGTCGTACAGACAAAAATTCGTCAGCAGAATTTTGAGCAGCCACACCCAGCGCCCGTCCGGCGTAAAACTGTGGCAGATGCCCGAACCGGTACTCGCGCCCAGTCCGTCGATGCCGTGCGATTCGCGCTTGAGCCTGCCGCTGCTGGCGCAGGAGGCGTCATACTTGGCGGCGTCTGCGAGAACCTCGAGCTTGCTTTTCAGACAGTTCCTAAGGTATCAGAATCAGCGCGAGCGCAGAGACCGGCAGATAGTAGCCGCGGTTGACCTGCCCCACCACGACGATCGGCACCGTCGCGAAGCCCGGCGGATACACGGTGAGCGTCGCGCCGAGTTCGCCCAGCGACAAAGCGAAGCCGAGCGCCAGACTTGCACGGATCGCCGGCACCAGTTGAGGAAGCACGACACGCATGAGTACCATGCTCGGCGGCGCGCCGAGGCTCGCTGCAGCTTCGCGCAGCGTCGTCAGTTCGGGGCGCAGCCCGGCGGCGGCACAGCGGTAGCAGAACGGAAGCACCAGCGCGAGTTGCACCAGTACGACGATCGCGGCCGAGCCGGAGATGATATCGACCGGCTTCTTGTGATAAGCGATCAGCACCGAGAGGCCGAGCACCACGCTCGGCACGCCGTTGCCCAGCATCGCGACGGCATCGACCACCGCGCCCAGACCGCGGCGGTCGCGGCCTTCGAGCGCGAGCCACAGCCCCAGAATCGTGCCGATAATCGCCACCGTGAAGCCCACTTGCAGGCTCGTGACGAGCGCGTTCACGTCGCTCGACGACAGGCGCGAAAACCAGTCCTTTGCGTCAGAAGCTAGCGCAAGAGCACTTCGATTATAGCGTCGCGAATTCGAGCATCAGCGGCAATACCACGAGCGGCGGACGCACGTGTCGCACGGCGGTCCTCACGCGCCTCAAGCCTGCGGTCGTGATCGTCGAACTTGTGACGGCAACGATGCGCTTCGCGGCGTGCCGCTCGAGACTACGCAGACGAACCTACGCGGCATCGTCGATGCATCGTAGGCCGCGCACGCGAAGGTTTTACTCATCGGCATGTACGTTCCGCCCAATTACGCGCCCCGACTACACGCAGAAGTTCCACGCGATGTACGAACAGATCGCTAAGGAGAAGAAGGTGCCGCTAGTGCCGTTTCTGCTCGCGGGTATCGCGGACAAACCATCGATGTTCCAGTCCGACCAGATTCATCCGACGATCCAGGCCCAGCCATTGCTATTGGAAAACGTCTGGCCAAGTTTGAAACCCTTGCTGAGCACCAACGCATCCCATTGACCAGGATGTCGCCGCGACAGCTCATACAGAAACGCGGAACACGGCCACGACTCAGTTCTCTGAACGTTCGCGTCACTCTGAAACCACGCTCGCGCTTCGAGCGCTTCTACAAGGAGAAAACGTGAAATACGCGCCCATGCTGGCATTGACTATCGCGATCACGGCTTGTGCCCCGCAGCCGCCCGCGGGCGTGCAGCAAGTCGGCTCGAGCACCAAGGCGCCGCGCCTCGTCGCTCAGTGCATCGCCCATGCGTGGGCGGACAAGTCGCAGCAGCAGGTCGTATCGCAGAACGTGGTGGCCAACGATTAGGCCGTCGATGTATTCGTCCCTGGCCAGCAACCGCCGACCGGGGCGGCTGCCGTGATTCGTCCGGCAGTGTCGGGCCCGGGCCATGGGTCGGATTCCGCGCATCCGGCTCGGCAGGCAGCCAAGCGACCGGCAATATTCAGGCTTGTCTGTAACGGTCCAGCGCTGACACCGCGCACATGTGAAAAAGCCCGCGTTCTTTCGACGCGGGCTTTTCGTTTTGCATCGAAGTGTGCTTTACTGATCGAAGTGTGCTTTACTAAGTGTGCTTTACTGATTCGCCGATGCCGTGGGGGCGCTGCTCGGTTTGACCTTCGAGCGCGCTTTCAACGAGTTCACATACGCTTCCATGTCGGCCTGCGCGTATACCTGCGAGATCTGCTGCTGCACACTCGCCAGACGATCCGGCGTCACCGGCGCGGCCTTGTCCACTTCATTTACGCGATAGATCGCGTAACCGTTCGCGCCGAGATCGACGCCGACATAGGTAGGCAGTTTCGTGGCATCTGCCTTGAAGATGGCCGCGAGCGCGAGCGGCGGCAGACCTTGCGCGTCGTTGCGCGACACGCTGACCGGCGATGTGAAGCCATCGATGGATTTCGACTTTTGCAGGTCGGCGAGTTTGGCCTCGCCTTCCTTCTTCGCCATTTCCGCAGCCTGTTCCGCGACGACCTTGGTGCGCACCGTATCCTGGACGGTATCGAACGACGGCACGGTCGACGGCCTGTAGTCCGTCACGTGCGCTGAGATGAGCGTGTTGTTGCCGACATCCACTGCCTGCGTGTTGTTGTGCTCCTTGATCGAGTCGGGCGCGAACACAGCCGCGAGGAACTTCGCATTGTTGAGCGGACTATCTTGCGGCAATTGTGGATTCGGCTTCGGACCGACCGTCGCGGTTTGCACCGTCAGCTTGTACTTGTCCGCGGCGGCCTGTAGTGTCTTCGACTTTTCGTAGACGATGTCGGTGAAGCCCTGCGCGTCGTCCGTAAAGCCTTTGGTGCCCGCTTGCGCCGCATAGTCCTTCGCGACCTGATCCTTTACCTGATCGAGCGGCTTGGTTTTGGCAGGCTTCAAGTCTGTTGCCTGGATGATGTGATAGCCGAAGTCCGACTCGACGATATTGCTCACTTCGCCCTTCTTCAGGCTGAACGCGGCGTCATCGAATGCCTTACCGCCAACGATCCGCCCGCGCGCAAAGTAACCGACGTCGCCGCCCTTGCCCGCCGAGCCGGGATTGTCAGAGTTCTTCTCCGCGATCTGCGCGAACTGGTCCGGATGCGCCTTCACTGTACGAGGATGTTCTTGGCCTTTTGCTTGGCCTTGGCCTTTTCGGCGGCGCTCATGTCCTTCGGCGCGTTGATCAGGATGTGGGCTCGCGCGCACTTCGCCTTCCGTGCGATAGCACTGGATGTTTTCGTCGTAGAACTTCTTCAGGTCGTCTTCGCTAGGCTTGGACGCGGCCGCGATCGTCGCCGGCGATAGCACGAGATACTGAATGGTCGCGGTCACGGGTGTGGCGAAGTCGTTGCGATGCGCTTCGTAGTACCCGTTCAGCTGCGCATCGGTCGGCTGAACCTTCGACGCGTGATCCGCCGTGCGCAGCGACAGGCCTTGCACCGAACGCTTCTGCTCGGCGAGTTCGGTCAGATTTTGCGCGAACGTCTTCGACGTGAACGAGGTCGCCTGAATGCTGTTCGGAATCTGCTCGCTCGCGATCGAATAGCGCATGCGCTCGTCGTATTGGGCGGGCGTCATACCCTGCATGGTGAGTAGTTGCTTATACCGTTCGAGATCGATGGAGCCGTCGGGTTTGCGCAGCGACGCGATGCCGGGATCGTTGAGCAGCGCGCGGCGCACGGCGTCGTCCGATGCGGTCAAATGCAGGCGCTGCGCCTCGTCCGACAGCGCGCGCTGCTGCACTAGACTGTCCACCATGGCGGCGCGTGTCTCCGGCGAGTCGAACATTTTGGGATCGAACTGCGCACCGAGCATGGAGCGGGCACGGTCCACTTGCTGCCTGAGCCTGAAGGCGCTATCGAATTCGGCGCGCGTGATCTTGTGACCGTTCACGCTTGCGACATAGGCGCTTTCGTCGAAATAGTTGCTGAAACCCTGAATCCCGAACATGCCGAGACCCGGCACGATGATCAGGATCAGCAGAGCCATCATCAGGCGCTGGTGATTGCGGAAGAAATCGAGCATGCGAAACGCTGCGTGGTTAGAACAACAGCTCGATATTACAACAGCGGGAGGGGAAAAGGCAAAAACTGGGCGGGAATTGCCGCTGAGTCGCCAGGCTGATCTTCACAATCACTCGAAAGTAGGCGATTTTTACATTTGAATCAATCGCTTATCGCGATACCATCGCGATACTTACAGCCCCTCTTTTGCAGCTTTCACAGCGACTTGTTTCGAAGCGTTGGGCATGTGCCGTCAATCGTTAGCATCCTTAACGAATGATCTCCAAAAGAAAAATCCCGCCAGCCACGAAGCTGACGGGATTTCGATGTCTGGCGGAGCGGAAGGGGCTCGAACCCGCGACCCCCGGCGTGACAGGCCGGTATTCTAACCAACTGAACACCGCTCCAGGTGCGCTGCGCAGACTGGACTGGTGGGTGCTGAGAGGCTCGAACTCCCGACCTACGCCTTGTAAGGGCGCCGCTCTACCAACTGAGCTAAGCACCCGGTCTGCTGCCGTGTCCTATTACTTTCACTTTCGATCTATTGCTCGGTCTATTGCTATATGCGCCTCGCTGCGCTGCTAGTTACCTGGTTAGTGGTTCCGCATCTAGCCAGTCAGCCAGTTTAGCGCATCCTTCAGCGCTTTGCCAGGGCGAAATTTCGGCACTTTCGCAGCTTCGATTTTGATCTCCGCATCAGTGCGCGGATTGCGTCCTGTACGCGCGGTGCGCTTGCCCACGGCGAAGGTGCCGAAGCCCACGAGCGTCACCGTACCGTCCTTCTTCAGTGTCGTGCTCACGCCGTCGATGACCGCTTCGAGCGCGCGTTGCACAGTGGCCTTGGATATGTCCGCCTCCTGCGCGATATGGTCGATCAGTTCCGTCTTGTTCATGGTGATCCCCGAATCTGTAATGGCACGATGTAATCGAATGGCACGATGTAATCGATCTGTTTCACCTGGGCGAACCGCTTCCCCTGACCGTTGCGGAACGCGAACTTATTAAACGTAGACGAAGTAAACGTAGACGAAACATCCGTGTCAACGAGGGTTCCGCTTGATGCGGCCCTTCTCGCGCGTGCTTTAGACGGAGACTTCCAATCGCGCGGGCACAAAAAGAAAAGCCCGCGAGGCGAAATCGCGGGCTTTCGGTCCGTTCGACTATGTGGCTTAGTGCTTCACCACATCGCCGGATGCCGGTGCATCTTTCTTCGCTTCGGCCGCGACGGGCGCTGCCTTCGCTTCTTCTTCAGGCAGTGCTTCGGGCAGACGTTCGAGCGCCAGTTCCAGCACGCGATCAATCCAGCGAACCGGAACGATCTCGATGGCATTCTTCACGTTGTCGGGGATGTCGGCCAGATCCTTGGTGTTCTCTTCGGAGATCAGCACGAGCTTGATGCCGCCGCGATGCGCCGCCAGCAACTTCTCCTTCAACCCGCCAATCGGCAGCACTTCGCCGCGCAGTGTGATTTCACCCGTCATCGCAACATCCGCACGCACCGGAATGCCGGTGAGCACCGACACCAGCGCCGTCGTCATTGCGATACCGGCGGACGGACCGTCCTTCGGCGTCGCGCCCTCGGGCACGTGGATGTGGATGTCCTTCTTCTCGAACGACTCGTCCGTGATGCCCAGACGCCGCGAGCGCGAGCGCACCACCGAGCGTGCTGCTTCGACGGATTCCTTCATCACGTCACCGAGCGAACCCGTACGGATCACACCGCCCTTGCCGGGCATGACCGCCGCTTCGATCGTCAACAGATCGCCGCCGACTTCCGTCCATGCGAGGCCCGTGACCTGACCGGTTTGGTTTTCCTTCGCGGCAAGACCGAAGTCGTACTTGCGCACGCCGAGGAAGGTATCGAGATTGCCGCCTTCGACTTTCACCGCGCCCTCTGCCTTCTTCAGCAGCAGCATCTTCACGACCTTGCGGCAGATTTTCGAGATTTCACGCTCGAGCGAACGCACGCCCGCTTCACGTGTGTAATAGCGAATGATGTCGCGGATAGCCAGCTCCGCCACTTCGATCTCGTCGTCCTTCAGGCCGTTGTTGCGCTTCTGCTTCGGCAAGAGATAACGCTGCGCGATGCTGACCTTCTCGTCTTCCGTGTAACCCGATAGGCGGATGACTTCCATCCGGTCGAGCAGCGGCGGCGGAATGTTCAGCGAGTTCGACGTCGCGACGAACATCACATCCGACAAGTCGAAATCCACTTCGACATAGTGGTCCGCGAACGTATGGTTCTGTTCCGGATCGAGCACTTCCAGCAGCGCCGACGCAGGATCGCCGCGGAAATCCATTCCCATCTTGTCGACTTCGTCGAGCAGGAAGAGCGGATTGCGCACGCCGACTTTGGTCAGACTCTGCAGAATCTTGCCAGGCATCGAGCCGATGTACGTGCGACGGTGACCGCGAATCTCGGACTCGTCATGCACGCCGCCGAGCGCCATGCGCACGAACTTGCGGTTCGTGGCGCGCGCGATCGACTGACCGAGCGACGTCTTACCCACGCCAGGCGGCCCGACGAGGCAGAGGATCGGCGCTTTCACCTTCTCGACGCGCTGCTGAACCGCAAGATACTCGAGAATGCGTTCCTTCACCTTCTCGAGACCGAAGTGGTCTTCATCCAGCACGCGTTCGGCGTTCGAGAGGTCGTTGTTGACCTTGCTTTTCTTGCGCCACGGCAAGCCGATCAGCGTGTCGATGTAGTTGCGCACGACGGTGGCTTCAGCCGACATCGGCGACATGAGCTTGAGCTTCTTGAGCTCGGCATCGGCCTTCTTCTTGGCTTCCTTCGGCATGCGCGCGGCCGCGATGCGCTTCTCGAGTTCTTCGAGATCCGCACCCTCTTCGCCTTCGCCCAGTTCCTTCTGGATGGCCTTGACTTGCTCGTTCAGGTAGTACTCGCGCTGGCTCTTTTCCATCTGACGCTTCACGCGCCCACGGATGCGCTTCTCGACCTGAAGGATGTCGATTTCGGCTTCGAGTTGCGCAAGCAGATATTCGAGCCGTTCGATGACCGGGAACGTCTCGAGGATGTGCTGCTTCTGGTCGAGCCTGAGCGGCAGATGCGCGGCAATGGTGTCAGCAAGACGGCCCGCCTCGTCGATACCCGACAGCGAAGTCAGGATTTCAGGCGGAATCTTCTTGTTGAGCTTCACGTACTGATCGAACTGCGAGACGATCGCGCGGCACAGCGCTTCGGTTTCAGCGCTATCGGCGTGATCGGGCTCGAGCGGCATCACGTCGCAGGAAAACTGCGTTTCCTGCTCTTCGATCGAGAGTGTTTTCGCGCGCAGCAAACCCTCGACGAGCACCTTGACCGTGCCGTCGGGCAGCTTGAGCATTTGCAGGATGTTGGCGACACATCCCACCTGATACATGTCCTTTTCGGTCGGCTCGTCTTTCGCCGCCGTTTTCTGGGCGACGAGCATGATGTGCTTGCCGCCTTCCATCGCGGCTTCCAGGGCCTTGATCGACTTGGGCCGCCCCACGAAGAGCGGAATCACCATATGCGGGAATACAACTACGTCGCGCAGCGGGAGCAGCGGCAGCGTGATGCATTCCTGCGGCAGGAGTTGGGTTCCTGACATTTCATTTCCCCAGTAATAGAATCGGTTCGTTCGTATTTAATAAGGCAACGCTGAACCAGCCGGTTGTATTCATCGATTCAGGCGCAAACAGCGGCAGATTCATCGTGAGTGAGGCTTTGCGCCTGGATTTCCGGTCCACCAGGGTGTTGCGCCTGGGCCTGCGGCCCGCTTTCCCCCATTACGGGCGA
>LFLF01000013.1 GCA_001184395.1 Candidatus Paraburkholderia calva | reverse complement strand
TCCGGCGCGAAGCTCGGACGACCCCCCTCGCGGCGCTCTCATACATCCGCGAAAAGACCGCGTCCATGCGAGTGAGCGCCTCGTTCAACCACAGCCGAATCGGTCGCAGCGGGTGATTGGCCGGAACCAAGTTATCCAGCGTGGTCATCATGAACATCAATTCGGTGTAGCCGTCCGCTCTGCGCATCGTTTCGGTCTCAGTGTCGTTCGATTCCTTGATTCAACGTTTGCCCCTCCCAATCAGATGATCCGCGTAAGATGACCCGCGTAGAGGGTATTTCAATAGCCGGCTAGACAATGGACTGCCATATACGATAAGCCGATAGCCTTGTCACCCATTGACCACGCAAAAGTCGGCGGAAAAGAGACGGCGTTGCGTGCCTTTCGTTGCTGCTGCAGCATACGCGTGCTGAGAGAAACACGACTATTTTGAACCGCTGGCAAAGCGAAACGCCTTTCAACCTACCAGCAAAAAGTCGCTGTATATATGTTATAATATTGCAATCTTCGAGCCGAGTGGTGCACCAACGACACATATCACCGCGGTGCCGAAAACACTATTCATGGTCGGCGTACCCCCGCTTGAGGTGTCATTCTGGTGAATGCTCGCATGTGTCAACGGTCGCTTGTGCGGCCGCGTTACCTTTCGGCAGCCAGATACGGACTGCAAGGCGAACAGCATGCAAATTCACTCTGCGGCGAGAGTCCAGGCTGCGGCGGACGGGGCCGCATGGCAAACGTAAAGTTTTGTACTCCGCGCCGGCCCAACTCGAGACGCGTCGATCGAGAGTTCCCTTTTTGCATCAAGTTGATCCAGTTAAGTTGAACGCTGCGTCGTGCTTCCGCACGATTCGAGTCGGCAAGAGGATGAGACCAGAATGAAAGCAATACTGCTTGCGGGTGGCCTGGGAACCCGAATCTCAGAGGAAACGTACCTGAGACCAAAGCCGATGATCGAGATCGGCGGGCGACCGATCCTCTGGCACATCATGAAAATTTATTCGGCTCATAGCGTGAATGATTTCATCGTGTGCTGCGGGTACAAAGGGTACGTCATCAAAGAGTACTTCGCGAACTATTTCCTCCATATGTCGGACGTGACTTTCGACATGTGCGACAACAAGATGCAGGTCCACCAGAACAACGCAGAATCATGGCGCGTCACGCTGGTGGATACCGGCGAGCACACGATGACCGGTGGCCGACTCAAGCGTGTAGGCTCGTATCTCGGCGATGAAGACTTCTGCTTCACTTATGGCGATGGCGTAGGCGACGTCAACATCACGAAGCTCATCCAATACCACCGCGAAGGCGGCAAACTCGCCACCCTGACTGCGACGCAACCCCCAGGGCGCTTCGGCGCGCTGGATATGCGCGAAGGCCTCGTACGCAGCTTCAAGGAGAAGCCGGCTGGCGACGGCGCATGGATCAACGGCGGATTTTTCGTACTTTCGCAGAAGGTGCTCGATTACATAGACGCAGACGAAACCATCTGGGAAGGCGCTCCGATGGAACGGCTTGCCCGCGAAGGTCAAATGCAGGCCTGGCACCATCACGGCTTCTGGCAACCGATGGACACCTTGCGCGACAAGAACCATCTCGAAGACCTTTGGAAATCCGGCAAGGCGCCATGGAAAACGTGGGCATGAGCGGGAGCATCGATCAGTCGTTCTGGCGTGGCAAGCGCGTTTTCGTCACCGGTCAGACTGGCTTCAAAGGAAGCTGGCTATGCCTGTGGCTGCAGGAAATGGGTGCGCAGGTCACGGGCTATGCCCTTCCCGGGCCCACCCAACCGAGCATGTTCGAAGCGGCTCGCGTTGCGGAAGGCATGACTTCGATCACCGGTGACGTGCGCGACCTGGATCAAATCGCCAGTGCGCTCGCCACGCATGAGCCGGAAATCGCGTTGCATCTGGCCGCGCAACCGCTCGTGCGACTGTCTTATCGCGAGCCGGTCGAGACCTACTCGACCAACGTGATGGGTACGGTCAATCTCCTCGAAGCCGTGCGACGCACGCCGTCAGTGCGCGCCGTCGTCAACGTGACGAGCGACAAGTGCTACGAAAACCGTGAATGGGTATGGGGCTACCGCGAAACCGAACCGATGGGCGGCTTCGATCCGTACAGCAATAGCAAGGGTTGCGCGGAACTGGTCACCGATGCGTTCCGCAACTCGTACTTCAATCCCGCCCACTACGCCGAACATCGGATGGCGCTGGCAAGCGGCCGCGCCGGCAATGTCATCGGTGGCGGCGACTGGGCGAGCGACCGCCTGATTCCTGACATGATGCGTGCCATCAGCGCGGGCGTAGCCGTCGAAATCCGCAATCCGCACGCGATCCGTCCGTGGCAGCATGTCCTGGAACCTTTGAGCGGCTACCTGCTGCTCGCACAGCGGCTCTACGAGCAAGGCGCCACGTTTTGCGGCGGCTGGAATTTCGGTCCTAACGACAGCGATATGCGGCCGGTCCAGTTGATCGTCGAGCGGCTCGTCGATCAATGGGGCGACGGCGCCGCTTGGTGTCGCGATCCCTCGCCGCAACCCCACGAAGCGACCTATCTGAAACTGGATTGCTCGAAAGCCAAAAGCCTGCTCGGCTGGTCGCCGCGGCTCACGCTTTCGCAAACGGTCGATCTGGTCGTCGAGTGGCACAAAGCATTCATACAAGACGCCGACATGCGCGCGTTGTCCCTTTCACAAATCGAGACTTACCAAGCCAAATGAATCCAGGCAAAGAGCAGCTCCACGAGCAAATCATCCAGTTGGTCGGGCGTTATGGTGAGCTCGCCACGCAAGCGCCCGATTTTGAACCTGGAGTCACGGTCATTCCGCCCTCCGGTAAAGTGATCGGCGCGCGTGAACTCGAACTGATGGTTGAGGCTTCGCTCGACGGCTGGCTGACGACTGGCCGCTTCAACGAACAGTTCGAGCAGCGCCTCGCGAAGTTCATCGGCGTGAAACATCTGATCACCGTCAATTCCGGCTCGTCAGCCAATCTGGTCGCGTTCTCGACGCTGACCTCGCCGAAACTCGGCGACCGTGCCATCAAGCAGGGAGACGAAGTCATCGGCGTCGCGGCAGGATTCCCGACGACCGTCAATCCGATCATCCAGTTCGGCGCCATCCCGGTGTTCGTCGATGTCGAGCTCGGCACCTACAACATCGACGCGTCGAAGATCGAAGCCGCGATCAGCCCGAAAACCAAGGCGATCATGCTGGCGCACACGCTCGGCAACCCGTACAACCTCGAGGCCATTACTGCGTTGTGCAAGAAGCACAATCTGTGGCTCGTCGAGGACTGCTGCGATGCGCTCGGCTCGACGTACGACGGCCGGATGGTCGGCACGTTCGGCGACATCGGCACCCTGAGTTTCTACCCTGCTCACCACATCACGATGGGCGAAGGCGGCGCGGTCTTCACGAACGACCCCGATCTTCGATTGATCGCCGAGTCCTTCCGTGACTGGGGCCGCGACTGTTACTGCCCGCCCGGCAAGGACAATACCTGCGGCAAGCGCTTCTGCTGGAAGCTCGGCAATCTGCCCGAAGGTTACGACCATAAGTACACGTATTCGCATCTGGGCTACAACCTCAAGATCACCGACATGCAGGCCGCCTGCGGTGTCGCGCAGCTCGATCGTGCCGTGGGATTCGTCGAGGCTCGCCGTCGCAACTTCGCGTATCTGAAAAATCGCCTCGCGAGCTGCGCGGAAATGCTTATCCTGCCGGAAGCCACGCCGAACTCGGACCCGTCGTGGTTCGGCTTCCCGATCACATTGAAGCAGGAAGCCGGTCTGCGCCGCGTCGACATGCTGACCTATCTTGACCAGAACAAGATCGGCACACGCCTGCAGTTCGCCGGCAACCTGACGCGCCAGCCGTACATGATCGGCCGCAACTACCGCGTGTCCGGCGAACTGACCAACACCGACATCGTCATGAACGACACGTTCTGGGTCGGCACATTCCCGGGTCTGAAGGAAGCACAACTCGACTTCATCGCGGAAAAAATCGAGACGTTCCTCGGCGTGAATTTCTGAGCGCCGCGGGCCTCGATCGACCGGTAAACGACATCGAATCGACATGTTGAGCAAGCTCAGAACCGCACTGAAGGCCGACCGCGAGACGCGCAACAAGATGTTGCGCTATCTGTTCGTCGGCGGTTTGAACACAGCTTTCGGATACTTCGCAACGGTCGGCCTCTACTATTTGTTGCGGCCGCACCTCCACATCGTCGTGATCGGCCTCATCGCCAATGTGATCTGCATCACCGAGTCGTTCACCATCTACAAGCTTTTCGTTTTCAACTCGCGCGAGCCGTGGCTACGCGAGTATCTGCGCTGCTACGTCGTGTACGGCACCAGCGCGCTTATCGGCATTGCCGGTTTATGGTTGCTCGTGAATGTGCTCGGCATTCCGTTCTGGTTTGCGCAAGGCCTGCTCATGGGCATTAGCGTGGCCATTTCCTATGCGGGCCATGACCGATTCACCTTCAAGAAAATACAGCGTGGATGAGCGATAAAAAACTGATTAGCATCGTTGCGGGCTGCTTCAACGAGCGCGATAACATCGCCGAACTTCATGAGCGCATCACGGCCGTCATGGCCCAGTTGCCTGAGTATGACTACGAGATCCTGCTCATCGACAACGCGTCGACCGACGACACGGTCGAGGTAATTCGCGAGATCGCCGCGCAAGACAAGCAGCTGCGCGCGATCGTCAACGTCCGCAATTTTGGGCACATCCGCTCGCCCTATCACGCGCTGCTGCTCGCGCAGGGCGACGCGGTGATCGGCATGGCGTCGGACCTGGAAGATCCGCCCGAACTCATTCTCAACTTCGTACTCAAATGGGAGGAAGGCTTCAAGATCGCGATCGGCGTGCGCCGCAAGCACGAAGAGCGCGGCCTGATGCCGTTGATGCGCAAAGCGTATTACAAGCTCATCACGCGCATTTCCGACGTCGATCAGGTGCGCAACTTCACCGGTTTCGGCCTGTACGACAAAGCCGTGATGAACATCCTGCGGCAGATTCAGGACCCGTACCCGTACTTCCGTGGTCTGATTTGCGAAATCGGCTATCAGCGCGCGGAAGTTCCGTTCGACAAGCCGGTGCGCAAACGCGGCATCTCGAAAGGGACGTTCCTCGTCTATCTGGACAGCGCGCTGCTCGGCATCGTCAATCACTCGAAGGCGCCGCTACGGCTTGCGACGATGATCGGCATCGCCATGAGCGCGTTGAGCTTCCTCACCGGCATCTATTATTTCGTGCGCAAGCTGCTCGCGTGGGACGAGTTCCAGATGGGTATCGCGCCGCTCGCCATCGGGCTGTTCTTTTTCATGGGCATGCTGTTCCTGCTGCTCGGGCTGCTAGGCGAGTACGTCGGTCTGCTCGTCACGCACACGGTGAAACGACCGATGGTCGTCGAACGCGAACGTATTAACTTCGACTGAGAACGGCTTTATGACGCACACGATTCCACGTGGCTACACGCTGTTCGAGACAGACCTTGAACTGACTGCGGCGTTGTTCGAACAAAATCTCCGAGAGCTCGACGCCGCGCATCTCTTCATCACCGGTGGCACCGGTTTCTTCGGTATCTGGTTGCTCGAATGCCTTTTGTGGGCAAAGCAGACGCGCGGCGTGAATCTGCGCATGACGGTGCTGAGCCGCTCGCCGCAGTCTTTTCTGGATAAACGGGCGCCGCATCTGCGCGACCGCGCCGAACTGAGTTTCGTCGCCAGCAGCCTCACGGATTTCGAGCCGCCAGCCGATCCGTGCACGCACATCTTGCACTGCGCGTCGGAAACCAATCTCGAACAGTCGCCCGAATGGGCGCAGCGGCATCTGGACACCGCTATCGACGGCACGCGCCGCTTGCTCGACATGGCAGCGGCGCATCGCACCGAGGCCGTGCTCATCACAACTTCGGGCGCGGTTTATTCGCCGATGGACTCCGTGGTCGACAACCTTTGCGTGGAAGGTCCGGCGGGCCTCGCCGACTACTCGTCGGAGCGCACGGTGTACGGTCAGGCCAAGCGGATGATGGAAGTGATGACATCGGTGGCGGCACAGGCGCATGGTTATCGCGCGCTGATCGCTCGCTGTTTCGCATTCGTCGGACCATATCTCGCACTGGACAGCAACTACGCCATCGGCAACTTCATGCGCGATGCGCTGGCGGGCCGAACGGTCACCGTCGGTGGCGACGGTACGCCGCTGCGCTCTTATCTCTATGCGGCGGATCTTGTCGTCTGGCTGGTGCGCATTCTGGTGCGCGGCCGTTCGGGTGTACCTTATAACGTTGGCGGCGATGAGATCGTATCAATCGGCGAGCTCGCGCGATTAACGGCGCAAATCGGCGGCACACCGGATGCGGTGACGATCAAGGGCACCCCGGTTCCGGGCGCCAGGCCTTCGGCCTACCTGCCATCGCTCGTGCGCACGGAATCCGAGTTGGGCCTGAAGGTGTCGGTACCCCTCGAAGAAGCAATCCGCCGTACGATGGACTGGAACCGGGAACGTGTCCGCGCGGCCTGAGCATCGCCGTGCCACCGCCGCACACCGAGCACAATAGATCTAATTTCGGAAAAAGCATGAAACCACTTGTTTGCATTCAGGGTCTGGGCTTCGTTGGCGCCGCAATGGCCGTCGCCTGCGCCCGCGCCGGCACGCGCCGCGGCGGTGAGCCCGTCTATGAAGTGATCGGCCTCGATCTGCCGACGGAAGCCGGAAAACATCGCGTCGAGAAAATCAACGGCGGCGAGTTTCCTTTTGGCACGACGGATAGCAGCCTGATCGCCGAAACGCGCGCGGCGCACGAAGCCGGCAACCTGAAGGCCAGCATGGACGCAGCCACCGTGGCGCAGGCGTCGATCGTGGTGGTCGACGTTCATTTCGATATCGGCGATCTGACCGGCGAAGGCAAGCTCGAATTCGGCCCGTTCATTCAGGCGATCGAAACGGTCGGCAACCACATTCAGCCGGGTACGCTCGTGGTCGTGGAAACGACCGTCCCGCCCGGCACCTGCTCGAACGTGATCCGCCCGACGCTGGATCGTTGCGCCGAGGCGCGCGGCCTGCCCAAGGGGTCGTTCCTGCTTGCGCATGCGTATGAGCGCGTGATGCCGGGCGACAACTATCTTGCATCGATCACCGACTTCTGGCGCGTGTTCGCCGGCGACACGCCGGAAGCGGGCGCCACATGCGAAGTCTTCCTGTCAAACGTCGTCAACGTCGAGGAATTTCCGCTGACGCGCCTGTCGCACACCACGGCGTCGGAGACGTCCAAGGTGCTCGAGAACAGCTACCGGACCGTCAACATCGCGTTCATGGGCGAGTGGGGCCGCTTCGCCGAGAAGGTGGGTATCGACATGTTTGAGATCATCGGTGCGATCCGCAAGCGGCCGACCCACAACAACATGAAACAGCCGGGCTTCGGCGTCGGCGGATATTGCCTGACGAAGGATCCGCTGTTCGCCGATCTCGCGGCCAAGGAAATCTTCGATCTGGCCGATATGGAATTCCCGCTGTCGCGCAGCGCCGTCAAGATCAATCAGGACATGCCGCTCTACTCGCTCGACAAGGTGCGCGATGCGCTCGGCACGCTGGCGGACAAGCGCCTGTTGCTCGCCGGCATTTCCTATCGCCAGGACGTGGCGGACACGCGCTATTCGCCGTCGCAGCCCTTCTATGAAGGTGCGGTCATCGAGGGCGCCGAGATTCGTTGCTCCGACCCCCTGCTCAACCATTGGGAAGAACTAAAACTCAACGTCGACACGCAGATCGCCCAGTGCCCGGATGTCGATGCCGTCGTATTCGCGGTGCCGCACAAGGAGTTTCGCGCGATCCAGCCGGCTAGCTGGCTCGCTGGCCGCAAACCGTACATCCTCGATGCGAACGACTGCCTGACGCGCGATCAACGTGACCAGTTCGCGGCGACGGGCTGCCGGGTGGAATCGATCGGGCGCGGCACGCGCACGCAATAAACGCACGGCCAGCCGGGCTAGCAAGCTCTGGCGCTGGTCCGATGCTCGGACGCACATCTCAGGGGCGCACATCATTCAGGAGTAGAACGTGAAGGTATTTATTACGGGCGGTGTCGGTTTCGTCGGCGGACATCTGACCAAGAGTCTCGGCCAGGATGGCCATACGGTGCATCTTCTCGATAATTTCAAGCGCGGGGTGCAGGACCCGTTCGTTGAGGACCTGGTCGGCAAGCATCAAGTGAAGGTCATCAACGCGGACCTGCTCGACGAAGCGTCGCTCGGCGCGCTCGACGACGACTACACCCACATCTACCATCTGGCCGCGATCATCGGCGTGGTACACGTGCTGCAGCGTCCGTACGAAGTGCTGACGGCGAACGTTCGCATGACCGAAAACGTGATCGCGCTCGCACGCCGCCAGAAGGCGCTGCAGCGCCTGCTGTTCAGCTCGACGTCGGAAGTCTACGCAGGCACGCTGGTCCACATGGACATACCGATTCCGACGCCCGAGACAACGCCCATCGCGCTGACCGCGCTCGAGCAGCCGCGCACCAGTTATATGCTGTCGAAGCTGTACGGCGAAGCGATGTGCAACATGAGCGGCGTGCCCGTCACCAACGTGCGGCTGCATAACGTGTACGGTCCGCGCATGGGTATGTCGCACGTGATTCCCGAACTGCTGTTCAAGGCATGGAAAGCGAAGGATGGCGATTCGCTCGACGTCTTCAGCGCCGGTCACAAACGTACGTTCTGCTATGTCAGCGACGCCGTGCGGATGATCCGTGCGCTCGCCGAAGCGGATAGCGCCGTTGGCCAGACGGTCAACATCGGCAACGAATCGCCGGAAGTCACCATCGGGGAACTGGCAAAGGTCGTCGTGTCGACGGTCGGCCGCGAGCTCAAGCTCGTACCGCAACCGGCAACCGCGGGTTCACCGGCGCGCCGCTGCCCGAGCATGCGTCTGCTCGACAAGCTCACGGGCGTGCAAGGCCAGGTCGGTCTCGAGGAAGGCGTCGGACAGACGTACCGTTGGTACCACGAGACGGTGTTCGAAGGACAGGGAAAGACTGCGCAATGATTCCATTAGCCATCCCCAATCTGGCTGGCAACGAACGCCAGTACCTGAACGAGTGCATCGACACGACGTTCGTCTCGACCGTCGGTCCGTTTGTCACGCGCTTCGAAAGCCAGATCAGCGAAGCGTCCGGCTACGCGCACACGGTCGCGACGTCTGCCGGCACGACGGGTCTGCACGCCGCCCTGGTGGCGGTCGGCGTGACGCCTGGCGACCTCGTCATCACGCCTGGTCTCAGCTTCATCGCGACCGCGAACGCGGTCGCACATGCGCACGCGCAGCCGTGGCTCGTCGACATCAACGAGCACTCATGGACACTCGATCCCGAGGCACTCGCTCGCGCGCTCAAGGAAAAGACCACGCCCGGCAAGGATGGACTGCCGGTGCATCGGCCGACAGGCAAGCGCGTCTCCGCCATCGTGCCCGTCTACACGCTCGGCATGCCGGCCGATATGGACGCGATTGCCGCGATCGCGCGCGAATACCGCCTTCCGATCGTCGCGGATGCGGCGGCCGGACTCGGTGCCCGGTACAAGGATCGCCCGCTCGGCGACATGGGTGCGGACCTGACCATGTTCTCGTTCAACGGGAACAAGACGGTTACGGCCGGCGGCGGCGGCGCCATTTCTGGCAACGACCGCAAGCTGGTCAATCTCGTGCGCCATCTGACGACGACGGCACGCGTCGGCGCCGACTACGACCACGACCGCGTGGGCTTCAACTACCGCATGACCAATCTGCAGGCGGCCGTAGGCTGCGCGCAGATGGAACTGCTCGATCGCTTCGTGGAAAAGAAGCGCGCCATTTCGCGCTTTTACGACGAGTCGTTCAAGGATCTGCCCGCGACCCGGCCATTTCCGTCGCCCGAATTCGCGCATAGTGCGTGCTGGTTCTCCGGTTTCGTGCTCGAATCCGGCGATTCGGCCAGTCTTCGCCAGGCGTTGCGCGCCCAAGGCGTCGCCGCGCGTCCCTTCTGGAAGCCGCTCAATCATCAGGTTCCGTTCGCAGACGCGCCGCGCGACGCACTGCGCGTCTGCGAAAACATCTGGAATCGCATCGTGACGCTGCCCTGTTCGACCGGCATCACCGACGACGAGCTCGCCACGGTCGTTGCCGCCGTACGCCGCGAGGTCTTGGGCAAATGAGTATGAAGCCACGCCGGATCTGTTTCGTGACGGGCACCCGCGCCGACTACGGGCATCTGTACTGGGTGATGCGCGAAGTGCAGGACGATCCCGAACTGCAGTTGCAGGTTGTCGTGACCGGCGCGCATTTGTGCAGTTCATGGGGCCGCACGGTCCAGGTCATCGAACGTGATGGCTTTCCGATCGACGCTCGCGTCGACATGCAATTGTCGAGCGACTCGGGTGTCGCCACCGCGAAGTCGACCGGTCTGGCCGTGATCGGGCTCGCGGACGCGTTCGACCGCCTTGCTCCGGATCTGGTGGTTCTGCTAGGCGACCGTTATGAAGAACTCGCAGCGGCGCAGGCCGCACTGCTGCTGAAGATTCCGGTCGCTCATATTCACGGCGGAGAGACCAGCGAAGGCGCGATGGACGAATCCATCCGCCATGCAGTGACCAAGCTCTCGCATCTGCATTTCGTCGCCGCCGACGATTACCGGCAGCGGGTTCTGCAATTGGGCGAAAACCCCGCGGCCGTATTCAATTTCGGCGCGCCGGGGCTGGACCATCTGACACGCACCGCCGTCCCGGAACGTGCCGCCCTGGCATCGTTCGTGGGACTGCCGCTCGAAGGACCCGTGTTCGCGGTGACCTATCATCCGGTCACGCTCGAAGCACAGGACCCCGCCGTCGCCGCCAGCGCGCTCATCGATGCGCTGAAACAGTTTCCTACGGCCAGCATCGTATTTACCAGCGTGAACGCCGACCCGGGCAACGCAGCGATCAGCCGTGTGATCGGCGAGTTTGTCGCAGCCAACCCGGCACGCGCCAGGCTTTTCGATTCGCTCGGACAGCAACGTTATCTCGGCCTACTCAAGATCGCCGACGTAGTCATCGGTAACTCGTCCAGCGGGCTGATCGAAGCGCCTGCCGTCCGAGTGCCGACGGTCAATATCGGTCATCGGCAGCGGGGCCGGCTCAAGGCTGTGTCCGTCATCGATTGCGGCGACGATGCCCGATCCATCGTTCGCACGATCAACAAGGCGCTCTCACCCGCCTTTCGCGCCGGCTTGCCGGATCAAAACTCCCTCTACGGCATAGGTAAAGCAGCGCCGCAGATCACACGCGTGCTCAAGACGTACCCCTTGTCGAACGTGCTGATGAAAAAATTCTTCGATCATCAACCAGCCTAATCGAGGCATAGCCGTATGTCAAATGCCCCTCTTTATGTCCTTGGCGGCGGGGGTCACGCAAAAGTCGTGATCGACACGCTGAAGGCGAGCGGCGCAACCATCACCGGGGTCATCGATCCGAAACTCGGCGTTGGCACGTTCCTGCTCGGCGTTCCCGGTGCGGGCGGCGACGAGCTCATGCAGACGCTCGATCCTCGGAACGTTCGGATCGCCAACGGCGTAGGCGCCACGGTGAAAAGCCGCGTCAACCGCAAGCTCTACGAGATCTGGACCGAACACGGTTTCCGCTTCGTGTCCATGGTCCATCCGTCAGCCATCATCGGCGCCGAGGTCAAGTTGGCCGAAGGCTGCCAAATCATGGCCGGCGCCATCGTCCAGCCGCATGCGCGCATCGGCACCGGCACGGTCATCAACACCGCCGCCAGCATCGATCACGACTGCGTCGTCGGCGCGCACTGTTTCGTCGCGCCGTCCGTGACGCTGTGCGGCGACGCGCAGGTCGGACCAGGCTGTTTCATCGGCGCGAGCGCCACGTTGCTGCCCGGCGTCAAAGTCGGGCCGAACGTCCTGATCGCAGCCGGCGCGATGGTCGACAGCGACGTGGCCGATGGCGCATTCGTCGCCCGCTAATACCCATCCACGCACTATCCACATCAAAAGAGCTGGTTATGAACGTATCTGACGTTGTTATCTGTTTCCTCGAAGAGCGTGGCATCGGGAAAGTCTTCATGCTGTCCGGTGGCGGCATCATGTATCTGCTCGATGCGCTTGGCAAAAGCGAAAAGCTCGGCTACGTCTGCAACTATCACGAGCAGGCCTGCGCCATCGCGGCCGATGGCTACGCGCGCATGAACGGCTTCGGCGTCTGCTTCGCGACATTCGGCCCGGGCGCCGTCAATGCGCTCGCCGGTGTGGTCGGTGCGTGGTACGACTCGGTGCCGATGCTCATCGTCTCGGGCCAGGTCCGCTCTAACCTGATCGCGGATTACTCGAAGGTTCGCCAGATCGGTCCGCAGGAAGGCAACGTGCTCGAAATGGTCAAGCCCGTCACCAAATACGCAGTATCGCTGCGTGATCCGAATGCGATCCTCGTCGAACTGGAAAAGGCGTACCACATCGCCAAGTCGGGCCGTCCCGGTCCGGTGTGGCTCGAACTGCCGCTCGACATGCAGTCCGCGGAGATCGAATACGACAAGCTGCCGCACTGGCAGCCCGAAGCGGCCGCGACGAACGACGCTTCGAACGCCCTGGCCGAGATCGTCGAATCGCTGAAGCAGGCCAAGCGGCCGGTG
The DNA here is from genome assembly GCA_001184395.1 of Candidatus Paraburkholderia calva. Taxonomy (GTDB): domain Bacteria; phylum Pseudomonadota; class Gammaproteobacteria; order Burkholderiales; family Burkholderiaceae; genus Caballeronia; species Caballeronia calva. The sequence goes on along the minus strand of LFLF01000013.1, from coordinate 32,145 downwards.
CTCGTGCTAGGCAACGGCGTACGTCTGTCCGGCATGTACGACGCCGTGCAGCAACTCATCGGCAAGCTGGAGATTCCGACGCTCGTTCCTTACACCGGCAAGGACCTGCTGGAATGGGACAACGACTATTCGTTCGGCACCTTCGGAACGGCGGGGCAACGCCACGCGAACATCATCCTGCAGAACTCCGACCTGATCCTCAGTCTGGGCGTGGGCTTCTGCGTTGCCAAAACGGGCTTCGAGACGAAGAAGTTCGCCGTGGGCGCAAAGAAGATTTTTGTCGACGTCGATGCGGACCAGCTCGAAGGCCATCCGCTGAAGGCGGACCTGCCGGTGCTCGCGGATCTGCGCGACTTCGTTCCTGCACTGCTCTCTGCACTGGATGGCTACGGCGGCAAGCATCAACCCTGGCTCGGCCTGTGTTCGAAGTGGAAGAAGCGATACCCGATGGTTTCCGAAGCGCTCCGCGCCGACGGCGAATTCATCGATTCCTACGTTTTCATGGACACGCTCTCGGACATCGCGGCAGAGGGCGACGTGATCGTGACCGGCAACGGCCTCGACTGCGTGAGTTTCTATCAGGCGTACAAGATCAAGAAGCATCAGCGCGCGGCGCTAAACGGCAACTGGGGCTCGATGGGATGGGATCTGCCGACCGCTGTCGGCGCGCACTACGCGACCGGCAAACGCACGCTGTGCATCACCGGCGACGGCAGCCTGATGCTCAATAGCCAGGAATTGTTGACCATCGGCGCGAACAAGCTGCCGGTCAAGGTGTTCGTCTTCAATAACAACGGCTATGGTTCGATCAAGGCGACCCAGAATAACTTCTTCGAAGGACGCATGGTAGGAAGCGGTCCTAGCTCGAACGTATACAACCCGGATTTCGAGGCGTTGGCACGGGCTTATGGTCTCGATTACACGAAGGTCAGTCTCCACTCCATGCTGCTTCAGTCGCTGAGCGAGTTCATGAAGTCCGAAGGACCTGGTCTGTGCGAGGTGATGGTCTCGCCCGAGCAATGGATTTCGCCCAAGGCGACGTCATTCCGAAACGCCGAAGGCAAGCTGGAATCGAAGCCGCTCGACGACATGTTCCAGTTCCTCCCGGCCGAGGAGATCGAAGAGAACCGCCGTTTGGCACAATCGCTCTGACGCGCACAGCGTCGCGAAATCCGGCGAGCGCGACTGCCCGTCGGCTCGTCCGAGCCACAATGTTCTGAAGGAAGCCTCATGAGCGTGCACTGCACCGTCATCGCAGAAGCGGGTGTCAACCACAACGGATCGCTGGAACTGGCGCATCGACTAATCGATGTCGCCGCAGAAGCGGGCGCGGACTTTGTCAAGTTTCAGACGTTTCGAACGGAAGCACTCGTGACGCGAGACGCACAGAAAGCGGCCTATCAGAAACGCACGACCGGGCACGGCGAAACGCAGTTCGACATGCTCAAGCGCCTCGAAATCGACCAAGACTGCTTCCGTGAACTCGCAGCTTATGCAGCTTCGAAAAAAATCAGTTTTCTGTCGACGCCATTTGACATCGAGTCGGCGCGTTTTCTCGCCACGCTCGGCGTGAATGCGTTCAAGGTGTCGTCGGGCGATCTGACGAACATCCCCTTCCTGCGCGAACTCGCGGCAATGGGCAAGCCCATCATCCTGTCATCGGGCATGGCAACGTTAGGCGAGATCGAAGAGGCAGTCGAGGCCTGCGAGCAAGGCGGCATATCGATCGACAAGCTCACCCTCCTCCATTGCACGACGGAATATCCAGCGCCGGCGGAGAAAATCAATCTGTGGGCCATGCAGACGATCGCTCAGGCATTCCCGGGAGCGATCCACGGCTATTCGGATCACTCGGAAGGCATCGAGATTCCGATCGCGGCTGTGGCGCTCGGCGCGCAGGTCATCGAAAAGCACTTCACGCTGGACCGGTCGATGGAAGGCCCGGACCACAAGGCGAGTCTGGAACCGTCGGAACTGGCTGCGATGGTCCGCGCCATTCGCCGTGTCGGTGTCGCGTTGGGCGATGGTCGCAAGCGCCCGACCGCTTCGGAAATGCTCAACCGGGCGATTGCGCGGAAGAGCATCGTCGCGGCGAGGCCGATCGCGAAGGGTGAAGTCTTCTCCGCCGAGAACCTCGCCGTTCGCCGTCCGGGCAATGGTATCTCGCCGGCACGCTGGGACTCGCTCCTCGGGCAGCCGGCTACGCGCGACTACTCACAGAACGAACTCATTTAAGGCAGGGACGCCGACCGGCGTCTGCTCAGGAGCAGACGCCGGTCGCTTGCGCGTCCACGCTCGATGTCAATAATAAGGAAGTAACCTGATGAATCAGGCGGGTCTCTGGATTCGACGCCTACCGATCGCCCTCTTTGCAATATTCGGAGGCACGGCTCTCATTCTTTGCAATCCCGGCTATTATTGGGACGACTGGGTATGGATCTTCCAGCCCCCGGCCGAGACCATTCGAATCGGCAGAGAACTTGGCATCTGGTGGGGCGGCTACGCAACCAACCTGATCAACTCGCTTCCGGAACCCGCACTTTCCATGCGCGCGGTTTCACTCGTCGCGTGGGTCGCCTCCGCGATCGCCGCGGGCTACGTGCTGCATGTCCGGCGACATTTGTTGCGCCAGGAAACCTTTTTGTTCTTCCTGATCTACTGCACGACCCACGTCTCGCTGGTGCGCTTCCTGACGAGCGTCGCATTTTACAACCTGTATATCGCGGCGTTCTGGATCGGTTGTGCGCTCTATGTCGGCATTCAGGGCAAGCTCCGAGCGCTGCTCTGGAGCGTGCCGTTTTTCTTCTTTTCGTTCTATCTGAACTCGCTGTTGTTGATGTACACGCTGCTGTTCGCCGTGCTCGCGAGCGACTATCTGCGCTTGCACGTCGATACCTATCCAGCACCGGACTGGCGCGGACTCGCGCACTCGCCATGCCGCATCTGGCCCGTGGCACGCGGCTTCGTCGTGCACTATCTTCCGCGCGTGCGCATGTTCGCGTTCGAGAATATCGTGCTGATCGCGCTCCCGTTCGTATTCCTGATCTCCAAGCGCCTGACGACGATCAAATCACCGCTGTACGGGACGTACAACGATATCGATCAACGCCAGGTGTTATCGACCATCGGCGACTCTTTCGCGCTCATCGTTCCCGTCATTCGTGACTTCTTCAGCTACGGGGTCCGCCATACGCCGTCGCCGCTCGTGATCGGCGGTGTCGTCATCTCGCTCGTGCTGCTGCTTCTGCTGCCGCGTTCGACCGAGAAGCCCTCACCCAAGCATGTGCTGATGCAGGCCATTGCGGGGGTCGTGCTGTTCGTGGTGGCGGTTTATCCGTATCTCGTGGTTGGCAAGGTTCCGGATCTGACCAGCTTCTACGAGAGCCGGCACATCATGCCCGCTATGGTCGGACCCGATCTCATCATCCTGGCCATGATCGGCGCCTTCGACCTGGTGCTGTTCCGTTTCTGGCTCTGGCGCATGCTCGGCCGCACACTGCTGATCGCTTACGTACTGGGTTCATCAATCGCTTGTGCATTCAACTCGGGCACCGAGCTCTGGCGCGACTGGTTCCGTCAGACGGCCATCATGGACTTTGTGCGCAGTCACCCGGAAGAACTCAAGGATGTACGCACATTCGTCATCGACGACCGGTCGAACGGCACGCGCATCGGTGAGCGCATGGTCTGGAACTACGAATACACCGGCGAGCTGATCACCGTGTTCGGCACGCGCGATCGCTTCGGTATTTCGATTCCCGAGTACACGCAATGGGGTCCGCGCGTACCGCTACTGACCAACCCGTATCTTCGCCCGCGCTACAACATCGCGAATTACGACTTCTCGAAGCCGCACGCCATTCTGACCATCACGAACGGGCCGGTCGCGCGCAAGACTCCACAACTCCTGACGACCGTCGTTCGCTATCTGAAGGGCGATCAGGGCTGGCACGACGACGCCAATAGCTACACGTCGATCGAACTCGCCTACGAACGCATCGTGGCCGAACAGCGCGTCCATGAGATGTACGACATCGCGAAACAACTCGCTCAATACCGGCTGGAGCACGGCAGCTATCCGACGGTTCTTCCGCCGTCATCGAACGGTGCACCAATGCATCAGTTGCAGGGCGAACGAGCGGTGCCGCCCGATGTACGCGGCGACATTCCCGGCCTGTTTTCGGAGGCCAATCCGACACCCGAGTCGATGCAGCCATACATTCCAGGTCAGCCGAACTTCTTATACCTATCCGATGGCAACGACTACAAGCTGGTCTACGACAACCCGCCGGATATGGCCTATGCGAAGCAGGCGCACCCCGCGCTCATCGACCCGGTGAGAACCGCTTATGGCGTCTGGACGCTGGGTGCGCGGTCCTGGTGATAGGCCAGTGCGGCATCTGCAGCGTGCTATCATCGAAATAGTCCAATTGGATGTCCCGTGTAGCACGAAGGACGCCATGCATGTCGGGTGAGGCCACGCGCATCCATACGGTTACGCCGTATTTCTCACGCGTTTCTCGTAGATCCGCAAACCGCTGTTCGGAATGTCTTCAATCCGGTGCGGGCCACCTGTTGCAAACAGGCGGCGTGATTCTTAGCGAAGCAGTTAGTTTCGCTTTCTCCACCCATCGTTCTTTCGTTGTTAGATCATGACGAACTTTGACAATATCGATTGCCTGAGCGTCGATTGCCTGAGCGTAACGTTCGATTCCCGAATCGCAGACGTCATCGAGCGCATTCAGGCGAGCGGCCCGGTTGCTTGCACCTTGCTCTTCAACCAGGACACGTTCGTTAATATCATTACGGACGGCGACGTTCGGCGCGCCTTCCTCGAAGGCTTCAAGCTCGACGATCTGGCTGTCGAAATCCAGAACATCAAGGCACGCAGCGCGCGTCCGAAACCAATTACCGCGCCCGCACACTCGACTCGCAAAGAGCTCGAGACCCTCTTCAACCAGCACTCGCTGCGTCAACTCGTGCTGACCGATGTCAACGGCAAGCCCGTGTCGGTCATCGATCATCACGCCATCGATCACGCGCCGGCCTATATTGACCGCAAGTTCACCGCCGTCGTCATGGCCGGTGGTTTCGGCACGCGCCTGCGCCCGCTGACGGCCGATACCCCAAAGCCGATGCTTCAGGTCAACGGCCGTCCGATGCTCGAAATCAGCATCGAGAAACTCGTGAGCCATGGGGCGAGCCGCATCTTCATTGCGACGCACTATCTGCCGGAAAAAATCACGGATCACTTCGGCAATGGCGAGCGCTTTGGCGTGGAAATTCAGTACGTGCACGAAGAAACGCCGCGCGGAACGGGCGGCGCGCTTTCGTTGGTGCCGTTCCGTGATGAAAATACGCTCGTATTTAATGGCGATATCCTGACCAATCTGGATATCGGAATGTTTCTGGCGTTCCACGTGCGCAGCCAGTCAGCGATGACGATTGCGGCAACGCAATATAGTTTTCAGGTTCCCTTTGGCGTGGTCAGCGAAAAGAACTCGCAAGTCACGCGTATCGACGAAAAGCCGAACTTCAGTTTTCTCGTCAATAGCGGCATTTACTTTCTTTCCAAGCGTGTATTCGACACGCTGCCGCCCTCGGGTCCTTACAACATGACCGACGTCGCGCATAATCTCATCGAGGTGCAGCAATCGGTGTCCTGCTTCCCCATCTTCGAGCACTGGCTCGATGTCGGCCGGCCGAGCGATTACGAACTCGCATCCAAGCTGTTCTGACCGTGCTATCCGTGTACGCAGCATGTGGCGCGCCTTTACGGGCGCGCCGGCCTTCCCTCTTTCCGAACCTCCAGCCGGCTGTCCGCACGTGAGCAGCTTGTCACTGCGCCTGCCCCCGATCTCGCGAGACCTCGCACTCGTTCTATCACTAAGGCTCTGGCAAGCCGGAGCCGGCCTGCTAACGACGATCCTTGCCGTCCATTTCCTGACGCCTGAACTTCAGGGCTGGTATTACAGCTTCATCAGCGTCGCAGCATTATACACGCTGTTCGATCTCGGGCTTTCGATGGTGCTCGTGCAAGTGTCGGCGCACGCATTCACCGGCCTGAAATGGATCAGCGATGGACGTGTCGAGGGCGAAGCGTCGCCGTATTTTCAGGCACTCGTGCATCGTGCGTCACGCTGGTACGCGTCAATCGCGCTGTTGTTCGCGCTCACGGCCGTGCCTGGCGGAATGGTATTTTTCGGCACCAAACCGGCGATCGATGTGCATTGGCTCGCGCCGTGGCTCACGTTGTGCGCGCTGACCGCGAGCGGCCTGGTCGTGATGCCCTTCCTGTCGATTCTCGAAGGCGCCGGGCAGATCACGCATGTCTACGCCGTGCGGCTCGCGCTCGCGGTGACCGGCTCCATATCATGCTGGCTGACGCTGGCCTCCGGTGCCGGATTGTGGGCTACAGCGATGGTGCCGGCCATGACCTTGCTGGTGCCCCTCGCCTGGTTGTTGCGGCGTCGGCGTGGCCTGATATCGCTCGCTATCGGTTCCACCGAAGGTGCCTTCGACTGGCGACATGAAGTCTGGCCGCTGCAATGGCGCCTCGGCATCAATTTGCTGTGCGGCTATCTGCTCACACAGATCAACATTCCCGTGTTGTTCCATACGCAGGGTCCGGTAATCGCCGGCCAACTCGGCTTGTCTCTTGCCATCGTGAATACCCTCGGACTCGTCGCGCAATCGTGGATCACTCGACGCGTACCACTGATGGCACGCGCCGCCGTGACGCGCGACTGGCCATTGCTTGACCGTCTCTTCAAGCGCGACTTTCTTACGTCGTCGGCGATCTTCGTCATGATGGCGCTCGGCGTGCTCGCAGCCGACCTGCTGTTCTCGCATACCTTGTATGCACGACGCGTGCTACCCTTCTGGCAACTGGCCGGCCTGCTGCTGTTCATGTTCAGTAATCACGTGATCGGCGCGCTGGCTGCCCATCTGCGCAGCCATCGGCGCGAACCGCTGATGGCGCCCCTCGCCATCACGACGCTCATCGCCCTGCCGCTCATCGTGTGGGCGGCCGCGCACTACTCGTCAGCCGAGCTAGTCATCGTGCTGGCATCGATGAATTTTCTGGTGAATCTGCCTGTGACCGTCTTCGTCTGGAGCCGGTGCAACCGCCTCTGGAGACTCGAGTCATGAACGGACACGCACTTCCGCTACTGACCGTTGCCATTCCGACCTACACGCGAGCGAATTTCCTCGAGCTGAACCTTCAGCGTCTCGTCGAGGAAGCACGCACGCTTGCGCCAGGCTTGCTCGAAGTGGTGGTCTCCGACAACTGTTCTACCGATGCGACGCCGGAAGTCGTCGCGCGCGCGCAAGCGCAGGGGCTTCCGATCCGCTATATCCGCAACATGGTGGATATAGGCTCAGACGCGAATATCGCACAATGCTTCAACGAGGCACGTAGCCACTACGTCCAGATCATGGGCGATGACGACATGTATGTGAGCGGCACGCTGTCCTACCTGATCGACCATCTGAACAAGGCGGAATACGGCATCGTCTGCCTTCGGCCCTTTGGCTACGAGAACGATCCGGAAAAGGAATACCCGGGCGGCGACGCGAGCATCGAAACCTATGACAAGGTTGGCGACTTTCTCGCCGCGATCGGTCCGTACATCACGTTCATTTCGGCGTGCATCATCAACAAACGTGTGCAGGAAGAGATCGACGCGCGCCAGTTCTGCGGCAGCAATCTCGTGCAGGTCCATCTCATCGTGAACGCGGTGCTTCAGGTCAAACACAACAGCTACCTGAAACGCTACATTCTTGCCTGCAAGCGGGCCAATTCCGGCGGCTATGATTTTTCAGAAGTGTTCGTCGAGCGACTCGGCAGAATTCTCGATTCATATCGCGAAGCAGGCCTCGGTCCGAGCGAAATCAGGCAGTTCGAAACACGGATGCTGACCTCGTATCATCCGTTCAATCTCGTGCGTCAGCGGCTTGCTCGCCAGGGCGACTTACGGGCAACCTACAAGTATTTTTCAGAACGCTTTGGCGACCGGCCGCTATTCGTCTTCTGGGTCGCTCCGATCATTCGCTGGTCGCGTCCGCTCGCGCTTGTATGGGGTATGATGGCGACGCTTATCGGCCGCACCGCCAACGGCGATTTGCGACGCGGCGCATTTTTTGCACTCAACAAACTACGCCGCAAGTACGCAGGCTAGATCCAATAGACTTCAGCCGATTGGCAAGCAACGCGAAGGCAAACCTTCCGTTTGGTCCAGGATTCAACGCATGGTCAGCAATCGGATATGAGTCACAAGAATCTTGAGATTGAAAGACTGCGGGCTGTCGCGGTTTTGCTGACAATAATCGTACATGTGCCCTTCAAGCAACTGTTTCATCCGTATTTATATTCGTCGTTCACCGGTGTAGACCTGTTTTTCGTCATTTCGGGTTTTGTCGTCTCGCAGTCGCTGTTGTCGACGCTTCCCCGACCTCTCGGCGATACCCCCGTGCAACGGCTCGAACGCAGCCGCCAGTCGATCCTCGCGTTCTATCTTCGGCGCGTGTTCCGGATCGCGCCTTCAGCCTTCTTCTACATATTTTTGTATTGGGTCGTCGCTTACGTCATGAGCGCAACTGGCAGCATCGCGTCGTTCGCGCGACCTGCGGACATATTTCGTGAAGGCATCGCATTCGCCGGCGGCATTTACAACTATGCAATGGTGTTCGGCGGCATCCCGACCAACATGTCGCATTACTACAGCCTATCCATCGAGGAGCATTTCTATCTTCTCGCGCCGATGCTGCTCGTCCTGTGCGGCCGCACCTCATACCGGCTCGCCGCCTGTGCGATCTGTGTCGCCCTGGTACTGTTCGTCTTGCGGCCGCTGACCTCCGTGAGCATCGCGAATCTCACGCACACGCGCGTGGACGAACTGCTGTACGGCGTCGTCATCGCGCTGCTCATCGACAAGTATCGCCATCTGCCCATGTGGCGATTCAACACGCTCGCGGGCAACGTCAACGCGGCCAGCCCGATCTTCATGCGGCTGCTTCGCGCACCTCGCATGCGAGCGTTCCTCAAAACCGTCTTCGGTATCACGCTGTGCGCGCTGCTCGCATTATTGCCGGGCGTTCTGAACACCGACATTCTCGGCAGATCCGGACAATTCTATTTCTCGAACGCGGCACTCTGCGGCTACGCGCTGGTCTCGGTCGCCCTCGTGGTTCTCGCCTCGCTAGAACGAGGCTGGATTCTGAACATCAGGATGCTCGCGCCTTTCCTCGAATACATTGGCAGCCGTTCATATTCGATCTATCTCGGTCACGTGCTGCTCATTCTGGTCTACAACGATCTCTATTTCCGCTTCTACGAACGCATTCCCGATTCCCTCAAATTGACTCGGACCGGCTATCTGATCCAGTTCGCGGTCTTCATGCTGCTGGTGCTCGCGCTCGCCGAACTGAGTTACCGCCTCGTCGAAACGACGTGCAAGGACCTCGGGAAACGTGTGATTCGAAATTTCATGGAGGCGCGCGGATGAAGAACGCGCTTCGTATCGCTTGCGCCGCGTTGATCTGCGCAAGTATTCCGGCTTTCGCCGACGACTATGACTACGGCAACGACTTCACGCAAGCAGTCGCCGCGCATTATCCGCCGCTCGTGCGGCTGCTCATCACCAAGGGCGCATCGCAAAACGTGCAGGACGCTCAGGGTGACATGCCCCTGATGCAGGCAATCCGTTCGCACGATCGGGAAATCGCTGAACTGCTTCTACACTATCAGCCGAATCTGTCACTGATCAACCGCGATGGACATTCCGCCGCGATAGAAGCCGTGCTCGCCGACGACGCCGATACGCTGTCTTCGGTGCTGGTCCGCGATGACAGCTTGCTGGTCGCTCAAGCCGTCGCGCTGGCGAAGAAAGAGCGCAAACGGCGTGTCTGGAACCGCTTCATCGAATTGTTCGGCATGCCGAAGGCGGAAGGCCTGGCTGCGGAATTCGCCGCAAAACCCTTGTCTTTTGTGAAACCAGGCAGCTATGTCGCGTTTCCTTTCTCGCCCTCGGAAGACCGGCCGAATGTATGCGCGAAGCCGGCCAGCCGGTTGCTGCTACAAGGAAGGATCTGCAAGGTATCGGGCGATACCGTAAGCGTCGAATGGACCCTGCTGTCGAATCTCGACAACGAAGATCCTGGCTGTTCGCCGCTCAGGCGGCTGCACTTCGAGCGCAAGCCGGAAGAAGCTGGACAGGAATGGAACGGAATTTTCCTCGGATCCTGCGGCGTAGCGCCAAGCTATTTCGCGAACGTCCCAGCGACCTTTCCCTATCGCCAGTTCATTCTGCCCGAACTCGAATAAGCCGCAGCCTACGTTCAGCGAAACACGAACAGTGCCACGTGCTACAATAGCATAATCGTTTTCACGTCTACGAACGAATCTCGCCCCTTGTAAAAAACCATTTCCATCGCCTTGTCGATCGTCAACTCGACCACTTCGATATCCTCCCCCTCCTCGACGAGCCCACCACCTTCGTGAATCCGGTCGGCAGGCGAATAGGTTGAGATGAAGCCATAGAAGACCACGTGTGTCACGCAACCTGGAATCATCAACGCCCTCGAACACCTTCGTGACTTCGCCGACGCGATAACCCGCTTCCTCCGCGATTTCGTGGCGAACGCGCGCTCCTCCGGAGGCGCGTTATCGATGAAGCCCGCCGGCGCTTCCAGCACCCAGCCTTCCTCGCCACGGCAAATAAGCAGGTAACCGGAACTGCCGGAGCAGCAACACCGTGCGCCGTTCCGGATCGTAAGGAAGGCCGGCGGCGCCGTCATCCACGTGATATAATCTCGCGATCCAGAACCTGAGTGGAACCGTCATCGCGTTCGTATTCAAAGGTGTGGGCATCGAGCAGTCGATGTTGATTCGACAGCTGCTCGACGGTCAGCTCGCAAATGCGATTACGCTTCGACATCAATATTCCCTGGAGTCAGTGTGAGACCGCGCGACGCGCGGCCGAAGGAACTCAGCGCCCCCGAGACACAACCGGAGTGCCTCTCGCCAGTCGGGCGCGCGCAACCCGAACGTCGTTGCGAGCTTGTCGTTCGACATGCGGGAATTGCCCGGCCGTTGCGCCGGTGTCGGATACGAAGCCATTGAAATCGGCTTCACCACGGGCTTCCGATCGCCGCCGGCCATGTCGAAGATGGCTTCGGCAAATCCATGCCACGACGTCGCGCCCGAGGCCGTCAGATGATAGACGCCGCTACGAGCGCGACGCCACTCGCGCGCGGCATCCCCGTGCAGCGCCGCCGATTGCGTGAGCACACCCGACGTAAGCGTCGCGATCGTGGTCGCCCACGTCGGCGCACCATACTGATCTGCGACGACGCTCATTTCGTCGCGCTTGGCGCCAAGGCGCAGCATGGTGAGGAGGAAGTTGCGGCCCCGCGCTCCGTACACCCAGCTCGTCCGGAAAATTAGATGATCGCAGCCCGACGCGGCAATCGCCTGCTCGCCCGCCAGCTTGCTTTTGCCATAGACGTTCTGTGGGCCGGTGGCATCGGCCTCGACATACGCGCCATTTTTCATACCGTCGAAGACGTAGTCCGTGGAGTAGTGCACCAGTAACGCGCCGAGACGCTTTGCCTCTTCGGCCAGCAAGCCCGGCGCTTCGCCATTGGCGCGCATCGCGTCGTCGACGTCACTTTCGGCGCGATCTACTGCCGTGTACGCCGCCGGATTCACGATCCACGACGGCTTCACGTCTCGCACCACTTGCCTGACCTGATCGATGTCGCCAAGATCGAGCCTGCCGCGCTCGACAGCCACCACGTTGCCCAGCCCCTGCAGACTGCGCGCCAGTTCGAATCCAACCTGGCCGCTGACGCCGGTCAGTAGGATGGTCCGGTCAGCAGCACCGCTCATGCGAATACCTCGGCGTCGGCCAGGCGCTTGCCCGCCGCGTCTTTCGCCGCGAGCATCGGCTCGAAGTCGATCGGCCATTCGATACCGATATCCGGATCGTTCCACACGATGCTGCACTCATGTTCGGGATACCAGTAGTCGCTCGTCTTGTAGAGAAACTGCGCACTCTCCGACAGCACGACGAAGCCATGTGCGAAACCCGGAGGCACCCACAGTTGCTGCTGATTCTCGGCCGACAGCCTGACACCTACCCATTTCCCGAAGTTCGCCGAGCTTCGACGAATATCGACGGCGACGTCGAACACTTCGCCCTCCACCACGCGCACGAGTTTGCCCTGCGCGTGCTGGATCTGATAATGCAGTCCGCGCAGCACGCCTCTGGCCGACCACGAGTGGTTGTCCTGCACGAACTCGACGCCGGGCGCCACCATGTCGGCGAAGTCCCGTGCATTGAAGCTCTCGAAGAAAAACCCGCGTGCGTCACCAAACACTTTCGGTTCGATGACCCTGACTTCGGGCAGCGCCGTAGCGGTTACGTTGATGGCCATGCGACTCGGTCCTTCGGAAGATTGAGCAGATATTGACCGTAGCCATTTTTGGACAGCGGCCGGGCGAGGGCGAGCAACTGCGCTTCGTCGATCCATCGCCTGCGGTAAGCGATCTCTTCTGGACACGCAACCACGAGACCTTGCCGCTTCTGCAAAGTCGCGATAAACGTCGCCGCCTCGATCAGGGAATCGTGCGTGCCGGTGTCGAGCCAGGCGTAACCGCGCCCCATGATCTCTACATTCAGCTTCTTGTCAGCCAGATAGCGCGAATTGACATCAGAGATTTCGAGTTCGCCGCGCACGGACGGCTTGATGTCGGCTGCGATATTGCACACCGTGTTGTCGTAGAAGTAGAGACCGGTGACCGCATAGTTCGAACGCGGCGTCGCGGGCTTCTCCTCGATCGACAACGCACGGAACTGCTGATCGAATTCGACCACGCCATACCGCTCCGGATCCTGCACGTGATACGCGAACACCGTCGCACCATCCGTGCGTGCATTGGCGCTCTCCAGTTGCTTCACCAGATCGTGGCCGTAGAAAATATTGTCGCCGAGAATCAGCGCCGACGGATCGTTGCCGACGAACTCACGCCCGATGATGAACGCCTGCGCCAGCCCATCAGGCGACGGCTGCACCGCGTACTGAATGTTCATGCCCCACTGATTGGCGTCGCCGAGCATCGACTCGAAACGTGGCGTGTCTTGTGGCGTCGAGATCACCAACACATCTCGGATACCCGCGATCATCAGCGTCGACAGCGGATAGTAGATCATCGGCTTGTCGTACACGGGCAGCAGTTGCTTCGACACCGCATGCGTGATCGGATAAAGACGCGTGCCGGAACCGCCCGCGAGAATGATGCCTTTGCGCGCCACCGTCAACCCCTTACGCGCGTTGCGCTTAGTTTGTCTCGACCCACTTCCGGTACTCACCGGAGGCGACCTCATTCGACCATGCTTCATTGTCGAGATACCACTGAACCGTCTTCGCCAGACCTGTCTCGAACGTTTCGGCCGGTTTCCAGCCGAGTTCGCGCTCGAGCTTGCACGCATCGATCGCGTAACGCCGATCATGACCCGGGCGATCCTTCAGGTACGTGATCTGATCGCGATACGACCCGCTAGCCTTCGGCTTGGCGCGGTCGAGCAGATCGCACAAGGTATGCACGACTTCGAGGTTCTTCTTCTCGTTCCATCCGCCGACGTTGTATGTCTCACCGAGCGTGCCACGCGCGAGCACTTCGCGAATCGCAGAGCAGTGATCGCTGACGAACAACCAGTCGCGCACGTTCTGGCCATCGCCGTACACCGGCAGCGGCTTGCCGGCGAGCGCGTTGGCAATCGTCAACGGAATCAGCTTCTCGGGGAACTGGTACGGGCCGTAATTGTTCGAGCAGTTGGTCGTCAGGACCGGCAGGCCATATGTATGGTGATACGCGCGCACCAGGTAATCGGAACCGGCCTTGGTCGCCGAATAAGGACTGTTTGGCGCGTACGGCGTGGTCTCGGAAAATTGCGGATCGATTGCGGACAGTGAGCCGAACACTTCATCTGTGGACACATGCAGGAAGCGGAACAGCTGTTTCTCTTTCTCGGGCAGTTTGCTCCAGTACATGCGCGCGGCTTCGAGCAGCGTGAAGGTGCCGACGACGTTGGTCTGCACGAAATCGGCCGGACCGTGGATCGAGCGATCGACGTGACTCTCGGCGGCGAAATGCAGAATGGCGCGAGGTCGATGCTTCGCGAGCAGTCCGTCCATCGCGGCGCGGTCGCAGATGTCGGCGCGGGCGAACACATGTCGCGAATCGTTCTGCAGCGACTTCAGCGTGCCGAGATTGCCGGCATAGGTCAGCTTGTCGACGTTGAGTACGGGTTCATCCGATGCCACGAGCCAGTCCAGAACAAAATTGGCGCCGATAAATCCGGCGCCGCCCGTCACGAGAATCATATGTACCCTCTAGTCAGCTTTCGGCCCGCACTCTGCGCATGCTGAAAGTTTGCTCAAAATGTGTGAAAAAATCGCGCCTGGTGCATGCAAGGTCGATATGTCGCACAAATGACCGACTTTCTGCCGAATTGCCGCGTCTGATGAACAAGTCATTATAAAGCCAGACCCGGCACAAACTACGCGCACACCAACTTGATACAGGCAAGCATTTTCCCTTGCAAACCAGCGCAGTAGCGCACCGATCCGACAAATTGCAACGTCACCGCGCCCGGACAGTCTTCGCCGTCTGTTTCATAATGCCGTGAACGCCATCCCTTCGTCACGCCGCGCATGAAACACATCGCGCAGCGCCGACCCAACCCGCATCCCATTTCCGATTCAATGACCGACGCATCGAATCTTTCCGCCCGTTCGTCCGCCCCGCTCGTCTTCGGCGATCTCCAGGGCTGCTGCGATCCGTTCCGCCAACTTCTGAAAAAAGCCGCCCCCGCGCCCGATACCCCGCTCTGGTTCGCAGGCGACCTGATCAATCGCGGCCCGAAATCGCTACAGACGCTGCGTGACGTCATCGCGCTCGGCTCGCGCGCGACCGTCGTGCTCGGCAATCACGATCTGAATCTGCTCTCGGTCGCCGCGGGCCTGCGCAAGCCGAAGAAGGGCGACACGCTCGACGACATCCTCGCAGCGCGCGACGCCGCCGATATGATCGAATGGGTGCGGCACAAGCCCGTCGCGCATTTCGAGAACGATGCGCTGATGGTCCACGCCGGCGTGCTGCCGCAATGGGACGTGACGATGACGCTGGAACTCGCGCACGAGCTGGAACGCGCACTACGCGCCTCGAACTGGAAAGAAACCCTGGCCGGGCTTTACGGCAACGAGCCGCATCGCTGGGATGATTCATTGCGCGGCATGGACCGCTTGCGCGTCACCTATAACGCGCTGACTCACATCCGCTTCTGCACGCCCGAGGGCGCGATGGAGTTCGCCAACAACGGCGGCCTGAGCGCCGCACCGCCCGGCTATATCCCGTGGTTCGACGTGCCCGAGCGCCGCACGAAGGACGTGACGATCGTGTTCGGCCACTGGGCGGCCCTCGGCCTGATGGTCCGCGACGACATGCTGTGCCTCGATTCCGGCTGTGTCTGGGGCAACAAGCTGTCGGCGGTTCTGCTCACCGCCGATCCGAAACAGCGCGTGGTCACGCAGGTGAGTTGTGCGATGAAGAAGTAGCGTCCACCGGCTGCACGAGCGGCGTACCCGCCGCGACGGCCGGCGCGCCGCGCATGGTGTCGAGCGCCAACCAACTGCAAGGCCACCTGCACCTCGCTCGCCAGCAGGCATCGATCCGCACCCGGCGCAAGCGGATTGCACACGTACAGATGCTCGGCCAGCGGCTCGCCGCGCAGCACCGCATTGAGCGAATCGTTGAGCGACATGTCTCCGATATACGCGGGCGCGGTCGACAGCATGCCGCGCGCATCCTCGTACATCAGGCAGATCGGCTGCACGGGCACGGATGCCGACACCGCCGCCCGAAACATGTTCGCGTGAAACAGCACCAGCGCCCGGCCATCGGTGGTGGTGCCTTCGGGGAACACGCACATGAGTTCGCCCGCCATCAGGCGATTGGCCAGTTCGTGCATGATGCGCTTCGCGTCGCTGCGCTTCTCACGCTGCACGAACACCGTGCCCAGTTGTTCGGCGAACCAGCCGACCACCGGCCACTTGCGGATCTCCGCCTTCGACACGAACAGCGTCGGACGCCACGCATTGATCACGTAGATATCGATCCACGAGATGTGATTGCCGACCACCAGCACGCCCGCATCCAACCGCGCTGTCGTTATGGACGACGAGTTTCATCCCTGAGAGCCGCAGCATCGCGAGCGACCACCGGCGATTCAACTCGCTGCATTCGGCAGCCGATACTCGCGAAAAACGCGTCGCGACAATCCACATGCCGTAAAGAAGATGGATGACCAGACGCAGCTTGCGTAGCACGATGCTCAGCTCGTGTACCGTCAGCGTGCTTCGAAAGCGAGATGGCCGCCGACGATCGTGACACGCACGCGCGCCGGCAGTTCATAACCGAGGAACGCCGTATTGCGGCCCTGGCTCTTCAGCTTGAGTGGATCGACACGCCACGCGGCGTTGGCATCGAACACGCAGACATCCGCGAGCGCGCCCACCGTGATGCAGCCCGCCGGCACCTTGAGCACGTCGGCGGGCGCGGACGTGATGCGTCCGAGCGCCTTCACGAGCGGCACGTTGGCCTCGCGCGCCCACTTGAGCGTGAGCGAGAGCAACAGTTCGAGCCCGGTCGCGCCGGGCGTCGCCTCGGCGAAGGGCAGCAGCTTTTCGTCGTCGTCGAGCGGCGTGTGATCGGAGCAGATCGCGTCGATGGTGCCGTCTTCCAGACCCGCACGAATCGCCTCGCGGTCGCGTTGCGAGCGCAGCGGCGGATCGAGCCGGAATTGCGCGTCGAAGTAACCGATATCGACATCGGTCAGATGCACATGATTGACCGTCACATCGCACGACACCGCGAGCCCTTCCGCCTTCGCCGCACGTACCAACGCCACGCCCGCCGCCGACGACAGGTGCCACAGATGCACCCGTGCGCCGGTGATACGCATGAGCTCAAAGAACGTATGCAGCGCGATGGTTTCCGCCGACACCGGCACGCCCGAAAGCCCGAGCCGCGACGCCACCGCGCCGCTCGCCGCCACGCCACCGCGCGACATGTACGCGTCCTGCGGACGCAGCCAAACGGTATAGCCATAGGTCGTCGCGTATTGCAGCGCGCGCAGCAGCGTGCGCGTATCGACGATGTGGTTATCCGCTTGTGAGAAGCCGATGCATCCCGCCTCCGTCAGTTCAACCATCTCGGTGATGATCTCGCCCTTCAGCCCCACCGTCAGCGCGCCGAGCGGATACACATGCGCCAGATGCAGCTTCTGCGTGCGGAACTTGAGCATTTCGACGAGACCCGGCTCGTCAAGCACGGGATCGGTGTCGGGCGGACACACAAGGCTCGTCACGCCGCCGGCCATCGCCGCCGCCATTTCGGATTCGAGCGTTGCCTTGTGCTCGAAGCCCGGCTCGCGCAAACGCGCCGACAGATCGACGAAGCCCGGCGCCACATACAAGCCAGTCGCGTCGATCACTTTCACCGCATGGAAATCGGCCGGCGCCTCGCCGATGCCGACGATCCGCCCCGCCGCGATGAACAGGTCCTTGCGTTCTTCCGTGCCCACGGCCGAGTCAATGATCGTGCCGCCTTGAATCTGGATCTTCATGTCTTAATCGCTGTTACCAGCCACAATGCCCATCACCGCCATCCGCACGGCGATACCGAAAGTCACCTGATTCAAAATGACCGATTGCGGGCCATCGGCCACCTGCGAATCGATTTCGACGCCGCGGTTCATCGGGCCGGGATGCATCACGATGGCATCGGGCGCGGCGAGCGCGAGACGCTCGGGCGTCAAGCCCCAGCTCTTGAAATACTCCTGCGCGGACGGCAACAACGCGCCGCTCATGCGCTCATTCTGCAAGCGCAGCATGATGATCACGTCGACGCCCTTCAGGCCTTCGTCGAGGTTGTGATAGACGTGCACACCCATCTGATCGAGATTGCTCGGCAAAAGCGTGCGCGGACCGATCGCGCGCACTTCGGGCACGCCAGCCGTGGTCAGCGCATGAATGTCCGAGCGCGCCACGCGTGAATGCAGGATGTCGCCGATGATCGCCACGCGCAGCTTCGTGAAGTCGCGCTTGTAGTGGCGGATCGTGTATATGTCGAGCAGGCCTTGCGTCGGGTGCGCGTGACGGCCGTCACCCGCGTTGATCACATGCACGTGCGGCGCGCAATGCTCGGCGATCAAGTACGGCGCGCCGCTCGATGCATGACGCACGACGAACATGTCCGCATGCATCGCGGAGAGATTGTTGATCGTGTCGAGCAGCGATTCGCCCTTGCTTGTGGACGACGCGTTGATATTCAGATTCAGCACATCCGCCGACAAGCGCTTGGCCGCGATCTCGAACGTGGTGCGCGTGCGCGTGGAGTTCTCGAAGAACAGGTTGAACACCGACTTGCCGCGCAGCAGCGGCACCTTCTTCACTTCGCGGTCGGTCACGCTCACGAACTGCTCGGCCGTATCGAGAATATGCGTGACGATGGAGCGCGGCAGCCCTTCGATGGTGAGCAGGTGTTTCAACTCGCCGTTTTTCGTGAGTTGCGGATTGCCCTTGAGAAAGCCGTACCGGAACGTGTCGGCTGTCTTGTCCGATGCGGGCGCGCCTGACTCCGCTGCGCCCTGGGTGGCGGTGTTCATGATGACTCTGCTCTAAAAAATGACCAACGCGTGTTCAGTGTGCACGCGCTTCCGTCGTGAACGCGAACGCGCCGCCTTCATGGCGCGACAACACCAGATTCTCGTTCGCCGGCAACTCGACGTTCGCGCCAACGAAGCGCGCCGCGATCGGCATTTCGCGACCGCCGCGGTCGGCGAGCACGGCGAGTTCGATCGATGCGGGCCGGCCGTAGTCGTAGAGCTCGTTGATCGCGGCGCGCACGGTGCGTCCGGTGGAGAGCACGTCGTCGATCAGGATAATGCGGCGGCCGTTCACGTCGAACGGCAATTCCGTGGGACGCGCCTGACTGTGCAAGCCCTTCTTCGCATAGTCGTCGCGATGCAGCGCCACGTTCACCACGCCGAAGTCGGACGGGTTGAGCTCTTTGGCCAACCGCTCGGCGAGCCACACGCCGCCGCTGTAGATGCCCGCGAGCACCGCGCCATCGTCCGATGCCAGCGATTGCCCGTACGCGGTACGAATCTGCCCGGCGAGCGCCTGATAAAGCACTTCGGCATCAATGAAACTCATGGTCTTGGGGAAGTCCGTCGAGATATTGTTGAAGGATGACGCGTGCGGCTTCGGCATCGATATCGTCGAAGCGGCCGCGCGCATTGGTGCGCACGCCGCGCGTGCAGAGATCGGCTTTCGCATCGACGGACGAATAGCGCTCGTCCACCCATTGCACGGGCATATTGAAGCGCCCGTTCACCTGATTGCCGAAGCGTTTGGCCAACGCGCTCATTTCGTGCGGCGTGCCATCCGGATGCATCGGCATGCCGACAACGACGGTGTCGGGCTTCCACTCCGCGACCAGCTTGCCGATTTCCTCGAAGCGATACTCACGGCTGCGGTTTTCGACGACAATCAAGGCACGCGCATTGCGAGTCAGCGTATTGCCGACGGCGACACCGATGCGTTTTTCGCCGTAGTCGAATGCCAACAGCATGGCTTCGCGGCTCATGCGTGCCCTGCTTCGCCGGACAACATGGAACGCGACACGCCGAGCAGCGACAACGCGGCTTCGAGACGTTCCTCGGCGGGCACGTCGAAAATGATGCGCGGATTGGCTTCGACCGTGAGCCAGCCGTTCTTGGAGATTTCTTCCTCGAGCTGACCTGCACCCCAGCCCGCATGACCGAGCGTGAGCAAGAAGCGGTCGGGGCCCTTGCCGCTCGCGACTGCTTCGAGCACGTCTTTCGAGGTGGTCATGGCAAGGCCGCCGGGCACACTCATGGACGAGCTATAGGGTTCGCCGTCGTTTTCCTCGTGCAGCACGAAGCCGCGTTCCGTTTGAACGGGACCGCCAAAATACACGGGCAAATGAACGAGCGGTTCGATCTCGAGCTTGAGATCGATGCGATTGAAAAGGGACTGGAGATCGATGTCCGTCGGCCGGTTGATGACGAGGCCGAGGGCGCCTTTCTCAGTGTGATCGCAAAGATAGACCACGGTTCCTGAAAACGTCAGATCGGCCATGGACGGCATGGCAATCAGGAACTGATTCGTCAAATTGATGCGATCGGAAGTCTTGGACATAATTCAGATTTACCAAAGGCGCTGCGAGATGGCCGACTTTGATCTGGGCCTGGTCTGGTTTCGGCGGGACCTGTGCACGGCAGACAATGCTGCACTCTATCACGCGCTCACACGCTGCCGGCGCGTGCTGTGCGTGTTCGTTTTCGACCGCGAGATCCTCTCTCCGCTCGATAAAAAAGACGCCGCGTGGCCTTCATTCACGCGAGCGCGACGGAACTGGATCGCACCCTGCGCGAAGCGGGCGGCGCACTGATCGTGCGGCACGGGCATCCGGTGCACGACATTCCGGTGCTCGCACGCGAATGCGGCGCGAACGCGGTGTTCGCCAATCGCGACTACGAACCGAGCGCAAATGCGCGCGACGACGCGGTCGCGCAGAAACTGGCGAGCCATGACATCGCGTTTTTCAGCTTCAAGGATCAGGCCGCCTTCGATCATGACGAAGTCATGACAGGCACGGACAAGCACTACACTGTATTCACGCCGTACAAGTGCAAATGGCTGCAGACGGTCACGCCGGACGCGTTGAAGCCGTATGTTGGAAGACCATCTGAACGCGAACCACCGTCGGGCGTCAGGCATGCCATGCCGTCGCTCGCAGAACTGGGGTTCGGCCACGCGCAGCCGCCCGCGTTTCCGGCCGGCACGAGCGGCACATACGCGCTGTTCGACGACTTCCGCGATCGCATGTCCGACTACGATCACGCGTGCGAATTCCCCACCAAGCGAAGCCCGAGCTATCTCGGCGTGCATTTGCGGCACGACACGATTTCGATCCGCGCGCTCGCCCGCAGCGCGCACGATGCGCAGCGCCACGGCAGCAAAGGCGCGGAAACATGGCTCGGCGAACTTGTCTGGCGCGAATTCTATTTCTCCGTGTGCACCATCTTCCGCAGGTCGGCGTGCCGGGCGATCACCGCGCGTTCAAGCCGGAATACGACCGCATCCGCTGGGAAACGGGCGATACCGCCGACGCGAATTTCGCCGCCTGGTGCGCGGGACAGACCGGCTATCCGCTCGTCGATGAGAGGCGATGCGGCGATGCGCCAGATCAACGAATCCGGCTATATACACAACTGCTTGCGCATAGTGGTCGCGAGTTTTCTGACCAAGGATCTCGGCATCGACACTGGCGGCGCGGCGAAGCATACTTTGAAGCGCTCCTGAACAACTTCGAGCTATCGAACAACAATGGCGGCTGGCAGTGGGCTTCGTCGAGCGGGTGCGATGCGGCAACCGTATTTCCGCATCTTCAATCAGGTCACGCAGTCCGAGAAATTCGATGCGGCAGGCACCTTCATTCGTCATTACGTGCCGGAGATCGCGGGTTTGCCGAATCGCCCGATCCACGCGCTGTGGCTCGCCAAACCGGATGCGCTGAAGGAAGCGAAGATTTCTCTCGGCGCGGACTATCCGCAGCCGATCGTCGATCACGACGCCGCGCGCAAACGCACGCTCGCGCGCTACGACGTGGTGCGCGGCTCCGGCAAGCGCAAGGCAGGCGCGAGCGAAGAGAAAGACGACGACGCTTAACGCGTGAGCGCGATGGGCCGCTCGATCCTCGACGTGAGCGCGACGACCGACGAACGGCCCTCCGACGGCGCGATACCCGCGGCGGCCTGATGCAGCATCGAGCGCAGCATATGCGCCGCGCCGCGCGTTCGGGCACGGTGGCGTCGAGGCCGCGCGTGTCGCCGGATGCGCCGGCGGCATCGGGATGCGCCTCGCCGTGGTACGCCACACGCCGCCACGCGAGACCGAGCGTGTCGGCCAGCAACGCGACGTGGCCCAGACCTAGCGCGTAAGCCGCCGCGCCCAGCCGGTGCGATGCGTCCGCCGCGTGCCGCGCGGCCGTGACATCGACGATATTGGTCTCGCTTGCCTGCGAGCCGCGCTCCTGCGAGCCGCGCTCCACCAGTCCGTCAATCGAAGCTTCCGCGCTCTGCAAGAACTCCTCATATGACACCGCGTTCACACGCAGCACGCCGAGATCGCGCGTGGTGCCGTCATGGTGGATGTCCTCGCTCGCCGGCTCCCACGCCGCCTCGGACCCGGGTGCCGCTGCGACGTGCGCGACCGTCAGGCTGTAGTCGCGCAACATGTCCACGCGTTTGGCATCCTCCGGCGTCGCGCCGTAGAGGGTGACCAGTGAGCGTGGCGCAAACATCGCTGCATGCGCCTGATCCGCCAGCACCAGATTGAAGCGCGCGTAGAGGTGTTTGGCGTCGGCGGCGTCTGTGCCGTCGTGACGCTCGGCGCGCTCCCGCCGCGCCCACATGGTGTTCAGCGCGAGATGCCAGAAATCGTAGGGATCGGCGCTGCCCAGTTCGCCCAGACATTCGTCGAGCCGCGTGTAATGCTGCGCGCTTTCGCCAGCGTGCGCGCGCAATAGCTTGAGCAGCGCATCCTCGTAGTGAGCCGGATGCACGCGAGCCGGTCGGGCGCGACGTCCAACAACGTGGCGGGCGCGATTGCGCGGCCCGCCAGCGCGAGGTCGTCATAGGACACCGGCGCGATGCGCGTATGATTGCCAGCAGCGAATGCAGCCCGCGATAGTGATCGAACAACGCAGTCGAGCAAGACAGCTCGCGCAGATTGTGGCGCTCGACCGCCGCGCCGAACACCGACAGCGCATCCGCGATCCGACCGCGCGTCAGGCCCGATTCCTCGCCGAGTGGCGCGACCAGCCCGAGCACCTCCGCAAAGCGTTGCCGGCAGCCTGCCTGCGGAATGCAGCGCAGCAATCGCCCGCTTCAGCGCGGACGCAGTTTCGCTTTGGCGTTGGAAGGCATGCAGCGCATCGGCCAGCGCCATCTCGGCGAGCCGCACCGATCCGCCGCGCGGATTGGGCAGGGCTTCCAACTGAACGGGGAAATCGGACGAGATGTCATCACGTGCGCTCACTGGCGGATGGTGCGTGCCTCGGGCGATGCTGCCCGCAAGCGGTTGAACGTCATTGCGAAGAAAGTGGAGACCACCCGCTGTCCGCGCTCGCGTTTCCAGGCCGATGGCGCGACGCGCAGCCCTCGACCCGATGTTTCCAAGCGTATACCGTATTGCGTCCCGGCGAGAACCGAATCTAGTCGGCGATGCCGGCTCGAGCGCCGCCACTTGCACGGCAAGAAACGATCCCGGTCGGCGCTTCGCGAGACATTCTTGACGCCGCGCCGCACCCAACGCGGCGCACATTGTTGCGTTGCGGGCACGAATCCCAATTAGTGCGCACCCACATCACTCAACGCGCACGACACAACGCGTCGACACAGCGACGGCGAGCGATCCGCAAAACACGACCCGCAAAAAAGCGCGCGCCGCATGACGCGAATCATGCGGCACGGCTGAGCGTGCGGATCAGATCTGGACCATCTCGAAATCTTCCTTGCGGGCGCCGCATTCGGGACAGGTCCAGTTGATCGGAACGTCCTCCCAACGCGTGCCGGACGCGATGCCCTCATCGGGCAATCCTGCCTCTTCGTCATAGATCCAACCGCAGATCAGGCACATCCAGCTTCTATATTCCATACTCAAGCCGCATCAAAAGTCGATTGAAATTAGGACATGATGGTACCGTGTTGCTGTAACGATGCCTAGCAAACTGCCCGCCCGCATGCTTCGCGCGCCCCGAAACATCGCCGCAAGGTGCGTGTGGGTCATGAGGTTGCCGTCGCGCTGGAAAAAAGTGCGCAAAGAAAGCAGACGGGCGAGTTTAGGCCGCATAGTCGAACCTAATCGGACGGCCCGCCGCTTCCGCATCCGATGCCGATTTGATGCCGCAAGCAACAGGCGTCCGCTCCGGGCCAAACCGTACGCATCGTAGAATCCGTACACACGGTACAAATCGAGCAATCCAAAACACAATCTAGCATTTGCCATGACCGGCGATTCCCCACCGATCGTATTGACCTTCGGCCTCTCGGACCCCACCAGCAGGTCGGGGCCTGCAGGCCGACCTGCTGACGCTCGCGAGCATGGGCTGCCACGGCGCGACCATGCTCACCGGCTACGCCATCCGCGATTCCGCCACCTGCGACGAAGTCACCGGCCTCGATCCGGACACCTTCGCGACCCAGGCGCGCATGTTGCTCGAGGACATGCCGGTCGTCGCGTTCAAGATCGGCGTGTAGCGACACGGGCCAAGCTGGTGTCGGCGATCTCCGAGGTCGTATCCGATTACGACGGCGTGCCGCTGATCCTCGCGCCCGACTTCACGCTCGACGACGAGCACGTGCTCTCCGCCGACGAATTGCGTGAATCGCTCGTCGATCTGCTGGTGCCGCAAACCACGATGCTAATCGCCGACAGCGCCACGCTCTTGCAACTCGCGCAGCCGGACAGCACCGCCGAAGCGCCGACGCTCGACACCGCGATTTCGCACATCCTCGCGCAGGGCTGCGAGTTACGTGCTCGCGATGGAAACCGGCACGCATCGGCACGTGAACACGCTGTACAGCGAGGAAGGACAGGTTAGACAGGATAGTGGGACACCGCGGCGTGCATCGCGTGATGGGCCTGACCGATACGCTCGGCGCGGCCGGCGCCGCGCTGCTCGCCAACGGACAGTAACCGGCCGAGGCCGCGCGCGAGGCGCAGGAGTACGTGTTTCAGGCGGCGCGCGCGGCGTTCCGGCCGGGAATGGGCGCGTATTTGCCGGACCGCTTCTCGGTAAAGCTGCCCAAGTCGATCACGCACGATGCGCGGCTCGCCGGCACAGAAGCGCTCATCGACGAATTTCTCCACTCGGCCGGACAGCTCGGCGACAAGCTCGGTTGCTGGCTCGTCCAACTGCCGGCCAGCCTGCCCTTCGATCACGATCTCGCCGACGCCTTCTTCAAGGCGCTGCGCGAACGCACACAGTTGCCGATCGCGTGCGAGGCGCGTCAGCACGGCTGGTTCACGACACAGGCGGCGGGGCTGCTTAAGGCGCATCGCATCGCCTATGTGGACGCCAATCCGATTCCGGACGACTGCGAAATCAGGCATCGCGCGGATACGTCGCTCGTCTACGTGCAGCTGCACGGGTCGCCCGAACTCTACAAATCATCACAATTACACCTATCTTGACGATGTCGCGCGCACGCTGCACGCCCGCGCGAAAAAGACCCCTGAAGTCTGGTGCATCTTCGACAATATACCGCCGAAAGCCATTCGCAACCCAACGCGCTGCATCTGATGGAACGGCTGATCACGCATCACAAGCAGGCGCGACCCACCTGAGGAGTTTTTTCGATGCGTTTTCCGGCAAGACGCATGGCGCGCATGGTCCGTCATGCACTGTTTGCTTCGGCTGTCTCTGCTTCGCCTTTCCCGTTCATGCCCAGAACGGCGCGCCCGCGCCGCAAGCCAGGGCCCGCTGGCAACGGCACTTTCCTTCTGACGATCTTCCTGAAGCACGATGAATCGAAGACGTTGCCGCAGATCAATCAGCAATTGAAAGAGCAAGGCTACTTCAAGCAGTTTCCGCCACCGGGCATGGAAGTGGTGTCGTGGTACGTGATGATGGGTATCGGGCAAGGGTGACGCTGCGCGTGCCCGCCGACCGTCTGCGCGAGGTGAACCGCGCGATCGAAAGCACGGCATGGAGCGGGTATCGGACGGAGTTTTATCCGACTTATGACTACAAGGCGGCCGCTCAAAAGTTGCGGGATGAAATGAACAAGTGAACTGCTATGTATGGACGAAAAAACCCGCATCGCTGCGGGTTTTTCTCGAGCTGACGCGAGCCTCTTGCGAGACCCGCGCCGATGTAACCAGCTTTTGCCAGGCTCTGCATGGGACCGGAGTAGGCGCTGAAGCGCCAACTCCGGATCGCAATTACATGTCCATGCCCATGCCGCCCATACCGCCGGGCATGCTGCCAGGCATCATCGGTGTATCTTCCTTCGGCAGTTCGGCAACGGCTGCGTCGGTCGTCAGCAGCAGGCCTGCCACCGATGCCGCGTTTTGCAACGCCGTGCGCGTGACCTTCGTCGGGTCCACGACACCGGCTTCGACCAGATCACCGTACTCGCCGGTGGCTGCGTTGTATCCGTAGTTGCCGGAACCTTGAGCCACAGCCGCCACGACGACCGATGCTTCTTCACCGCCGTTCGTGACGATCTGGCGCAGCGGCTCTTCCATTGCACGCAGAACGATCTTGATACCTGCGTCCTGATCGACGTTCGCGCCCTTCAGGCTGTCGATTGCCTTGCGAGCACGGATCAGCGCAACGCCGCCGCCAGCCACGATGCCTTCTTCCACAGCTGCGCGCGTTGCGTGCAGTGCGTCTTCGACACGCGCCTTCTTTTCCTTCATTTCAACTTCGGTCGCAGCGCCGACCTTGACCACTGCCACGCCGCCTGCCAGCTTGGCCACGCGCTCTTGCAGCTTTTCACGGTCGTAGTCCGAGGTCGCTTCTTCGATTTGCTTGCGCACTTGCTTCACGCGCGCTTCGATGTTCACGACTTCGCCAGCACCATCGATGATCGTCGTGTTTTCCTTGCCCACTTCGATGCGCTTCGCCTGGCCCAGTTCAGCCAGCGTTGCCTTCTCGAGCGTGAGGCCGGTTTCTTCCGCGACGACTTGACCGCCGGTCAGGATCGCGATGTCTTCCAGCATGGCCTTGCGGCGGTCGCCGAAGCCCGGAGCCTTGACAGCAACGGTCTTCAGGATGCCACGGATGTTGTTGACGACCAGCGTTGCGAGTGCTTCGCCTTCGACATCTTCGGCGATGATCAGCAGCGGACGGCCAGCCTTCGCGACTTGTTCCAGCACCGGCAGCAGATCGCGGATGTTCGAAACCTTCTTGTCGTGCAGCAGCACGAACGGGTTTTCGAGGACGGCGACTTGCTTGTCCGGGTTGTTGATGAAGTACGGCGACAAGTAGCCGCGGTCGAATTGCATGCCTTCGACGACGTCGAGTTCGTCTTGCAGAGACTTGCCGTCTTCGACGGTGATGACGCCTTCCTTGCCGACCTTGTCCATGGCTTCAGCGATACACTCGCCGATGGACGTATCGCTGTTCGCCGAGATCGAGCCGACTTGAGCGATTTCCTTGTTGGTCGTGCAGGGCTTGCTGATCTTGCGCAGTTCTTCGATGGCGGCAGCAACTGCCTTGTCGATACCGCGCTTCAGGTCCATCGGGTTCATGCCCGATGCGACGTACTTCATGCCTTCCCGAACGATCGACTGGGCCAGAATCGTAGCCGTCGTCGTGCCGTCACCGGCGTTGTCGCTGGTCTTGGAAGCGACTTCCTTGACCATTTGCGCGCCCATGTTCTGAAGCTTGTCCTTCAGTTCGATTTCCTTCGCGACCGAGACACCGTCCTTGGTGACCGTCGGGCCGCCGAACGAGCGCTCGAGCACGACGTTGCGGCCCTTCGGGCCCAGCGTGACCTTGACCGCGTTGGCCAGGATGTTCACGCCTTCGACCATCTTGGCGCGTGCGGAATCGCCGAAAGTGACTTCTTTATTAGCTGCCATGTGCAAACTCCTTGATTCGATTCGGTTTACTGGCTTCGCTGCGGCACTCGCAAGAGCGGCTCAGCGAAGCCGGAACGTGCAGGAAGGATCCTTACTTGACCAGAACGGCCATGATGTCTTCTTCGCGCATTACGAGCAGTTCTTGCCCGTCGACCTTGACGGTCTGGCCCGCGTACTTGCCGAACAGCACACGGTCGCCCACCTTCACGTCGAGGGCGATTTGCGCGCCCTTGTCATCGCGCTTACCCGGGCCGATGGCCAGGACTTCGCCTTGATCCGGCTTTTCGGCGGCGGCTTCGGGGATCACGATGCCCGATGCGGTCTTGGTTTCCTGATCCAGACGCTTGACGATGACGCGATCGTGCAAAGGACGAAGATTCATACAACACTCCTCTCTTGATTGAGACTAAAAACGCGGGAAAACCCGTTCCGATGAACACAGTTCACCGGAACGGCTATTTGTTAGCACTCTCGTGCGGTGAATGCCAATTATATGGACGACATTTGGCAATTTCAAGAAGGGGAGCATGACAACCACGAGGGGAAATCCCGTAGGCAGATCGGGCTTGGGCGGGCGCATGCTGCGCCACCAAGGACAAGACGCTTCCCGGAACGGGAAAGTTCCGGCGAAATTGGCATCACTCACGAAGAATCCAGCGAGGAAGCCGTCCCTCACATTGGCCGGTCCGGAACGGCGGCCTCGGCCAGCTTTCGCTCCGTAATATCGGTTGCAGCACCGATCCACTCGACCAGTTCGCCCGCTCCGTCCAGCACGGGGATCGCACGCGAGAAAACCCATCCGATCGTGCCTTCGGCGCGAATCACCCGGTGTTCGAGCTCGAACTTGCCCTTCTCAGTGGTTGCCAGCGCGATCGCGTTCTTGACGCGAACGCGGTCGTCAGCCGAAATGTACCGCTCGAACCAAGTGCGGCTCGGATCGCTCGTGTCGGCAAGGAAATCCCGTCCTTCCAGGCTTTGCATCTCGTCCCAGTCGGGACTCATCTTGTACACGATGTCGGAACTCGCCGTTAAGAAGTGCCGGTATCGCTGTTCGCTTTTTCTCAACTGCTCTTCTGCATGCAGGCGGGCCGAGATGTCCGTGAATGTCGCGGCGATGCCCGCCGGCTGCCCCGATCCGGCAAGAAACGGATAAATGCGCCGCAAAAAAACATGTGCCCTCGACGTTGCGCACTTCCGCTTCGCGCGCCTGCTCGTCCTGCATCACCTTGAGCGCATCCGCAATGAAAGTCGCATCGTCGAAACGCTGCACGAAATCGGTGATGCGGCGGCCTTCATCGACCGGCAGCAACGGAAACAGCTTTTGCACGGCCGGCGTGAACCATCGCACGCGCAGTTTGGCATCGAGGAACAACGTCATCACCGCCCCCGAACTCAGCACATCGCTCTGGGTTTTCAGTTCATCTATCTGAGCTTCAACTGACTGTTGGCTCCGGCGAGCTCTTCATTGAGCAGGTTCAGCTGGTCGTTGGCAGCTCTGAGCTGCTCGTTCAATGCCTGCAACTCTTCACGGGACGCTTCGAGCTCCGCGCTCGACAGGCTCACGGCTTCATTCCACGCTGTCTGCGCGATCGCTTGCGGGTCCAAATCGCCTGATTCGTCGTGTCGTTCTGGTCCGCTCGCGCGTCCCGCACGAAAGACAGGAGCAATCTGAAGCCGCCGTCGGGCGCGATATCGACCGGCGTGATCCGGATGCTCAGATTACGCGAGCGCGTGACGGGATCGATGTACCCCCAAATTTGAACCGCGCGCTGGTGTTGAACCGCGCGCTGGTGAGCCTGCACTTGCTGTGCCGCCACGTTCAAATCCACGCCTAGCCGCGGATCGATGAGGTTCAGGAGATTGAGCGTCGGCTCCCCCAGCCGAAATGATAAGAATGGCGAAATATCGCCGAACACACGAAGCATGTGAGAGCCCTCGTTGAATACCTCGTTGAACAGGATGGCGGGCATTTCCTGTGCCTCCGCCGCAGCCACATGCGCGTGCGCATCGGCCGCGTCGCCGCCCGACTTGACGATCCGCAGCCGCGTCGAACGCTGCAGGAATGGGAACGCCGCGCTTTTGGCGACTCCCATCGAACCGATCTTCCTGTATATGCGCGACTTGTGAGAAACGACTTCGAAGCCATGCTGTCTGGCCGGAAGTGACTCCACTTTTCCGAGCATCAGATATCCGCCTGCGCGCAAGGACGAATGCAGCACATGGGTCACCTGATCGACGGCGCTGCGATCGAGGTAAATGAGCAGTTTCCGACATGTAACCAGATCGAGTCCCACGAACGGCGGATCGACGAGCAGATCCTGCGGCGCAAAGACCATCTTGTCCCGCAGCGTGTGCTTCGCCCGAAACTTGTTATCGGCCTGGTAAAAGAAGCGCTGGCGTCGTTCCGGAGCGACCGCCTCCAGAGCCGTTGCGTCGAACATGCCGCGGCTCGCCCGCGTGACGATCTGCGTAGACGCATCGGTCGCGAAAAGCTGAAAGTCCACCGGCCGCCCCGGCGAATGTTCCTGTTCGCTCAGCGCGATAGCCAGCGAATAGGCCTCCTCCCCTGTGGCACATCCCGCCACCCAGGCACGTAAGGGCGCCGCGCCCGCTCGGCTATCAGCTTGGGGATAACGTCGCGTTGCAGCGTCGCCCAGACAGCCGGATCACGGAAGAACTCGGTGACGTGTATCGGGGTGCCTCGGATCAGCGTTTCCAGTTCGACCGGATCGTCGTGCACGAGCGACTGGTACGCATCCATCGACGGCACCTTGCGAAGTTCCATTCGTTGCTGGATCCGCCAGGTGAGCGGCTTGGTCTTGTAGCCGGTCAGATCGAGCCCGGAGCGCTTGCGAATGAGTTCGATGATGCCTTCGATGTCCTCATCGACCTCGTTTCGTTGCGCGGACGGGCCAGCGTCAGCGGAACCTTCACCCGCGGGCGAAACAAAGGCGGCGATCTCCTGAGCGAGCACGTCGAAAGTCAGGACCCCGTCCACCACGCCCGTTGCGATAGTCGCATTGGGCATGTCGTCGAACATCGCGCTCTGAGGGGCCGAGCACCGTTCCTCCGGCCTTCTTGACATTGACGACGCCCGTGGCGCCGTCGCTCCCCGTGCCCGACAACACGACCGCGACGGAATGCCGGCCCCACGCCGAGGCGAGTGAATCGAAGAAGCGATTGATCGTGTTGATGACAGCCCGCGCGCCCGGCTCGGTAAAAGGCTTGACGGCGAATGCGCCGCGTTCGAACGTGAGCGTTCGTCCGGGTGGCGAGACGAAAACCCGTCCCGGCTGGAGCCTCACGCCATCCGTTATCTCTTGAACGAGAAGCGCGGTGAGTCGGCTCAGGAAATCGACGAGATGGCTCGGTTGCTCGGGCAACAAATGTTGCGCGACCACATAGCAGGCTCGGGCCTTGTCCGGAAGGACGCTGAACAGCGCCGGCATTGCCGCGATGCCCCTGCGGAGGCCCCGATCCCGACGATATAAAACCCGGACGGCGGCGCGATTACGGATTCGGGTTGATTCATCGTGCATCCCCAATCCAGAAACGGATACTCGCTTGCATGGTTTCGGTCTCGCTTCCTAACTCTGCTCCATGCCTCTCAGGCACACGATGCTGTGAACGATACACGCGCGATGACCCAGCATGACCCCGTAGGTATCGCAAAGCGTCGTCAGTAACTTGTACGCCAAATCGGCGGGGTGCCTCTCTCCAGGTCGAAGATGATGCGCTCCTGCCGCATGATGTATGCCGAGATGTATGCCGAGACGCGCGCCAGATGCTCCTCCGCAAGAAGAAGCTGCTGCTCCTCGTAGTCGACCGTCAGCACGATGGGTGTCTCCCACGATGGCAATCGGCGCAGGCGGATCGAACTGGAACCTCGGACGGTGATCCTGCCATCACATGGACACAGTCACATGAACCACCGGTGTTTAAAGATTAGTCCTCATTCAGCAGCGCGCTGCCTTTTGCTGACTGATCGGAGCGCACATTACGGCGATACTGACCCACCGCCTATGTAGCGAAAACCCAACTATCACCTTTCAGCCGTCATTGACTGGAGTTTAATGTCAATTCAAGAATTCTGACTTATCCAAATCAGGGTTTTTACCTAGCTCTCAGCAGCCTAGCAGGCTGTTGAAATAGTTTTTTTGAATGTGCGCCTACTCATTCGAAAGAGCCAACGCGACGTTCAGACCCAACTAATTTAACGCCGGACTTCGTTGATTCAGGTGCTGCTAATGTCGCATTCTTTTCGACGTTCGCTCTCATGCCGCCCGAGCGGCCAGCGTTCCCATGCGCGTCAGGTTGTAAGCTGCCTGGATCAGCAGAAAGAATTGGTCGACGCGCTTCAGTCCTCGATACATCGCCTGCCGAATCCTCCCGACT
>LFLF01000129.1 GCA_001184395.1 Candidatus Paraburkholderia calva | reverse complement strand
CAAGCAACTCGTCGCGTCGCGTGTGCTTGCGGCAAGTCTCGAACCCCGCACCTTGATCCGCGGCCATCGCCAGCGTCTGCTGCTTCATCGTCGTTTGCCTTTCTCCTTGCACGTGCGCTCTATAACACCTGACAAGCACAAGCGGTGGACTTAATCAGCGTTGCCTTAAGTACATGAACGGACCTTTGATCGTGGCCGGCCGGAGAGACGCACGGCACGGCGGAATACGGGAGGTGCTTCAGAACGAACGCTCTAATTTAACGCCAGCGCGACGCCGCGCCAATGGGCACTAGTCCCGAGCGGCGCGGCGTCGGTTCTTCATCGGATTTTCGTATGGTGCGTTTATTGGTGCGCCTAAGCGCGACTCAGAGACGATTGGCGAGCCACGCGTCCACTCGGGCGATGGCCGCGCGCATCACGCGCTCGAGTCCTTCGGTTTGCGCATGCTGCTCCACAGAAGCTCGTCGCTGGTGAACGTCTTGACCGGATCGGCGGCGGTGAAGAAGCCGTACGCGACCTTCTCATCCATCACGGGCAACGGCGTCGATAGTTATGGTAGTTATTACGGATTTGCGAATATTCTATGGCTGCGAGAGCATCAGTCCGACGTATGGAAGAAGACGCGCTATCTGCTGCCGCCGAATGCCTATGTCATCTAGCGGCTGAGGGGCGAACTCGCGGTCGATCACAGTTCGGCGGGCAATATCGACGGCGTCTACGACGTGCAGGCGCGCGCGTGGTCCACGGAGGCGCTCGACATGCTCGGCATTCCGGCGTCGATGATGCCGGAGCGTTTGGTGGAGTCCTCGGAGGTCGTGGGTGGATTGGCTGGGATTCCCAGCGGGCACGCCGATCGTGGCGGGCGGCGTAGATGCGGCGGGCGTGACGCAGGCGGGTCATCATGTTGCGATGATCGGCACGAGCATGTGCTGGGGCTATATCAACCAGACGGTCGATGCGAGTCATGGCCTCGTATCGATGCCGCATATCTATAACGGCAAGCGCGATTTGTATTTGTATGTGTTCGGCGGGGCGAGTACGGTGGGGCAGTGTGTGGCGTGGTATCGCGATCAGTTTTGTCAGGGCGAGATCGAGGCGGCCAAAAAGTTGCCGCATGGCGATCCGCGTCGGCTATTGGAGGATGCGGCGGTGCGGGTTGCCGCAGGCTCCGACGGCGTGGTGTTTCTGCCTTATGGGTGAGCGCAGCCCGGTCTGGGATGCGCGCGCCAGCGGCACGTTTGTCGGGCTCAATCTGTTTCATACGCGGGCGACGTTGTATCGGGCGGTGCTCGAGGGCGTGGCCTTTACGCTCAAGCACAATATGGAAGAGCAGGCCGGCGCGGGGCGCAATCGCTCGATGATCGCCTGATCGTGGTTGGAGGCGCGGCGCATTCGGATCTGGATGCAGATCATCGCGGATGTGACCGGGTATCCGGTTTTTTCCATCGAACAGGATGTCGAGGCGGCGATGGGGGCGGTATTGCTTGCCGCTCTTGCGTTGGGCTCGTTTCTCGGGAGGTTGCTGAGGGTGGGTGACGCTCGTGCAGAGGGCTTTGCCAGATTCCGTCCGGCAGCGCGTTTATGCTCGGTGGTTTGAGGTTTATTGTGAGATTTATCCTGCGCTTAAGGCGGTATGCATCGGTTGAGGGATGATTGTTGAGGGTACTTTTTGCCCGTAGGCGAGGGTACTTTTTTGTTCGTAGGCGTCTCTGGTTTACTTTGTCGGCACAATGGGCCTATTGTCGCGCTTTTATTGCAGTAGTCGCCTCCCCGGTGGGGGTAACTTTCTTTGGGGGGGTAACTTTCTTTACGGCGGCAAAGAAAGTTACCAAAGAACGCCGCTTCTTGCAGCAGTTACTTCTTGTCGTCACCGCACTTGCGATGCTTTCGTGGACCAGCAGTAGCGAGTGACCTCGAGATTGAGTCGCTTGTGGAACCCACGCGATCAGTGACCTCTCGCCCACCTTGCTAGCGGTCCCCTTCGGCATCCTCCGGCCCCGCTCCGTGGCCGGTGTCGGTGCGTACGGCAACCGGCAATCAATCACCGAAACGACTTCGCACGCGTCATTGCACATATCGCGTCATTGCACATATCGTTTATTGGGCCCTACCCCGGTAAGCGCAGCGACAAGCAAGCACGCCCTCGCAATGAAACGCGAGAAAGCAAAACCAAACGATAAAAATAAGCCATACAAATTATTTAAGCTTAGGGCGCTGCGCGAAGCGGCGGGAGAAGCGCGCTTCCTGCTTAAGCTGAGCGGCCGTGGCATTGGAACATAAGTGGGTCTGCGGTAGAGCAGTGGAAGCGAGTGAGTCTTGTCGAGGTGCTAACCGAGGTAGGGTCGAATAACGATATTAGCGATGCCGTATTCGAGGTCGTTTCCGTGATTGACTGCCGGTTGCCGTTGATGACCGACACCGGCCGCGTAGCGGGGCCGGAGGACACCGAAGGGGACCACTGAGAAAGAAGGCGAGAGGTTACTGATCGTATGGGTGCCGGTCTCGACTCAAGGCAAGAGGACACTTGCTACTGCTGGTCCACGGGGGCATCGCAAGTGCGGTGACGACAAGAAGTAACTGCAGCAAGAAGCGGCGTTCTTTGGTAACTTTTTTGCCACCGCAAAGAAAGTTACCCCCGCCGGGGAGGCGGCTACTGGCTACTGAATAGAAAGCGCGATAAGAGAACCATCGTGCCGACGACGCCCACTAGAGACGCCCACAAAACACGCCTATGGCAAAAAAACGAAAAGCTACCGCCCATGCACAGGATGAGCATCAAAAATCGGCCCTTGCACAAAGTGCACATCGAACTGCTGAAGCGCATTGAACTGCGCCTCATCCGAAACGTTAGAAAAGATGAGCGGCATCTTAAGCCGATGCGCATAAGCCACAAGATGCTTGACGACTGAATCGCGCAATGCTGCGCCCGCGTCCATCTTGACGAAATCGAGCCGGGCCATATCCGACATGGCCATGATCTGCCCGGCATTGGGCAAATTCCCAGCCATCTTGAACCCATACCGCTGATAGCTCTTGGTGAGATAGCCAAGAAACGTCTTATGCGCGATAGCCGCCGCCGGCAACTCGATCACCACGCGCGACGGATTCATCCCAAACTGGAGCGGCACCGAAGAAAAGTGCAGCCCATGATGGTACCTGACGCTCTTGAGCAAACGCTCACGCGCCCAAGAACGGATGCTCGCGAGCGGCGACCAGTTCAGGCAGGGACGGGAGAGCATAAATTGGAAGTGGGTACACGCGGCGCATGTGTGTCGGAATGTCCAGAGCGATGGTAGCAGCCCATGCCCTCGCGACATCCACCAAATCAACATATTGATATGGCGTGACCGATGCCGTCGATTAAGAGTTTACAATATATTTCATTAAAAGAGATTCATCAGATTCATCATATTCCCATGCGTAAAAACTGCGCGTCGAATCAGATCGCGCGTGCTCGTATTCTTTTTGAGGAATCCGCCATGTCATCGTTCGATACGCATACAGACGCCAGTCAGCACTATCAGTCGGCTTCGCGAACGACTTCGCCACCGAAGCGCTGCCGGGCGTACTGCCCATCGGCCGCAACTCGCCGCAGCGTGCGGCGTACGGTCTTTACACCGAACAGATGTCGGGCACCGCATTTACTGCGCCGCGGGCGCACAACCGGCGGTCGTGGCTGTATCGCATTCGTCCGGCAGCCGTGCACAAGCCGTTCACGTGCATTCCGGCCGATGCAACCGGCGCGCGACTCGTCGCCAACTTCGCCGAAACGCCGCCTAATCAGTTGCGCTGGGATCCGCTGCCGATGCCCGCCGCGCCGGCCGACTTTATCGACGGCTGGGTGACAATGGCCGGCAACGGCGCCACCGAATCCATGAACGGCTGCGCGATCCATCTGTATGTCACGAACCGGCCGGTGCAGAACCGTTTTTTCTACGATGCCGACGGCGAACTGCTGATCGTCCCGCAGCAGGGACGGCTCGCCATCTGGACCGAACTCGGCAAGCTCGACGTGCAACCGTTCGAGATCGCAGTGATTCCGCGCGGCGTGCGGTTCTTGGTCGCGCTGCCGGACGGTGAGGTGCGCGGCTATATCTGCGAGAACTTCGGTGCGCTGTTGCAGTTGCCGGATCTCGGTCCTATCGGTTCGAACGGCCTAGCCAATCCGCGAGATTTCCTCACGCCGAACGCCGCCTATGAAGACCGCGAAGGCGCGTTCGAACTCGTCGCCAAGCTCAATGGCGTGCTGTGGTGCGCGGATATCGATCACTCGCCGCTCGATGTGGTCGCGGGCACGGCAATTACGCGCCGTACAAGTACGACTTGAGGCGCTTCAACACCATCGGTTCGGTCAGCTACGACCACCCGGATCCGTCGATCTTTCTCGTGTTGCAATCGCCGAGCGACATGCCGGGGGGCGATACCATCGACTTCGTGATCTTTCCGCCGCGCTGGCTCGCCGCCGAAGATACCTTCCACTCGCCCTGGTTTCATCGCAATGTGGCGAGCGAGTTCATGGGCCTCGTGCTCGGCGGCGCGAGTCTGCACAACTGTATGTCGGGTCACGGGCCCGATGCGGACACTTTCGACAAGGCATCGAACAGCGATACCTCGAAGCCTGCCAAAGTGGGCGATACCATGGCCTTCATGTTCGAGACACGTACGCTGCTCAAACCCACCAGTTCGCGCTCGAAACCGAACAGTTGTAGGCGAACTACTACACGTGCTGGCAGGGCCTCACCAAACACTTCAATCCGGAGCAACCATGAACGAGACGCGCTCGATGCCACGCTTGCGCCGAGCCTCAAAAGCTGGATCGAATCCGCCAACGATCCCGCGAACGACTTTCCGATTCAAAACTTGCCATTCGGCATATTCAGCGACGAAATCGATGCACAGCCGCGCGCAGGTGTCGCGTCGGCGACTGGATCGTCGACTTGTCCGTGCTCGAGCGCGCCGGCCTAGTCGACGCGCTCGACACGTTCGCGGCATCGCGTCTGAACGACTTCATCGTGCTGGGCCGGGGGATGTGGCGCGAGGTGCATATCGCGCTGTCGGATCTGCTTGCGCAGCGCGGCGATCCCGCGTTACGCGACGATGCAAATTTACGCCGTCGTGTGCTCGTTCCACGCGCGAACACGTCGATGCATCTGCCGGTCGAGATTCCCGGCTACACGGACTTCTATTCGTCGAAGGAACATGCGACCAACGTCAGCTCGATGTTCCGCGATCCGAAGAACGCACTGCTGCCGAACTGGTCGGAGATGCCGATCGGCTACAATGGGCACGCGTCGTCGGTAGTGGTTCGGTAGTGGTTCGGTAGTGGTGAGCGGCACGCCAGTGCGCTGGCCGAACGGACAACTGAAGCTGCCGACGGACGATCGTCCGGTGTTCGACGCGTGCCGCACGCTGGATATCGAACTGGAGATGGGTTTCATCGTCGGGCGGGGCAATGCGCTCGGCGAGCCGATCGCGTGCGAAGACGCGGAGGCGCATATCTTCGGCATGGTGTTGCTGAACGACTGGAGCGCTCGCGATATCCAGCAGTGGGAATACGTGCCGCTCGGCCCGTTCAACGCGAAGACCTTCGCGACCACGATTTCGCCGTGGATCGTCACGCTCGATGCGCTCGAACCGTTCCGCACCGCGACGCCTGCGCAGGCGCCGCAATCGCTTGCGTATTTGCGGCACGCGGGCGATCACGCATTCGACATCGAGCTGGAAGTGTCGCTGCGCGCGGAAGAGGCCACGACGATCTCGCGCACCAACTTCCGGCTGATGTACTGGTCGATGGCGCAGCAACTGGCGCATCACATGGCATCGGGTTGCAACATGCGTGTCGGCGATCTGATGGGCTCGGGCACGATCAGCGGGCCGACGCCGGAGTCCTGCGGCAGCCTGCTCGAAGCGACATGGAACGGCCAGCGGCCGCTAAAGCTGAAAGACGGCGGCGAGCGCGCATTCCTGGAGGACGGCGACGAGATCACCTTGCGCGGATGGTGCCAGGGCGACGGCTATCGCATCGGCTTCAGCGAATGCACAGGGCAGATTCTCGGGGCGCATGGGTGAAGGTATCGGTGGAGAGACATGACGAGAGAGTACGATCGACGTCGAACGCGCGCTCGCAGAAGCGCCTCGACCGGGTTTTCAGTGGATGCTGCTGGTGCTGTGCGGCCTGTGCCTCGTAATCGACGGCTTCGACGCGCAGGCGATGGGCTATGTCGCGCCCGCGGTCATCGCCGATCTGCACGTCGCGAAGTCCGCGCTCGGGCCGGTGTTCAGCGCGAGTCTGTTCGGCATGCTGCTCGGCGCGCTCGGGTTGTCGGTGCTGGCGGTGGCGGATCGCATCGGCCGGCGCCCGGTGCTGATCGGCGCGACGCTGTTCTTCGGCGTGTCGATGATCGCAACCGCCTTTACCCACGAGCTGACCGTGCTAGCCGCGCTGCGCTTCGTCACGGGACTCGGGCTCGGCTGCATCATGCCGAACGCGATGGCGCTGGTCAGCGAGTTCTCAACGCCCGAACATCGCGTCAAACGAATGATGTTCGTGTCGTGCGGCTTCACGCTCGACGCAGCACTCGGCGGCGTTTTGGGCGCCGCGCTGATTCCCGCGTTCGGCTGGCGCTCGGTGTTCTGGGTCGGCGGCGCAGTGCGGTTGCTGCTTGCGCTGACGATGATCGCCGCGCTGCCGGAATCGCTGCAGTTTCTGGTGCTCAAAGGCCGCGAGGCACGTGCCCGGCGATGGTTCGCGAAATTCGATCCATCCTTGACCATCCATGAAAGCACGCGCCTGGTCGTGCGCGAGAAGGCTGCAAGTGGCGCGCCGGTGGACGCGGGTTGCGGGCCGATCACGCTGATCCTGTGGGCGATCAGTTTCATGAACCTCATCGACCTGTACTTCCTGTCGAACTGGCTGCCGCCCGTGATGCGCGACGCTGGCTATTCGCCGGGAATGGCCGTGCTTGTGGTCGGCACGCTGCTGCAAACGGGCGGCGTGCTGGGCACCCTGACGCTCGGCTGGTTCATCGAACGTTTCGGCTTCGTGCGCGTGTTGCTGGCGTGCTTTTGCGTGGGTGCGGCAGGCGTCGGAGTGATCGGCGGCGTCGCGCACGTTCAGTTCTGGCTGTTCGCGGCCGTGTTCGCGAGCGGGTTCTGCATCGTTGGCGGCCAACCGGTAGTCAACGCGCTCGCCGGGCATTACTATCCGACGGCGCTGCGTTCGACTGGCATCGGCTGGAGTCTGGGCATCGGGCGCGTGGGATCGGTGATCGGACCGCTCGTCGGCGGACAGATGATCGCGCTCGGCTGGAGCAATGTCGCGCTGTTCCATGCGGCGGCGCCGGTGGCGTGCTCGGCGCTGCTGGTATTGCTGCTCACTTTCGTGCGACGCGAGAAGGGCGGGGTGGTCAGAACCGCCTGATGGGTCAGGTGGCGGTGTGGCGGGATCGGTGCAGCGCCTCGCGACGCTCCCACCACACCGCCACCAGAAACGCGCCCGCCGCGACCGTCAACATGCCGATCAACGCATCCGCATTGACACGCCGCATCAACGCCCCCGCGACGATCGGTCCGCCAAAGCTCGCCATGCTCCACGACGTCCCGACGATCGCCGTCGCCGAGACCAGCGCCGCGCAAACGCTCGCCGCACGCAACGATCGACAGCGTGTAGACGCTCCTCGCTGCGGCGCCGGTGACGAACAGCAGCGGCCAGCATACCCACGGATGCGCCACCGCCCACGGCAAGAGCGGCAGCAGCACGGTCACGACGACGCTCGCGCCCGCATGCACCTTCGCGCGTCCGACGCGGTCCGCGAGCCAGCTGATGGGAAATTGCATCAGCGTGTCGCCGAGCAGGATCGCGGAGGCGAACAGCATCCCACTTTCGCGTCGATGCCGTGCGACATCGCGAACAGCGGCATCAACGAGAGTGCCAGCGTATCGAACAGCGCGAAGAAGCCCGTGCCGATCACGAGCGCCGGCATGCGCGGCAATACCTGCCGTCAGTCGTCGTGCTTGCTTTCGTCCGCATCGAGCGTGCTCGGCGAAGTGCCGATCAGCGCGAGCGCGGGCAGCGCCAGCAGAAACACCGCGCCGCACAGCGCGAAAACGCAGCGACGTCCATCCGCCGATCACGCTGACTAGCACCGGACCCGTCATCTGAAACAGCGTGAAATTGGTCGCGTAAATGGCGACGACCCGGCCGCGCGTTGAATCGTCCGCGAGTTGCGTGACCCAGGCTTCGCCGATGGTGAATAGCAGTATCAGCGCCGCGCCGCATAGTAGGCGCAGCACGGCCCATAGCCACAGGCTCGCTGAGAACGGCATGGCGATGGCCGCAAACGCTGCGAGGATCACCCGACGATCGTCTCGCGCGCGCCGTAACGCCGCGATGCGGCTCGCGAACGGTGCGATCGCAAGGCCGCCGCCGGCGGCCGCCAGCGTGCATGGCCGCCGTCATCAGGCCGACGATGTCGGTGCCGTGGCCGGCCTGTGTCAGCGCGAGCGCGGTCAACGGTAGCGTTGCGTCGAGGCCGAGCCCGACCACGGCAACGCTCAGGATCAGCGCGAGAAAATCCTTCGGAAGAATGCCCTTCATCGACCGCAATCTACCGCACGGCGAGCAGGATCAGGTAGCCTGTCCGATCGACATACGCCGGGCACGCTTGTCGAGCGTCGCTGATATCAGCGTCAGCGCGAACGAGCAGCCCGCCATGCCGATGTCGACCCATGTGCCCGTCGCGTTGCCGAGGTTGAACGCGCCCTGATTGAGCGTCGAGGCGAGATTGGGCGCATCGCTCGCGCGGTTGACGATCAGCATCTGCAGCGGCGGCACGATCGCGAACGCGAGCACGCCCCAGAGGAAGATCGTGATCGACGCGGAAACGGGTTCGTGCATCGTGCCCGCGAAGATCGTCAGGATCACGACGATGGCGACCAGAAACGACAGCACGAGCGCAACAGCTTCCAGTCCGCGAGCTTGCCGCCGAGCGTACTGCTAACCGTCAGGCCGAGACCGAACAGCAGCACGTAAAGTTACGGCATGCGGCGAAAAGCCGGTGATGTCTTCAAGGATCGGCGTAATATACGTAAACACCGAGAACAGGCTGGCCAAGGCGAGCACCCTGATACCGAGCACCATCAGCACTTGCGGGTTCTTGAGCACATCGAATTCGCGCAGGATGCTGGTCTCGCGCATCTCGATGTGCTTCGGCAGGCAGACCTGCAACGCGCCCGCCGCGACCAGGCTGATCAGCGTGACGACCCAGAAGGTCGCGGGCCAGCCGGCCGCCTGTCCGAAGCGCGTTGCCAAGCGGCACGCCGAGCACGTTGGCGAGCGTGAGCCCGGTGAACATCAGCGCGATGGCCTGCGCGCGGCAGTTCGGCGCGACGAGGTCGGTGGCGACTACCGAACGAACCGATGCCGAAGAACACACGCCGTGACACACGCCGTGCGATGCGAAAGAACACGCCGTGACAAAACGCCGTGACGATGCGCGCGCTGACGCGCGCTCATCAGCACCCAATAGTTCGGCACGATGCCACACAGCAGGTTGCCGAAGATAAACACTGCGACCAGATACCTCAGCGCCTTTTTGTGCGCCATTTTCGCGGTGACGACAGCAAGGATCGGCGCGCCGACGGTCACGCCGAGCTCGGATTCTACCTAATCCAATTTTGAGATGCTAGTGGAAACTCTAACATCGGCCGGCGCGCACGATACTGCGCGGCGAACGATATTGTCTGGAGTGGCGCGCTGGCGCAGGAGTTTTGCTTCAAGCCGTCGCATGCGCGGTCGATGTTTCGCACACGCCGGCAAGAGTTCCGAATCCTTGCGCGGCGAACATCGTTGGATAACGCGTAGCATGTTGGAAATTCGCAGTAACTTTTTGATCTGCATCAAATGAACAAAATACTTTCGGGAATCTTCGCCTGCCTGTGTGCCACGGCGAATGTGCATGCGCAGAGCAATGCACAGGGGCCGGTCGCAACGCCGGCAGGCGCGCTTCAGTTCGTCCGCGATGACCGCGACTACGTCGCAACGCTCGAGCGGCAGATCTTCGATCGCTTCGACGCGAAATCGCTCGAGCATTTCGACGCGCCTCTGGATGCGAACGGCACACTCACGCTTACGCTCGTGCAGACGGAGTCCGGGCCGGTACTGTACTACTTTCGCCGCAACCCGCCGCTGGTGCAGCGCACGGGCAAAGGCATGACGGTCAGGCGCGTGTTCTGGCAGGGCGATGAAGTGGTGATACAAGGCTCGCAGGGCTGGTATCGCTTCCAGCGCGGCACGCTGACGAAGCTGCAAGCGTCGACGACCACCTACCACTGAGCGCGCACGCCCCCGTTCACTTCGAAACTGCCGGTGAACCTGCCGAACTCCGGCAGTACGCCCGCGCGCGGGCCGAAGCGGAAGCACGGCAGCTGCACGCTGTCGACGCGCGTCGCCAGCCGGTACACCGGATGCTCGTGGCCCGGGCCCGCGAGCGCGTAGGCCCCGTCCACCTGCTGCGGATGATGGCAAAGCGTACACGGGCCGAGCCTGAACGTTCGATGCCGAACGACTCGGGCCGCGCGCCCGCGTGCCGGTCGTGATTGCCTTCGACGAGCACGAGCCGCAACGCACGATGCTTCGCGCGCCACGCGTCGAGCGCGCCGAGCGTCTCGTCGGCGTGCGACTCGCGCGCGTGCAGCAGGTTGCCGAGAAAGACGACGGACTCGGGCTTGTGCGTGGCGATCAGGCTATTGAGATGCGCGAGGCTTTCGCTGGTGGTGCCAGCGGGCACAGGAATGCCACGCGCGCGGAACACTGCATCCTTGCCGAAGTGGGCATCGGCGACGAACAGGCTCATCGAACGCGGATCGAACGCCGCGCGTTCGGTGGAGAGCACTAGCGCGTGGCCATCGACGTCGATCTTCATTGCTTCTACTGCCATCGATTTGCCGAGTGGGTTGGGTGGTCCGGGCGACGGCATCGGATTGCAGGACATGCGCGTCGAGCGTGAGCCGCCGGGAACTGCTTGATCCACACGTCGGAGAATTCCATGGCCCACGTGTAGCGGCTTCGCAAGCCGTTTGCGGACGTCATGCACGCCGGCAGAATGCGCAGGATATGAGCGAGCGGGCCGCTTGTCGAACAGCACGCGGCTAGAAGGATAGCGCTCCGTCTTCGCGGGGCCATCGAGGATTCGAGTTGGAATGGGCGTCAACGCATTTTGCACCGCCGCGCCCATTCCTGTCATATAGGCCTCGTTCTCCTCGATGAGCCTCGCATCGCTTACCGGCTTTTCGTCGATCTGGATCAGCACGTTCCTGGCCGGCGCGAGTGCGCAATGGCCAAGGTAGAATCCACGCCGAAGTCGTTCGACCGAATCCGAAATGTCGGAATCCGAACGGTCGAGCGTAGGCCGGGACGACGCCCGGAAGACGCCCGGACAAGTCAGCCTTGCGCCGCCTTCTCTAGCAGGCTATTGAAATACCCTCTACACGGGTCATCTTACGCGGGTGATCTGATTGGGAGGGGCAAACTGGGAGGGGCAAACGTTGAATCAAGGAATCGAACGACACTGAGACCGAAACGATGCGCGGAGCGGACGGCTACACCGAATTGATGTTCATGATGACCACGCTGGATGACTTCGTTCCGGCCAATCCAACGACACGGCGGGATTGGTGGCAACGTGCCGCGCGAACAATGTGACCCTGCAGGTGGCACAAAACGTCGGCCGCGCAGGCGGCGGCGCCATTAGTCAGCGCAAACGCAAATGCATTGAGCAGGTGTTTGGTTGGAGCAAGACAGTCGGGAGGATTCGGCAGGCGATGTATCGAGGACTGAAGCGCGTCGACCAACTCTTTCTGCTAACCCAGGCAGCTTACAACCTGACGCGCATGGGAACGCTGGCCGCTCGGGCGGCATG
>LFLF01000128.1 GCA_001184395.1 Candidatus Paraburkholderia calva | reverse complement strand
GTGGTCGGGGCTCGTTCTGTCGGGCAATCCGTACGACGGCCACACGCTGGCCGAGGCCTTGGAACAGGCCGCGATCCTGAGGATGTGCAGCCGGAGATTGCCATCGTTGACCGCGACTACAAAGGCGTTGCGGTGCAGGCGTGATGATCTATCACCCGGGCTGCGGCGCGGTATCACACGCGGGTTGCGCGCAATGGTCCGAAGGCGTAGTGCGATCGAGCCTACCATCGGGCACATGAAAGCGGATGGCAAGCTCGACCGGAACTGGCTAAAGGGTGCGCACGGCGACGCAATTCACGCGGTGCTGTGCCGTGCAGGCCACAATCTGCGCATGATCCTCCGGAAACTGCGGCTTTTTACGTCCTTGTTCTCGTCGCTTTGCTGAGTCGCCTGGTTGGGGAGTTACTTGCGGCATGAGTGCCGGCGGCGCCTTAATAGGATTATTCAGGGCCGACTAGCCAAGCATCCGCACATAAGGAGACGAGCATGTCTATGCCGACGATTCGCCAGGTCCGCGCCTTCACCGTCCGGGGCGGCAGCACCGATTATCACGATCAGGGCGCAGATCACTGGA
Source organism: Candidatus Paraburkholderia calva (assembly GCA_001184395.1). Lineage (GTDB taxonomy): Bacteria > Pseudomonadota > Gammaproteobacteria > Burkholderiales > Burkholderiaceae > Caballeronia > Caballeronia calva. Next base: position 11,427 of record LFLF01000128.1, on the reverse strand, counting down.
TCGACGACCACATCGCCACACCGATGGCGCGTTATCCCGAGTACCACAAGAGCCGGCAGTCGTTCGGGCTGAACGTGCTCGGCTCGCTGGTCGTCGAGATCGAAGCGAGCGACGGCACCGTCGGCTTCGCGGTGACGACCGTCGGCGAGATCGGTGCGTTCATTGTCGAGAAACATCTGGCGCGGTTTGTCGCAGGGCAGCGCGTGACGGACATCGAGAAGATGTGGGATCAGATGTTCAACGCGACGCTGTACTACGGCCGCAAGGGCATCGTGTTGAATGCGATCTCGGGCGTCGATCTCGTGTTATAGGACCTGCTCGCGAAGGTGCGCAAGGAGCCGGTGTTTCAGTTGCTCGGCGGCCCGGTGCGTGACGAACTACAGTTCTACGCGACCGGTGCGCATCCCGATCTCACCAGGCAGATGGGTTTCATCGGCGGCAAGATGCCCTTGCAGCACGGACCGGCGGAAGGTGAGGAAGGGCTCGCGAAAAACATCGCCAAGCTCGCGGACATGCGCTCCAAGGTCGGCGACGATTTCTGGCTGATGTTCGACTGCTGGATGAGCCTCGACATCAACTATGCGAAGCGGCTCGCCACGGCCGCGCACGAATACGGTCTCAAATGGCTCGAGGAAACGCTGCTGCCCGACGATTACTGGGGCTATGCCGAACTGCGCCGCTTCGTGCCGCGCGGCATGATAGTGACGACCGGCGAACACGAAGCGACGCGCTGGGGTTTTCGCATGCTGTTCGAAATGGGTTGCGCGGATCTCGTGCAGCCGGATGTGGGTTGGTGCGGCGGCATTACCGAACTGATCAAGATTTCCGCGCTCGCGGATGCCCACAACGTGCTGGTCGTGCCGCACGGTTCATCGGTGTACAGCTATCACTTCTTGGTCACGCGTCACAACTCGCCGTTCGCCGAATTCCTGATGATGGCGCCGCAAGCCGATCAGGTCGTGCCGATGTTCACGCCGCTGCTGCTCGACGAACCCGTGCTGGTGAACGGCCGCATGAAGGTGCCGGAAACGCGGGGCTTCGGCGTGCGGCTGAATCCCGAGTGCGCGCTGACGCGTCCTTACTCGCATTGAGGCGGCACCCCATGCTACTGGAAAACAAGATCGTCGTGGTGACGGGCGGCTCGCGCGGCATCGGCCGGGCGATTGCGCTGGCGAGCGCGCACGAAGGCGCGGACGTCGCCATCAACTACTGGGGCGACAACGACAAGTCGTATAACAAGGGTTCCGCGGTCGAATCGATCGTCAGGGAGATCGAGAAGCTCGGACGGCGCACAATCGCCGTCGAAGGCAATATCGCTGAGCATGCGACCGGCAAGACGCTCATCGAACGTACGGTAGAGGCGTTCGGACGCGTGGCCGTGCTATCGAGCAATGCCGGCATTTGTCCGTTTCATGCATTTCTCGACATGCCGCCTTCGGTCTACGAAACCACTGTCGCCGTGAATCTCAACGGCGCGTTTTTTTGTGACGCAGGCGGCGGCCAATCAGATGAAAGCGCAAAGCACGGGCGGCACGATCATCGCGACGAGTTCGATCAGCGCGCTGGTGGGTGGCGGCATGCAGACGCATTACACGCCGACCAAGGCGGGCGTGCATTCGCTGATGCAGTCCTACGCAATCGCACTCGGGCCTTACGGCATCCGCTGCAATTCGGTGATGCCCGGCACCATTGCGACCGATCTGAACGCGGAAGATCTCTCGGACAAGGAGAAGCGCGCGTATATGGAAAAGCGCATTTCCCTCGGACGGCTAGGCGAACCGGACGATGTCGCGCAATGCGTGGTGTTCCTGGCCTCCGAGCACGCGCGTTACGTGACGGGTGCATCGTTACTGGTGGACGGCGGCCTGTTCGTGAACATTCAGTGATGCGCGCTCAGCGCGCCGCCGCTGAGTACTTGCACTTGCGCAGCAGCGCGATGAAGTATTCGGCGGGTTCGGAAAGCGTTTCGAACTTGCGGCGCAGCAGGCCGAAGCCTGACAGCCTCTTGCCGATTTCGACCGGCAGTTCGACGAACAATTGCGCGCGCAGATAATCGCGCACGACAGACTCCGGCAGCATCGCGACGGCGTCGCTGTTTTGCAGCAGTTGCAGTGTCGCGAAGATGGACGCGCATTCGACCACATCGGCGGGCGTGCTCAGGCCTTCGCGCGCGAGTTCCTCCTCGAAGAGATTGCGCGCGGGACTCGTGATCGGCTGAAGAATTTACGGCCAACTCACGAGCATGTCGAGCGCGAGCAGCGTTTTAGCGGCAAGGGTGTGATTCGCGCGCACGACGAGACGCATTGGCTCGCACGCGAGCGGTTCGAAGTCGTTGTGTTGCAAGAGCGTGGTCAGGCGGCCGAGCGCGAGGTCGATCTCGGGGCGATGTAGCAACTGCACGACCTGGTCGCTGATCTCGCCGAGGATGCGCACGTTGAGCAGCGGCCGTTCGGATTTCAGTTCGGTGACGGCCATCACGAGCACGTCGGGCGCGGCGCCCATGATTGCGCCGACGGTGAGCTAGCGTGACCGCAGTGCCGCTTGTTGTCGAGGTCGTCGGCGAAGCGCGTGAGGTCCGCGAGCGAACGCCGCGCATAGGCGAGAGTGCCGCGTGGCCGAGCGGTGTCGGATGTATGCCGCGCGCATTGCGTTCGAACAGCAGAAAGCCGAACGCTTCCTCGATGTCGGCGAGCATGCGGTTCGCGCTCGGCTGCGCGACATTGATCGCTTCGGCCGCCTGATGCAGATTGCGCGCATCGTCGAGCGCGACGAGCAGTGCGAGATGCTTGAACTTCATGCTATTGACGAGCGCACCCTGCGTGACGTTCTGGTTCATTCGGCGATCCGCGTGATGCAACGCAATAAGGTGCGTCGGCTGATACGGTTTTGCGATCGACCAATCCCAATTACGGATTGTCGTGTTATCGGTCGGCGAATTATAGTCGCAGCACAACGAGTCCCGAACACAGGGATTCACTAATCAAAACAGGTGGGCCGCCATGGAGACAGTGGCATTCCGCATGACCCTGAAGGCGGGCATGCGCGAGGAATACGAACGGCGCCATCGCGAGATATGGCCCGAGCTTGCCGAGGCCTTGCGTGCGGCGGGCATTCGCGATTACCGCATCTTTCTCGACGAACCGACCGGATACCTGTTCGCCATTTACCAGCGTACCGGCACGCATACGACCGATGCGCTGCCGTCGCTGCCCATCATGCGCAAATGGTGGGAATACATGGCCGAGTTGATGGATACGCATGCGGACCACTCGCCCGTCGCCGTGCCGCTTGCGCAGGTCTTTCATCTTCCCTGAAACGTTCGCTTATCTCGCGAGGAGCGCACCATGCAGGTCGTCGATCCGCACATTCATCTGTGGGACCTCAAGACGCATCATTACCCGTGGCTCGCGAATCCGCAGACTTTGTTCGTGGGCGATGCGAGGGCGCTCAGGCACGACTATCTGCTGAGCGATATGGAGGGCATCAACGTGCTGAAACTCGTGCATGTCGATGCGAACCACGATCCGGCCGATCCCGTGGAGGAAACGCGCTGGCTGCAAGGCATTGCCGATGGAGAAGGACGCGACATGCCGAACGGCATCGTGGCGGGCGCCGATCTGTCGGCAGACCATGCGCCGCAAGTGCTCGAGGCGCATGCAGCATTCGCGAACACGCGCGGCATCCGCCAGATCCTCAACGTGCATGAAAACAAGCTCTACGACTATGTGGGACGCCACTACATGCGCGAGCAGGCACTTCGGCTTGCTCAGGTGCTTCGGCATGTCGTTCGACCTGCAGCTTTATCCGTCGCAGATGGAAGAGGCCGCGCAACTCGCGCGCGAACATGCGGATACGTAGTTCATCGTGAATCACGCGGGCATGTTCGTGGACCGCAACGAGCCGGACGGCTATCGCGCGTGGCGCGACGGCATGCGCGCGCTGGCCGCATGTCCGAACGTCGCGGTGACGGTCAGCGGCTTCGCGATGTTCGATCACGAATGGACCGTGGAAAGCCTGCGCCCCTATGTGCTCGAAACCATCGACCCCTTCGGCTGCGAACGCGCGATGTTCGCATCGAACTTTCCGGTGGATGGCCTGTTCGGCACCTACATCGCGCTTTGGAACGCCTACGCGCGAATCGTCGGCGATGCGAGCGCCAGCGAAAAAGAGGTGTTGTTCATGCGCAATGCGGAGCGCATCTACCGCATTTAAGGAGACAGCATGACCCCTGACAAGCCGCCAAGGCTCGAACTGAAACATGCGAGCAAATCATTCGGACGTGTGCGCGCGCTGGGCGACGGCAGCCTGCAACTCTGGCTCGGCGAAGTGCACGCATTGCTCGGCGAAAACGGCGCAAGCAAATCCACGCTCGTCAAACTGCTCGCGGGTGTGTACCGGCCCGATGCGGGCGAACTGCTGGTCGATGGTCTCGCGCGCACGTTTGTGAGTCCCGCCGAAGCACGCGATGCGGGCATTGACGTGATCTATCAGGAGCCGACGCTCTTCGCCGATCTTTCGATTGCGGAGAACATCTACATGGGGCGTCAGCCGCGCGACCGGCTCGGACGCATTCGTTACGACGAGATGCATCGCGAAGTCGATGCGCTGCTGGCGTCGCTCGGCGTGAACCTGCGTGCGCAGCAACTGGTGCGCGGCTTGTCGATCGCGGATCAGCAGGTGGTGGAAATCGCCAAGGCGCTATCGCTCGATGCGAACGTGCTGATCTGGACGAGCCGACCGCCGCGCTGTCCTTCCCCGAAGTGGAACGGCTCTTCAGCAATCGTGCGCTCGCTGCATGAGCGCGATGTCGCGATTCTCTTCATCACGCACCGTCTCGACGAAGTCTTCGCACTAACGCCGCGCTTGACGATCATGCGTGACGGCTTGAAGGTCTGCGACGCGCTGACCGAAGCGATGAGCATCGACGGCATCGTCAGCAAGATGGTGGGCCGCGATCTCGATACGTTCTATCCGGAAGCCGATGTCGCGCCCGGCGACGTGCGCCTTTCGGTGCGCAATCTCACGCGCGAAGGCGTGTTCAAGAACGTCTCCTTTGATGTGTGCGCGGACGAGATCGTCACGCTCACGGGGCTGGTCGGCGCCGGCCGCAGCGAAGTGGCGCGCGCGATCTTCGGCATCGATCCGGTCGACGGCGGCGAGGTAAAGATCGCGGGAAACAAGCTGGCGCTCGGCCATCCGGCGTCAGCCGTGCGCGCGGGGCTCGCGCTCGTGCCGGATGCCGGAGGATCGCCGCGCCCAGGGACTCGCGCTCGAGTTGAGCATTGCGCGTAATGCGTCGCTGACGGTGCGTGGGCGTCTCATGCGTCACGGACTCATTTCCGCGCACAGCGAATCGTTGCTCGCGGACGACTGGGGCAAGTGTCTGCGTCTGAAAGCGGGCGACCTCGATGCGCCCGGCACGCTGTCGGGCGGCAATCAACAGAAGGTCGTGCTCGGCAAGTGGCTCGCGACGCATCCGAAGGTGCTGATCATCGATGAACCGACGCGCGGCATCGACGTGGGCGTGAAAGCGGAAGTGTATCGCACGCTCGCCGAACTCGTGAAAGAAGGCACGGCCGTGCTGATGATTTCGAGCGAACTGCCCGAAGTGCTCGGCATGGCCGACCGTGTGCTGGTGATGCACGAAGGCCGTATCAGCGCGGATATCGCCAGCGCCGATGCGAACGAGGAACGGGTGATGAGCGCTGCCCTGGGTGCATTGCCGCAAACACTGGGACGTGCCGCATGATGACCCGACATTCCCCCACCATGCTCGCGATGCCGCTCAACGAAACCAAGCGCAAGAGCCTCGCGGTCACCATCGCCAAGAGCCGCGAACTGACGCTCTTCATCGTGCTGCTCGTGCTGATCGGCGTGACGGCGGCGGCCAAGCCGGACTTTCTGAATCTGCAGAACCTGTGCGACGTGCTGCTCAACGTATCGATCATCGGCCTTTTGACTGCGGGCATGACGATCGTGATGCTGATGCGGCATATCGACCTATCCGTAGCGTCCGCGGTCGGCAGCCTGTTCGTGCTGTTCCCGCAAATGCCGGTGATCGTCGCGATGCTCGCGGGCATCGGCATCGGGCTCGCCATCGGTGCGTTGAACGGCGTGCTGGTCAGCTTCGGGCGCGTGCCGTCGCTGGTCGCCACGCTGTCCACGCTGTATATCGTGCGCGGCGCGGATTACGCGTGGGTCCACGGCGGACAGATCAATGCGACGAGTCTTCCGGATGCCTTCGCCTTCATCACCACCGGTTCGCTGCTCGGCGTGCCGAATCTGGTGCTGATCGCGCTGGTGGTTCTGATCGCGTTGTCGGTCTATCTGAAACAGTATCGCGACGGGCGCGAGCATTACGCGATCGGCTCGAATCCCGAAGCGGCACGGCTCGCCGGCATCAGCGTGGACAAGCGCGTGATGATCGGCTTCCTGCTCTCCGGCGCGATCGCGGGACTCGCGGGCGTGCTGTGGCTCGCGCGCTTCGGCACCGTCGATGCCAGCACGGCCAAGGGCATCGAACTGCAAGTGGTGGCGGCGGTCGTCGGCAGCGTCGTGATCACGGGTGGCGTCGGCACGGTGATGGGCGCGACGCTCGGCACGCTGGTCCTGGGCGTCATCAATATCGCGCTGGTCGTGCTGCGCGTGTCGCCGTTCTGGCAACAGGCCATTCAGGGTGCGCTGCTCGTCGCGGCGATCACGCTCGATACCTTGCTCGCGCGGTCCGTTGCGCGCCGCATGATGAGGAAACGCGATCATGGCTAGACCCGATTCCGCTCTGTCCATCGCCAAACGGCGTCACCTGCAATGGGAAGCGATGCTCGTCATCGTGCTCGTCGTGTCGCTGGTCGCGGGACGCGTGCTCTCGCCGATGTTCCTGTCGAGCGCGAACTTCTCCAACATGCTCGCGGACTTTACCGAGATCGCGCTGATCGCCTTGCCGATGACGCTGATCATCGTCGCCACCGAGATCGATTTGTCGGTGGCGTCGGTGCTCGGCGCATCGAGCGCATTGATGGGCGTGCTCTGGCACATGGGCCTGCCGATGCCGCTCGTCATCGTCATCATCCTCGCCGCAGGCACGCTTGCGGGGCTGCTCAACGGGCTGGTGATCGTACGCTTCACCTGGCTGTCTCTCGCGGTTACCATCGGCACGCTGGCGCTGTTTGGCGGCCTCGCGTACGTGCTGCTCGGCGATCAGGCCATCGCGGATTTTCCCGCTGTATACGGCGTTCGGCATCGACACGGTGGGCGACTCGTTCCTGCCGATGCCGTTCATCCTGGTAATCCTCGGCGCGATCGTATTCGCGGTGCTGTTGCAGGCGACGCCGTTCGGCCGTAGCCTCTAAGCGATCGGCGCGAATCCGACCGCCGCGCAGTTCTCCGGCATCGAGGTTGCGAAAACCAAGCTCAAGCTCTTCATGATGTCTGGCACGATGGCGGCGCTCGCCGGCGTCGTCTATACGCTGCGCTTCACCAGCGCGCGCGGCGACAATGGCGAGGGCTTCGAGTTGTCGGTTATCGCGGCGGTGCTGTTCGGCGGCGTGAGCATCTTCGGCGGGCGCGGCTCGATGATCAGCGTGCTACTGTTGTCGCTGCTGATCATCGGCGTGCTGCGCAATGCATTGACGCTCGCGGATGTATCGAGTGAAACGCTCACCATCGTGACCGGCGCGTTGCTGCTCTCGTCCGTGCTGATACCGAATCTCGTCGCGCGCTGGCGGGCGGCGCGCGAGAAGCGTCTGATGGCGCAAACGGTGTGATCGTGTTCGTTGAAAATCAGCGCAATCATGCGCAATAACAGGAGACTGTCGACATGAAGAGAAGCTTTCGTTTGATTCGCGCGCCGCTATTCGCGGTGGGGTTGATGGCCGCGAGCGTGGCGCTGTCCGCGCATGCCGCCGACCTGAAGAGCGGCCTGAAAATCGCCTTCGTGCCGAAGCAGATCAACAATCCTTACGAGGTCGTTGCCGATGACGGCGGCATGGCCGCGATCAAGGAGATGAGGGGCGAGGGCAAGGTGGTGGGCCGTCGGATGCGGGCGCATCGTCGCAGGTGAGCTACATCAACACGCTGATCACGCAGCGGCAAAATGCCATCGTGATCCCCGCCAACGATGCCAACGCGCTGGTGCCGTATCTCAAGAAGGCGATGTCGCAGAACATCAAGGTCGTCACGTTCGATTCGGATACCGCACCCGACGGCCGGCAGATTTTCGTCAACCAGGCAGAGTCGGAAGCGATCCGACGCGGGCAGATTCAGTTGCTGTCGAAGCTGATCGGCGGCGAGGGCGAATTCGCGATTTTCTCCGCCACGCCGAACGCCACGAACCAGAATACGTGGATCAAGTTCATGCAGGACGAACTGAAGAAACCCGAGTATTCGAAGATGAAGCTCGTCAAGATCGCCGACGGCAATGACGATGACCAGAAGTCCTTCGTCGAGCCGCAGGGCTTGCTGCAGGCTTATCCGAACCTGAAGGGCATCATTGTGCCGACGACGGTCGGTATCGCAGCGGCCGCGCGTTATATCCAGAGTTCGCCGGCCAAGGGCAAGGTGATGGTGACGGGGCTCGGCACGCCGAACCAGATGCGCGCGTTCATCAAGAATGGTACGGTGAAGGCGTTCCAGTTGTGGGATCCGGGTCAGCTCGGTTATCTCGCGGCCTATGCGGCGGCGAATCTGGCGTCGGGCACGATCACCGGCAAGGAAGGCGATTCGTTCGAAGCGGGCAAGCTCGGCAAGCGCACCGTCGGCAAGAACGGAGAAGTGATCCTCGGGCCGCCCCGACCACGTTCGATTCGTCGAATATCGACAACTTCAATTTCTGATCCTATTTGCTTCGACATAGCACTTGGAGTGCCCCGCCTCGAGTGGGACGTTTTCATGATGCGCTTATTTGATCGGCTGCCCGTCGCGCAGCACCTAGCACCTGCACCGCCGTCGCCTCTTCGAACTGCGCGTGCACCATGTCGCCAGGCTTCAATTCGGCCAGGGAGGCTTCGGGCGACACCGCGAGCGCACCGTTCGCTCCGGCCCGCGCAGGGTCACCATGCGCTTTCTGGCGTCGATATGCTGAATCGTCGCGAGCACCTCGACCGTGCGCGCGGTAGCCGACAGGCCGCCCGAAGCAGGAATAGCCGCTTCAGTGTCGATCCGCTCGCGGATCGCGTTAGGCGCCGCCTTGGTCGCGCGCATCAGCACGGCGGTGCGGTATTCGATGTTGACCGTATCGCCGATCTTGAGCTTCGAGACGTCGCTGACCTGCGGATTCACGGCCACCGCCACGGCACGCCCCGACGGCCCCTGCAGCGTCACGCTGTTGCTGGCCGGATCGATGCCCACCACATGCGCCCGCACCTGCGCGACATCCGCGACACCCGCGCCGAGGCCGCATCGTCCTGAGCGAAGGCGGAACCGCACAAATAAAAGCGAGCGATACACTCGCGCCCGCTCGCACGCATCGTGAAAAGAGAAGAGAATGGAACATTGGCTGACTCCTTCGACGAGTGTCACGCGCGTGCGGCACGTTCATCGCTGCGACTTCGACAGCAGATGCCCGAGCCCGAGATTGGTGGTGATCTGCCAGACATAGACGCGCAAAAAGCGCACGCCGAAGCGGCGCTCGATCACCTCGCGCAGCCGCGCGTTGGTCCATGCATCGCTTTGGAAGCCGTGCTCGTGCGCGGAACCCCGCAGCTCCCGGCGATCCATTCGAGCGCTTCGCGATCGAGTGCCGAGGCGCGGCCGCCCACGCCCATCTTCGAGAGCGCATCGAGGCCGCCCTCGGCGACGATCGCCTTGTAGCGTCGCACCGTTTGCACGGACAAATGCAATTGCTCCGCGACGGTTTCGACCGGTGCGCTGTCGAGCAGCATGCGCCCCGCCGTCATGCGGCGCACGACGGGGCAAGGTGTCGGGCCGGGAGAGCATGCCGCTCGTCGTCCGTATCGATGCTGCCGCGCACGGCATCCTGTCCGGTGTCGTGGCCCGCTGCGCGCTCGATGGGGGCGATACGTGGCGGCTTCCGTGCATGGGCATGCGTGCCTCCTTTGCTGTGTGGAGACTGCTGAGTGTGGAGACTGCTGAACTTGATCGGGCATGCTTAACGTGACGTGCTCGACGTGAGGGCGATGCGCGGCCCGAATCGGACGAGCCACTTGCGACGAGCTACCAATAAACGTTTTCAGGCGCGATGGGGAACCCCGCCGAAAATTTTTTGACCTTGATATATCCCGGCCGATTACCTATGCGCGCGCATGCCGTCGCCGCGCACAGCCGTTTCTCCAGGCGATGCCGGATGAGCCCTGAGCGGATGAACGCCCGGGAATCGCACCACGCCGAACGCCAAACGATGGATGCCCGCTTCACCGGGTCGCGCCGTGAGCCGACCTTTAAAATTGGAGTGGAACCGGAAACACCTGCGCGAGCGCGGCCCGCTTCAGATGCGATAAAACTCGATGTCCTGTCCCGCGTGCACGGCGCGCTTGAGCCACTCGGGCATGTCGCCGATACCGTCCCACGTATCGCCGCTGGCGTTGCGGAACTGCGTCCCGCCTTCGCCGCCTAGCGGTAGAGTGGGCAATTGCGGCATCAGTCGCTTCGGCTTTTGCGCCAGATGAGCCCCGTTCGGTTTGATAAAAGAAGCCGGCGCAGTGACCACCGGCGCTTCTGCCAACGATTCGGCCAAAGCGCTTTCGGTGATACCGAATTCGACCATGCGGCTGCGCAAATACGCAATGATGCTGTCTCGCTTTCTTTCGTCCACAGCTTTCCTGATTCAGCTTTTTGATTTTGGGAAGACAAACCGACGCCCCGCGCGGACCGGGGCGGTTCGATGACTTGAATAGATGTATTTAATGAAGCGTGGCAAACCGCATGCCGCACGTCAATTAGTATATTTACCGCAGTGGTTCGCAATGACCGATAACCCGCGCTAAACCGCCTGGCTCGTTTTGCCTTTATTGTCGGTTTGAGTGCTGATTGCGGGAATTCCCGCTCGAGGATCCACGACAACAGTGCGCGCGGAAGTCACGCCGGAAGACCACGAACCGCCGAGGATGTCGCCCTGCTGCCCGAATCCGCCTGATTTCGCACCGGACGGCAGAAAGCGCGCCTGAACACCATTGTATGCTGCTTTACGCCAAGTCTTAAAATGTTTTAAGGCAATGCTGATTAAGTCTACCACTAGTGCTTGTCAGGTTTTATAGAGCGCACGTGCAAGGAAAAAGGCAAACGACGATGTAGCAGCAGACGCTGGCGAAGGCCGCGGATCAAGGTGCGGGGTTCGAGACTTGCCACAAGCGCACGCGACGCGACGAGTTGCTTGACACGATGAACACGATCGAGATTCGCCTCGAGCAGCGCCGTGGACGTCGGCGCGGATCTGGTGGAAATCTCTTCGCCGAGGTGGGGCGAGTGCTGCAA
>LFLF01000127.1 GCA_001184395.1 Candidatus Paraburkholderia calva | reverse complement strand
GCCGGGCGGGCGAAGTTGACAAGGTAGCGCGCGGCAAGAATCGCAACAAGTCGAAGATCGGTGCTCGCGTTGAGCAGGGGTTTGCTGTTGTCAAACGCCTGTGGGGCTTCACGAAGGTGCGCTATCGGGGTCTGGCGAAGAACGCCAATCGGGCCTTCGTTGCGCTGGCGTTGACCAACGTTTATCTTTCGCGCAAGCGATTGATGGCACAGGTTCGCCCGTAATGGGGGAAAGCGGGCCGCAGGCCCAGGCGCAACACCCTGGTGGACCGGAAATCCAGGCGCAAAGCCTCACTCACGATGAATCTGCCGCTGTTTGCGCCTGAATCGATGAATACAACCGGCTGCTTCAGCGTTGCCTTAACCAACCTGACGGCAGAATCTGGAGAGACGCATCGCATGGAAGGGCGCGGCGCGGTGCGTGTCTTCACGACTTGCATGCCCTCATGGCTGCATCGCCGAGAATCCATCAATTAATAGAGAAGAGGTAGCCATCTCATGAGCCAAGTATCGCAATCCATCTTCAAGGCCTACGACATCCGCGGCATCGTGGGCAAGACCGTCGATCGCGACGTCGCGAAGAACATCGGCCAGGCGTTCGGCAGCGAGATCAAAAAGCAGGGCGGCGATTCTGTTGTGATCGCGCGCGACGGCCGCCTTTCGGGTCCCGAACTGTCGTCGGCGCTGGCGGACGGCCTGCGCGCGGTGGGCATCGATGTCGTCGATGTCGGCATGGTGCCGACGCCGGTCGGTTACTTCGCCGCGAGCGTGCCGTTGCCTCTGCCCTCGGGCGAGCGTCGCGTGGATTCGTGCATCGTGGTGACGGGCAGCCACAATCCGCCTGACTACAACGGCTTCAAGATGGTCCTGCGCGGCGCGGCCATCTATGGCAACCAGATTCAGGCCCTGTACAAGCGCATCGTGGCCGACGACTTCGAGAAGGGCGAAGGCACCTACACCGAGTTCGACGTGTCGCAGATCTATCTCGATCGCATCGTGTCAGACGTGAAGCCGGTGCGCCCGATGAAGATCGTCGTCGATACCGGCAACGGCGTGGCGGGCGGTCTCGCGCCGCGTCTGTTCAAGGCGCTCGGCTGCGAACTGGTCGAACTATTCACGGACATCGACGGCAACTTCCCGAACCATCACCCGGACCCGGCGCACCTCGAAAACCTTCAGGACGTCATCAAGGCGCTGAAGGAATCGGATGCTGAAGTCGGCTTCGCATTCGACGGCGACGGCGATCGTCTCGGCGTGGTGACGAAAGACGGCCAGGTGATATTCCCCGACCGTCAACTGATGCTTTTCGCGCAGGAAGTGCTGTCGCGCAACAAGGGCGGCCAGATCATTTACGACGTGAAGTGCACGCGCAATCTGGCGAAGTGGGTGCGCGATCAGGGCGGCGAGCCGGTCATGTGGAAGACCGGCCACTCGCTCGTGAAGGCGAAGCTGCGTGAAACCGGCGCGACGCTGGCGGGCGAAATGAGTGGCCACGTGTTCTTCAAGGACCGCTGGTACGGTTTCGACGACGGCCTGTACACGGGCACGCGTCTACTCGAAATCCTCTCGCGCGTGGCCGATCCGAGCAAGCTGCTCAACGATCTGCCGAATTCGCTGTCCACGCCTGAACTCCAGTTGAAGATGGAAGAGGGAGAGAACGTCCAGCTCATTTCGGCGATGCAGAAGAACGCCAAGTTCGAAGGCGCGGATGACGTGCTGACCATCGACGGTCTACGCGTGGAATATCCGAACGGCTTCGGTCTCGTGCGCTCGTCGAACACGACGCCGGTCGTCGTGATGCGCTTCGAAGCGGACAACGAAGCGGCGTTAAAGCGCATTCAGGAAGATTTCCGCCGAGTGATCCTGGCGGAGAAGGCAGACGCGAAGCTGCCGTTCTAAGCCGGTTTCAGGCAGGGTGTGCGGGCGGCACGGTCGTGCGATCGTGCCGCCTTTTCATTGCCGCTTACGAAACACCCGGGAAATCGCGCACGAAGTTCGCCACGCCGCGCTCACAACCCGCGCTAAAATCCTCGCTTCCCTGTTTTTCCAACCGCAGTCAAGCGCATTCGCGCCCGTTCATCCTAGCGTGCAAAAGATCCTGATCGTTCGCGTGTCGTCGCTTGGCGACGTCGTTCACAACATGCCGGTCATCGCCGACATTCGCCGCCGATTTCCCGACGCCCAGATCGACTGGCTCGTCGAGGAGAGTTTCGCGAGTCTTGTTGAGCTAGTGAGCGGCGTGCATCGCGCGATTCCGTTCTCGCTGCGACGCTGGCGCAAGCGCTGGGCGGCCGCCGACAACTGGCGCGAGATCGGCAAGTTCAAGCGCGAACTCGCCGCCGAGAAATACGATTTGGTGATTGACTGCCAGGGCTTGATCAAGACCGCGTGGGTCGCGAGCTGGGCGCGCGGGCCGCTGGTCGGACTCGGCAATCGCACCGACGGTGCGGGCTACGAATGGCCGGTGCGCTTCTTCTACGACCGGCGCGTGCCGATCGAGCCGCGCACGCACGTCGTCGAACGCTCGCGGCAACTGGTGGCCGCGGCGCTCGATCTGTCCAAGCCCCACGACGATATCGATTTCGGCATCGACACGTGGCACGCGGCGCTGGCTGTTTCGCAACTCGGGTTGAATCTGCCGGTGCCTTACGTCGTGTTCGTGCACGCCACCTCGCGCGCCGACAAGCAATGGCCCGAAGCCGCGTGGATCGAACTCGGTCAGGCGCTGGTGACGCGCGGCGCGTCGATCGTGCTGCCGTGGGGCAACGCCGCCGAACGCGCGACCAGCGAAAAGCTCGCGCGGGAATTCGGCGCGGCCGCGATCGTGCCGCCGAAGCTGTCGCTGCCGGCAGTAGTCGGCCTGATCGACGGCGCGGCGGCCACCGTCGGCGTCGATTCCGGGCTTGTTCATATTGCCGCAGCACTGAAGCGGCCGACCGTCGAGTTGTACAATTTCTCCACCGCGTGGCGTACCGGCGGTTACTGGTCACCGAACGTCATCAATTTGGGCGATGCCAGTCGGCATCCGACCTTGTCCGAAGTGAAGTCCGCGCTCGCCAGCTTCGGCTGCTATAGTTCGCCGCCGCGCCACGCAGAGCAAACACGGTTCGAAGGCACCATGACAGAATCCCAGATCATCGAAGTCGCGTCGTGCGATTGGCAGGGCAAAGGCTTGTCCGTGCCGCGCGAGACGCTGCTCACCGGCGTCGAAGACGGCAAGGTCCTCTATTTTCCCAATCTGCGTTTCGCGATCGAAGGCGGTGAACAGGCTCTGCTCGATCCGGCCATCGCGGATCCGAAGCGCAAAAACATCAGTCTCGCGCCCAACGGTAGCGCGCTGAACGGCGTGCTCGGCGACAATGTCATGCAGTCGGCTGTGCGTTCGCTGATCAAGCGCTATCAGGACAACGCTCGCTCGCTCGTCGATGGCCTCTTCCCCGAATACGACGGCAAGCTGCGCGTCGCACCGACCAGCCTGCGCCTGCATCAGGTGGAAACGCGCGAGGCCTCGTGGCGCAAGGACGACAGCCGCCTGCACGTCGATGCGTTCCCCTCGCGGCCGAACTACAGCGAGCGCATCCTGCGCGTGTTCACCAACATCAATCCGCAGGGCGCACCGCGCGTATGGCGCGTGGGCGAGCCGTTCGAAGACATGGCCAAACGCTTCCTGCCGGAGATTAAGGCACAGGCGCCTGGTTCGGCGTGGCTTATGAATCTTCTGCAGATCACCAAGACACCGCGCAGCGAATATGACCATCTGATGCTGCATCTGCACGACGCCATGAAGGCCGATCTCGACTATCAGAAGACTTCGCCGCAGGAAACCATACCGTTTCCGCCCGGCTCGGTCTGGGTCTGCTTCTCTGATCAGACGTCTCACGCGGTCATGTCCGGCCAGTTCATGATGGAGCAGACCTTCTTTCTGCCAGTCAAGTCGATGGCGTGTCCCGATCACGCGCCACTCGGCATTCTCGAACACCTCAAAGGCCGGGTGCTGGTTTGAGCGGCGTCGCGTCTTCGCCGCCCAGCGCGCCGGTCGCATCGGCGGGCTTTCTGAGGTTCGTCTATCGCGCCGCATGGTGGCTCGTCGCGCCGCTCGCGGTGCTGCGGCTGCTGATCCGTTCGCGCAAGGAGCGCGGCTATCGCGAGCATATCGGCGAGCGCTTCGGGCGCGGCCCCGCGCGCAGTCCGGACGATCTCGCGCCGCTCATCTGGGTGCATGCGGTGTCGGTCGGCGAGACGCGCGCGGCGCAAACGCTCGTCGAAGCGCTCATGAAGGCGCATCCCGAGGCGCGTATTTTGATCACGCACATGACGCCAAGCGGCCGCGCGACCGGCGAGCAATTGTTCGGCGAGCGCGTGATGCGCTGCTATCTGCCTTACGATTCGCCGCGCCTCGTGCGGTGTTTCCTGCGCGCGTGGCGGCCGTCGCTCGGCATCGTGATGGAAACCGAAGTGTGGCCGACCCTGATCGACGAATGCAAACGTGCCGATGTGCCGCTCGTGCTGACGAATGCGCGCATGTCCGAGCGCTCGTACAAGCGCGCCATGTGCTTCGGCTGCGCGGTGCGGGAAGTGTTCGGCGGTTTCTCTCGCGTGCTGGCGCAGACGCCGCCGGATGCGGCGCGGCTGATCTCGCTCGGTGCGCGCAATGTAGCGGTGCTCGGCAATCTGAAGTTCGATATGAGTGTGCCTCCCGAACTGATCGCGCTCGGTCAGGCGTGGCGCGCGGCCATCGGCGAGCGGCCGGTGTGGGTTGCGGCGAGCACGCGCGAAGGCGAGGAGACGCTCGTGCTGCGCGCGTTCGCGCAACTCAATGTGCCGGATGCGCTGCTGATTCTGGTGCCGCGTCATCCGCAGCGTTTCGATGAAGTATCGGCGCTGATTGCAAGCGCGGGCATGACGAGCGCGCGCCGTTCCGTGTGGGCGCCGCCGGTCACGGCCGGGTCGGGCGCGGACGTGGCGGAGCCCTTGCCCGCGAACGTGCAGGTGTTGCTCGGCGATTCGATGGGCGAACTCGGCGCGTATTACGCGGCGGCGGATCTGGCGTTCATCGGCGGGAGCCTGTTGCCGCTCGGCGGACAGAATCTGATCGAAGCCTGCGCGGCGGGGGTGCCGGTGCTGATCGGCCCGCATACCTTCAACTTCACGCAGGCGACCAAGGACGCGATCAACGCGGGCGGGGCATTGCGTGTGGAAGATCCGCCGGGACTGGCGCGCGGTCTGCGCGAACTCTTCAACGACAAACCGCGCCGCCTGGCGATGAGCGCGGTGGCGTCTGCCTTCGCGGCGGCGCATCGCGGGGCGACCGAGCGCACGGTCAGCGTGCTGAGCGCACTGCTTGAAGAGGAAGCGGGCGAAGTGGCGGCTGAAGTCGCCGGGCAGGATATCGAAGATATCGCCTGACGATGCGGGCGCTGCGTTCAGCGTCCGGCCGACACCAGTTGTTCCACGCAGCGCGCGAAGCGCTCGTTGCTCGCGGCAATGCCGTATTCCTCGGCACGTTCCAGCGCGCGAGCCTTCATGGTCTCGCGCAACGCGTCGTCGGTTAGGATGCGGCGCATCGCGTCGGCGAGTTCATCCCACCGCGCCGATGGCGAACAGCGTGCCGTAGCGGCCATCGCCCAGAATCTCGCGCGGACCGGTCGGACAATCGCTCGCGATCGCCGGCTTGCCGAGCCCGAGCGCTTCGAGCAGCACCATCGGCATGCCTTCGTAGCGCGAACTCAGCACCTGCAATTGCGCGCCCGCTACCAGCGCGTGCGGATTGTTGCGATACCCCATGAAATGCACGCGCGCCGCGATGCCCAGTTCCCTGGCGAGCGCTTCCAGTTCCCCACGAAACGCACCGTCGTCGCCGACGATCACCAGATGCGCCGCAATGGACTCGTCGCGGATCAACCGCGCATACGCGCGCAACAGCGTGCGATGGTCCTTCTGAATCTCGTCGAGCCGCGCGACCGACACGATATAGGGCGCATCGCACGGCGGCGCGACGCTCGCCCGGCCGTTGTCGCGGATGCGCTCGATATCGATCGCGTTGGGCAGCACGAACAGCCTTTGCAGGCCGTGGCCGAACATGGCGCACGCTTCGTCGGCCATGTGCTGATTCAGCCTGGCGACGCCGTCATAGCGCGCGAACTGCGTCGCGAGCCGGGGCTTCTTGCACGGACGATTGGCGAGCCGCGCATCGAAACTGAAATGGTTGACGCCGAGTCATGCGACGCCGAAGCGTCCGGCGAGTTGCCGCAGCGACATGTTGTAGTCGACGATGAGCGCATACCGGCGCGCGAGCGCTTCGACGCGTCGCCTGACGTACGGACGAATCGCACAAGCGTATTGAACACGTCGCGCCCGATGTGTCCCAGCTTGCTCAGCCGATGCTCATAGCGCTGCTTCTGAAAATAGTTGAGCCAATCGCGATCGGCGAGGATCTCGATCTTGACGTCGAGCGGCACGAGCGCGCGAAAGCGGTTCGCCAGCGCTGGCGATGGATGCATCACCGATAACGTGACGACGAAGCGTTCGCGGTCGAACACGCGCAGCCACTGGATCAACGACGACTCGATCCCGCCATCGCCGAAATCTACGATGTGGAACAGCACCGGCACGCAGTTGCGCGCGGGCGGGCGCGCATGTGGCGCCGCATGGCGTCATGTGACTGGCTGACGTATGGCCTGTGGGTGATGACGATGGGCACGTTGCGGAGAGCGCCGAGGGCAGGCGCAATCTCAAAAATAGGTTTGAAGGGGGAATGCCACCTCACATGAACATGGGGACGCAGAAGCGAGGCCATGCCGCCAGACATCGATTCGGAATGGCACGCCTTGCGGTCGGACGTTTCGATTGCCTATATTATTGAGTGGCCGCGCATCGACGCGCGGCGAGATCGATCAGAGGAATGCGATGGTCCGTCTCGTGATGATCCTGCTCGGCGTGGACTATTTGCGCGCGCTGGCGTTCGGTGATGACGCTGGGCGTGCTGAGTGTCGCGCTTGGCGTCGTCATTTTCTCCAACGCGCTCGACGGCGTGCTGTACTTTCCTATCACGCCCTTCGCCGCGCTGATGCTGTTCGAAGGGCTCGCCACGCTCGCGGTCGCGTGGACCGGCATGGGCGGCCAGCGCATGTTGCGCTACGTGAAGGGCACGACGTTCTGCCTGTCGGCGCTGCTGGTGCTGATCGGCGGCGAGCACGGCAATTTCGCGCTGTCGATGATCTTCGGCACGCTCTTTCTGGTCGATGGCGCGTTGCAGATCGTCACGGCGAAGGTGGTCCGATACTGGCGCTGGAAAATCGCGGTCGCGGGCGGCGCGCTGGAGATCGCCATCGCTGTATTCTTTTATCAGCCTTATCCGGACTACTACGCGGGAACGGTCACATATTGCGTGGCCTTCGGGCTGTTTTCGGCGGCTGGAACATGATCCTGCTTGCGACACGCGTGCGCCGGATGGCGGCGAATCCGGCGATGGAGGGTGCGGCGGCGCGCTCGAAGACGCCCGTGCCGTCATTTGCCGACACCGTGTTCGACGGGCCGCCCGAGTCGCACAAGCGCGCGCTCACGGTGCACGTGTGGACGCCCGGTGAGATCGTCGCGGATGGAGCCGCGGGGCAGTTGAGATCGTCGATCGATATATTGCGGCGATCGATCGGCATGGCGCGATTTCGACCGGGCACGCGGCGCTGGAAACGCCCGAAGGTATTTACATCAGCCTGTATCCGGCGGTGGAGATCGAGCGTTCTCATGAGGAACTCGCCCGTATCCTGCGCGCGACGCGCGACAACGACGTGCCTCGTTTATATCAGCCGGATTATGAAACTGAGGCGAAGGCGTGGTGTCTGTCGACGCGGCAGGTGCGTATTCGCAATTACGATCCGGAGCGGCTGGCGCGTTTTTGGGAGACGTAACGGCGGGATACGACGTATAACCTCACGTACCGCAATTGTTCGAGCACAGTGGCGCGGGCGCTCGAGGCGGCGATCGAAGGCGCATCGACGTGCATGTGGGGCAGAGGCGGCGGATGGCGGCCGTTCTGGCGCATCGCGACGATGGCATGGACCCCGGGCCTCACGCTCGACTACGCGCGGGCGCTGAGCATGCTGGCCGATCCGCGGCCGGGATGGGTGAGGATGGCGCGGCTAGCGTTGCGGCAGATGGTGCGCTCGCGAAGGCGGTGGAAGGTGGAGGAAGCGGCGGCGCATGTGGGGGATGCTGCGCCCGAGGAGCGCGACGCGCCGCCGGAGGTGGTGGGGCAGAAGGCGGGGTGAGGGGGCGTTAAGCCTTCAGCAACCCCTTTTTCTCGATAAACCTAATCACCGCCCGTCCAGTGCCTTCAGATTGCACATCACGAACGGGCGCTCGCCGCGCATCTTCTTCGCATCGCTCGCCATGATGTCGAGGTTCGCGCCGACATGCGGCGCGAGATCCGTCTTGTTGATCACGAGCAGATCCGACTTCGTGATGCCCGGGCCGCCCTTGCGCGGAATCTTCTCGCCGCCGGCGACGTCGATCACATAGATCGTCAGATCCGACAACTCCAGACTGAATGTCGCCGCGAGATTGTCGTCGCCCGACTCGATGAACACGATATCGGCATCGGGAAACTTCGACACCATGCGATCCACCGCTTCGAGATTAGATTGATCGACGCATCCTCGCGGATCGCGGTATGCGGACAGCCGCCCGTTTCCACGCCCATGATCTGCTCCGGCGGGAGTGCGCCCGCGACCGTCAGAAGACGCTGATCCTCTTTCGTGTAGATATCGTTGGTGATGGCGACGAGGTCGTACTGTTCGCGCATCGCCCTTGCAAAGCATTTCCAGCAGCGTGGTCTTGCCTGAGCCGACCGGACCGCCCACGCCGACCCACAAGGGCGGAAGCTTCTTGGTGCGGCGGGCGGCGGCGGAATAAACGGGAGCGTTCATGCGATGTCGTTTCTTCTAAGGGTTCGTCGAAAGCGGAAGGATGTCAGGAGCGGAGCAGCCGCGAATACTGCGATTCATGCCACTCGGACAGCACGCCTCCTAGTTGCGGCGCGAACGTATTGATGCGATCGGCCGGTGTAGAAAGCGCGCGCGTTGCACGGCGGCATCGATGGGACCACGCAACGCGACGATGATGCGCTGTCCCGCGAGCTGGCCGAACGGCACCGCCTTCAACGCGGCGGCCACCTGATTCTCGACCCAGCTGAACGCATAGGCCGCGAATACCGATTCGGCCGATGCCTCGTGCGCACACGCCGCGAACGCGAAAGCGGTCAGCTGCGCGATCGGTTTGATCGCCGCGAGTGTGGCGCGCCGCGCATCGTCGCCCCATTCGAGCGATGCGCACAACTGCGCGAGCGACCAGCCCCCCGTCTGTTCGGTTTCGCGTCTGAGTTCCGGCGGATTCGCGGCTCGCGAGGTAGTCGTCGTTCGTGCGTTCGAGCGCCTCGATTTCATGCGTACGCCAGTGCGTCATCTGATGCGCGAGCATCGGCAACTCGCCGCGCGCGAGCACGTTGACGAGGCCGCTTTCGATCCACTGGCGCGCGCTGTCGCCATCGTGTATCAGACCGTGTTCGATGGCGGCCTCGAGCCCTTGCGAATAGCTGAATGCGCCGATCGGCAACGCCGGCGACGCGAGATGCAGGAGGGTCAGCTCAGCGATGGTCATGGCCGTGGTGACGATGCCCGTGATCGTGTCCGTGACCGTGCCCGCACGCCGAGTGATCGTGACCGTGATGCTCGCCGTACACCTTCTACGCGAGCGCATAGTCTTCGCTGAAGGTTTCGTCGTGACAGTGCTTGTGGCCGCCGCCGTACGCGCCGGTTTTGGGCTGGAACGGTTGCGACTCATGCGCGACGAGACAGCCCAGACGCTTGAGCATGTCTTCGAGCACCGGGTCCGCTTCGAGCTTCAGATACTCCGCGCCGACTTCGACCGGCGTATGGCGATTGCCCAAGTGATACACCGCGCACGTCAGCATCCGCACACTGGGCGCGCGCATGACCAGCACATCTTCCGCCGCTGCGACGACGCGCACGAAGCCGCCGTCGTCCGCGACGAGCATGTCGCCGTCGGCAAGCACAGTGCCGCGCGGCATCACGAGGGCGACTTCCTCGCCGTTGTCGAGCGTCAGGGTCGGCGCGCGCTTGACGAGCACCGTCGCGAGTTTGGCGGTCGATGGTATGCATAAGGCTTTTAGAACAGAAAATAGCGTTGCGCCATTGGCAGCACGGTGGCGGGGTCGCATGTGAGCAGTTGTCCGTCGGCGATCACCTGATAGGTCTGCGGATCGACGCTGATGGACGGTTGCCATGCATTGTGAATCATGTCGGCTTTCGTGACATTGCGGCAGTTCCTGATCGCGACGACCTGCTTGGACAAACCGTAGCGATCGGCGATGCGCGCTTCCATCGCCATCTGCGAGACGAAGGTGAGCGAGGTCTTGCCGAGCGCGCCGCCGCGCGTGGCGAACATCTCGCGATATCGCGATAGTGCACCGGCTGCGATGTGGGAATCGATGCATTGGGGTCGCCCATTTACGCGAGCGCGATCATGCCGCCCTTGACGATGGGTGACGGCTTCACGCCGAAGAACGCCGGTTCCCAGAACACGAGGTCGGCTCACTTGCCCGGCTCGATGGAACCGACTTCATGCGCGATGCCGTGCGTGAGCGCGGGGTTGATCGTGCACTTCGCGACATAACGTTTGGCGCGGAAGTTGTCGTTGCGCGTGCTGTCTTCCTTGAGCGCGCCGCGCTGCACTTTCATCTTGTGCGCCGTTTGCCAGGTGCGAATGATGACTTCGCCGACACGGCCCATCGCTTGCGAATCCGACGAGAGCATGGACAGTGCGCCGAGATCGTGAGGGATGTCTTCGGCCGCGATGGTCTCACGGCAAATGCGCGACTCCGCGAACGCGATGTTTTCCGCGATCGACGGATCGAGGTGATGGCACACCATCAGCATGTCGAGATGCTCGTCGAGCGTGTTGACGGTATAGGGGCGCATGGGATTGGTGGAGGAGGGCAGCACGTTCGACTCGCCCGCGACCTGGATGGTGTCCGGCGCATGGCCGCCGCCCGCGCCTTCGGTGTGATATGTGTGGATCGTGCGGCCCTTGACGGCGGCGACGGTCGTTTCGACGAAACCCGCTTCGTTGAGCGTGTCCGTGTGAATGGCGACTTGCGTGTCGGTGTCATCGGCGACGCTGAGACAATTGTCGATGGCCGCGGGCGTGGTGCCCCAGTCTTCGTGCAGCTTGAGACTGATGGCGCCTGCCTTGATTTGTTCCATCAGCGGTTCTGGCAGGCTCGTGTTGCCTTTGCCCAGGAAACCGAGATTCATCGGCCAGCCATCGGCGGCTTGCAACATGCGTTCGATGTGCCATGGGCCGGGCGTGCAGGTGGTCGCATTGGTGCCTGTCGCGGGACTGGTGCCGCCGCCGAGCATGGTCGTGACACCGCTCGCGAGCGCTTCGTCGATCTGTTGCGGGCTGATGAAGTGGATATGCATATCGATGCCGCCCGGGGTGACGATGAGGCCTTTGCCCGCGATGACTTCGGTGGCTGCGCCGATGGCGATGTTCACGTTCGGCTGGATGTCGGGATTGCCTGCCTTGCCGATGGCGAAGATGCGTCCGCCCTTGATGCCAATATCGGCCTTGACGATGCCCCAGTGATCGAGGATCAGCGCGTTGGTGACGACGGTATCGACGACATCGGCCGAGGGGCGTTGCGACTGGCCCATCCCGTCGCGAATGACTTTGCCGTTGCCGAACTTCACTTCTTCGCCGTAAGTGGTGAAGTCGCGTTCGACTTCGATGATGAGATCGGTGTCGGCCAGGCGCACGCGGTCGCCGGTGGTCGGGCCGAACATTTCCGCATAAGCGCGGCGGCCAATGCGTAGCGTCATATCAAAGCGTCCTTTACGGAAGATGTTTAGCAGGCTATTGAAATACCCTCTACGCGGGTCATCTTACGCGGATCATCTGATTGGAAGGGGCAAACTGGGAGGGGCAAACGTTGAATCAAGGAATCGAACGACACTGAGACCGAAACGATGCGCAGAGCAGACGGCTACACCGAATTGATGTTCATGATGACCACGCTGGATAACTTGGTTCC